>JAOTUY010000008.1 GCA_029863625.1 Acidimicrobiia bacterium
GGGATGAAGGACGGACAATAGCGGTTATCCAAGGCAGACAACGGCTGTTGTGGCGGTCCACTAGCCGGCAAAACGGATGATCTTAGATGCCCTAGAGCCTTCGTAAATCCGGGCGGGGAGTATGGAGAAGTATTTGGTCCAGAGCCGCCAAATCAGCTGCCACTGGTCCGAACTCGGATCGATTAGTTCGATCGGTAGTCCAGTGCTCAGAGCTTCGGTTCCACCAAAAACGGCTCCATGAATCTGGGGATCTTGAATGAGCGGGCCGTGGAGCCGATTGCACATCTCTTCAATGACCTCGGGGGAGCGATCGGGGTTGCTGGTAATCGCAGCTCGAAGAAGGTCATCGGTATGTTCCAATGCCCTCTTGGCCTGCTGATACATGAGTCCGGTGAGGTCACTCAGGAGCGAGGCGAACAGCGGATAGGTTTCCGGCGAAGTCTGAACCTTGACGACGGCATCATCGACTGCAGCGATGATGTCTTTCGCCGAAGCGAGAGTGTTGTCTCCGATCTGGAACTGAGGATCGACTGGCCCCAAATCACTGGTTGGCCCCATGATGATCCGGTGAGCGCCGAGCGCCAGGACAGTGCCAGCACTCTTCGCCTTGTCTGGAACGACGACAGTCAGCTCTCGGCATCGCGTCTGCGCGGCACGAGCTAGACGGACAGCGATCTCGCCATCTCCTCCTGGAGTATCAAGTAAGAGATGGAGGTCCTGGTTCGGGTTAGCGTCGTAAATGAGTTCCTCGAAGAACGTAACGCTCCATCCGAAAATCTGATCCACCACGGCAACCAACCGACAGTCAAACTGCCTCTCGTAATCAAGGATCAGAGCCTGGCGTTGATAACGATCGGATTGCTCAGCATGGTACAGCGGACTCTGAACAGGAAGATCTAACTGTTGGGGATTCGCCTGGATTGGAACGCCGCTGGTTTTCCCATTCGCAGCTTCTTCGTCGCTTCTCGCGCCGCCTTGGCTTTCCGAATCCTCTCTGCCCACTCCTTGACTCCCTGTTCAATCCCGTCCTGGTCGTCATGATCCAGCAACGAGTGAGCACTGACCTCTACTCGATCGATCATGCCGTCTCCCTTAGATAGCCCCTTCCAGCTTATCCTCATTGTACGTCGCATATGAGACAAGTTTCGGTTCTCGCTTCAGTCCTGCCAAGACATGAATGCCGCCGCGAATCGGTTTGCCTGGTGCCAAACCTGTTTATCACGTGTCAGCATGTGCGCGCTCTTCCAACTGGGCAATCATCTCTTCTAGGTCCTGGGCGCCAAGACCTCCGGCCTCTCTATATTCGCTCTCCAGGCGCCCTACGGCTTCCATGTCGTTTCGGTCAAAGGAATCGAGCTGTCGTTCAAGCAAGTCAATCCAGACGTCGATCTGTGCGCCGGAGATCGGCGAGGGCGGGCCGACGTGGTTCTCGATCCGGTCAAGGCGACGTTCGTGTGCAGCACTCATAGCCCGAGCCTTTCCTCGAGCGCTTCGATGCGGTGCTCTATCTCGGTGCCGCGGTGCAAATCGTTGGCGAAGGCGAGCACTGACCGGCAGGCACCCAACCGAACCGGCGCATTGGAGTGCGGTTCGGTGGCCAGCGCGACCAAGGTGCGGGCAGCTTCTGCGGATCGGTCCACGAGGATCGAAACCGCTCCATCGAATGCTTCATGCCGTATCGAGCGCATCAGGGTTCGAAAAGTTAGATCAGTGTCACGCCATCGCCGCACTGTCCGCTCGCTGACTTGGGCGGCGCGCGCGGCTTCGGTCAGCGTTGATCCAGCTGCGAGAGCGGTAGCGGCCCTATCTTTGCGGACATTTCCGGACATCAGTGGTCACGTGACGCGGGAAGGTTCCGGTTGAGCGTCCAAGCGCCTCGTGGAACAACCGGAACGCTCCCTGCGGCAGTTGCGCGGGTGTCGGAAAGGAGTTGCTCCACCCGTCCAAAGCCGCTCACCGCGGGAACCCAGAGGCCAAAAGGTTCAGTGCTTCCGTAAAGTCGTACCGTTGGTCCTTTCGGATTTCGTTGCGGGCTTCTGCAAAGGGCATAGATGCAAAACGCGAACGAATCAAAGCGACCAATTCCGGATTCTCCTTCCAGATCTCAACCTTGATCTTCTCTTTGGTGAGGCCGGGTTCCGACCGTCCGAAGCGCTGCCAAAGAAGGCGGCGTGCTTCGCTACTCACAAGCTCAGCAATCCGTTCTTCAATGGTTGCCTCGTCGGCTCTGACCTTCTGATAACTCTCATTGGCCATCAGTGAACCTCCCTCAGCATTGGCTGGTTCCCTCTCGTCCACAGGTTGAGTCGCTGCCACGTGATCCCGTCAAGCATGCCTGGCGGTACTGGTTCAGCGATGTCAAGCGACTGGCCGGCCAGGACCATTGGCCGAGTAGTCACGTACTTGGCTCCGGCATTTGTCGCAGCTTCGATCACGTCTGATTCGGAGCGTGGCTCCGGACGAGTGCGGATCTCTGCCAGTACTTTCAGAGCCTCCTCAAGATCGGCTTGGCGCTGAGTGACTATCTCCCGAAGGCGGTCGATTCGCTCTATGGTGCCGTGTCGATAGACCAGGGCAGAGCCGTTGGCTGAGAGCTCAGCCAGAGTCGAGTCACGCTCCACGAGGAAGGGGTCGAAGATACCCCGGGACTTGAGTTCTGCGATTCGGCGGTCACCAGCTGCTTTGTCGTCTATTGCTCGACGCAGCGCTGCCTCAGCACCACTCAAGCGGTTCCTGGCTTCCCGCACGGCTTCGTTCGCGGGTCGAATCCTGGTATCTGGGTATCTCGGCGTCGTATATGGCGTCATCATTGTCTCCCTTCGGGGGCGACTGGTTCTACTGGATCCCGCCCCAGGAAATGAAGTCGCGAAAAAACAGCGCGACGGCAGAATTCCGAAATGGTCTCTCCTAGAGCATTGGCTGTGTAACGCAGGAGATCTGCATCACGGCCGGAGGGAGCGCGAAAAGCAATCGTCGGCTGGCCATTTGGGCTGTCTCTGTACTCCATGACCGCATCATGACGATCCTTGTGACGACGTCAAGAGTTGCCTAGTTGGCGATGGTTGAAACCCTTTGGGAGCATGGAGGGTTTTGTCTAAACTTGCTCTGGTAAGAAGAGTCTGTCGAGCCGCTGGACGGTCAAGACTCCTGAACAAGGAGCTTGATATGTCCGGCGATTTTGTTTTCCTCGAAGAGGCAGCCGCATTTCTCCGAAGGTCCCCTGCAACATTGCGATGGTGGCGCCACGCGGGCAAAGGACCCCGGTGTGCGAACGTTGGCGGCCGGGTTGTCTACCTCCGTGCGGATCTCGACCGGTGGGTCGAATCCGAGTTCGCAGCTGAAGACCGAGTGAGCCAGAAGGGCGACTGGCGATGACCCCGCGCAATGCCGTTTATCGCGGGTTTGGACTCGCACTGGACGAACGAGCCCTCCACGGCCTCGCAGGAGATGCGGTTCGGATGTTTCGACCGCATACAGAAGCAGCCGACGTGGCGATCCTGATCGACCTGCTTGCCTCATTTGGAAACGCCGTGGGCCCCGGACCGTACATGGTTGCTGATGGCGCAAGGCACGGAACACGAATCAACGCAGTGTTCGTCGGTCCAACCTCACGGGCCCGCAAGGGAACCGCGCGAGCCAACGGCAACTGGCTAATGAGGCACGCAGACCCAGCCTGGTCCAGCGAATGCGTGGTTTCTGGGATCGCTTCTGGTGAGGGTCTAATCGCAGCCTTGGCAGAGCACCGCGATGGGTCCGCGCCGGACAAGAGACTGTTCGTTGTGGAGCCGGAATTCGGGCGAGTGCTCAAGGTCGCCAACCGCGACGGGTCCATCGTCTCGGCGGTCCTGAGGCAAGCCTGGGATTCCGGCGACTTGCGGAACCTTACGCGACACGAACCCCTGCGAGTCGACGGATCTCACGTCTCCATGGAGGGACACATAACAGCCCAGGAGCTGCGTCGGTATCTCACTGACGTAGAGGTCGTCAACGGCTTTGGCAACCGCTTCCTTTGGGTCTGGGTAGAGCGATCGAAGCTCCTCCCGCACGGCGGATCACTGGGCGATGACGAGGTCAGCAGCATCGGCCGGCGGATCGGCGAGACCCTGTCCATCGGTCGAAAGGTGGGCCGAATGCGCCGATCATCTTCTGCCGACGATTTGTGGGAAACGATGTACGTCGGTATCGATGACGAAGTCGATGGAATGCTCGGAGCGCTCCTGGCCCGAGCAGAAGCTCACCTCCTCCGGCTGTCGATGATCTATGCGCTGTTAGACCGCTCTACCGTCATCGAACCTGAACATCTCTGGGCAGCGGCAGCGGTCTGGGACTACTCCGCCACTTCGGCCGCTCGGATCTTCGGATCATCTCACGGTGACGTGGTGGCGGATCGGATTCTCGATGCGCTTCGAGGTGCGTCACCGAAAGCCCTCACACGGACAGACCTTCACAGATACCTGGGGAACCATGTGCGGGCTCAACGACTCGAGGCCGCCATCACCGACCTAACACAAAGAGGCGCGGTCGAGGTCTTGAGGCAGCAGTCTGGAGGGCGTCCAAGCGACTCTCTTAGGCTGACCCCATCGGAAGATGCGAACGATGCGAAGGAAGTCCCGGGGTTCCTCCATCCGGAGGGCCTTATTGCGCTTCTTTCGCTTCGTTCGCAGACGGGCCGTGAACCGCCCTCGGCGACTCCCGGTCAGTGGAACGGGGACAAGTGCCGCTGTGGAGCCACGCTAGAACGATACGACCCTCACGGGTTCCCGTTCTGCGAGTCCTGTGGACCGCCAATTCCGATTATCAACGGCTCACTTTGATCCGGGTCGAATCACTTCTACGGTGAAGATGTGGCGCACATTCGCAAGGTAACCCATCGATCAGGCAAGTCCAGTTGGCAGGTCCGATACCGCACGCCGGACGGACATGAGCGGGCAAAGAATTTCGCTCGGAAGATCGATGCTGAACAACATCTCACGAAGGTCGAAGGAGCGAAGCTCGACGGGCTTTGGACCGATCCACGGTCGGGTCGAATTCGCTTCGGTGAATGGGCAACGAGATGGATGCGGACTCGGCGTGATCGCCGCCCGTCAACCGTCGCCCGCGACGAGTCAGTAATGGCCTCGCTGGTGTTCCCCCATCTTGGGGATATGCCGCTATTAGCCATCAGGTCCGACACGCTGCAGCAGTGGGTATCCCAACTGACTGTTGATGGCTACTCGGCGGAAACTGTCCGGAAGGCTTGGCAACTCGCGAGCGGCGCGCTTCGAGCAGCCGTCGCGGCGCGACGGATTGCTCACTCACCCACCGAAGGAGTCTCTCTGCCCAAGCTGGAGCAGGGGGAGCAGCGATTCCTATCGGCTGATGAGATTCTGAGTCTCGCTGACGCAATTGATCCCCAATACCGATGCATGGTGTTGCTTGGAGGGTTCGCGGGTCTCCGCTTCGGCGAGGTGTGCGCTCTGAAGGGACAGAGCTTCTCGGAACTCAGTCGGTCGATCACGATCACTGAAACCCTGACCCAGGTCAAAGGAGTTATCCGCGTCGGGCCGCCCAAGACGAAAGCGTCGCGGCGATCGGTCATGCTGCCCGGTTTCGTTGTCACTGAACTCGTCGAACACTTGAAAACGTTTCCGCCAGGTGACAATGGGCTCCTCTTCGCAGCGCCAGCCGGCGGGCCGATCAGCCCGACTCATTGGAGAGGGCGCGTTTGGAAGCAATCAGTACGCGCCTCCGTAGGCGAACCCTTGCGATTCCACGAGTTGCGTCACAGCCATGTGGCGCTACTAATCGCGCAGGGTGAGCATCCCTCAGTCATCGCCAGCCGCCTAGGACATACGTCAACGCGAGTGGTTTTGGACCGATACGGGCATCTTTTTTCTGGCATCGACGAAGCTGCAGCCGACCGGCTCAACGACCTCGTGTCAAACTCTCGTGCGGACGCGACGCGGACGCAAGCGTCCAAAAGGGCTATTGGGAAGTCAGTCGAGCCGAGAAAAAACCCCAGTTGACCTGGGGTTTTCTTGGGTGGAGGTGAGGGGATTTGAACCCCTGGCCTCTTCCGTGCGAGGGAAGCGCTCTGCCGGGCTGAGCTACACCCCCAAGGCGGCCGGAAGTCTAACCCGTGGGAGAGATATCGCCGAGCCGCTGCGCCAGATCGCGGCGCAGTCGCTCTTGAACGATGGTGGAAGTGAGGTCCGCTCTGCTCCGCTCGATCAAAGCCCGGGCGACGTCGGTCGTTCGTCGCAAGCCGCCCGTCATCCCGTCCGGGTAGTCGAGGCTGGCCAACAACCCGTGGATCGTCTCCATGGCGTCCAGGGTCGACTCCGCCTCATCCATCTTCTCGGCGCGCAACAAGTCGAGCATCCTGCGGCGCATTTCGCCAACGGCCTCGCCGAGCCCGTTGAGGTAGGGAGTAACGCCGACACCCAGGTCGACCGGGAGAGGGATCGGCTTTCCGAGCGCCAAAGCGTAGCTGGTGCGGGCCTCGGCGTACTCCTTGGCGGCGTCGTCGACAAATCCCGCGTAACGGACATCCCCGTGTTCGGCCACCACGTCCGCCGCCTCGGCCACCATGGCCGATGCCTCATCCATCAATCGCTCAGATTCCGCGAGATCGCCGCGGTGCAGGGAGCGGATGGCATTGGCGGAAGAGCGAATGACCTTGCGGCTCAGGGACAGGGCGCGCTCGCGAGCTGCGAATTTGTCATCGAGCTCGACACGAGCAGCCTCTTCGAGCGAGGTCAGATCAGGTTGATCCACGGGATACCTCTAGGAGGATGAAGAGGATGACACGATCCTCAGGTGGCGCTCCTCCGGGGACTCCTCCACGGGTCGCAGATCCACGATTCTCGGAGCCACCCGACGCTGCTTGATCTGCAGGAGCATGGCGACGTACCAGGCCCCGATCGCGTCGATGACGATATGGGCGATCAGCAGAATAGAGGAGCCCTGCCAGATCGCAATGGCCAACGTGGTGGCGCCCGCCAGGGCGAGGCCGGCCAGGAACTTGCGGCGCCGGGACAGCACCCGCCGGCGAGCCAGGTCGGCACTTTCGACGGCGTGGCCGTGCACCGACGCCAGCCGCGCGGTGATGCGGTTGAATTCCTGAGTTGATTGAAGTGGAGCATTCCGCCGCGATACAAAGATCGACGGCAGAAGGTATGCCGCCCACGCTCCCGCTATCACGAGAGTGATGAGTATGGCAAGAGGGTTATCCAACGCTATCTCCGCCCTTATGTGCCGAATCGAAGACTAGGAGGTTCGAACCTCAACAACAAGTCATCCGGAGTGCTCCGAAGGACCCGGAACGTGGTCGGAAGGCCGAGCCGAGAGCAACTCGACCGCGTGGGTGAGCGCCCGAGCAATGACCGCCGGCGACTCCTCAACTCCGGCCACCGAGCCCGGAAGATTGACGACGAGCGTCGAGCAGGCAATGCCGGCGATGGCCCGCGACAACATGCCGTGGGGGTTCACACCGAAGGTCACCGCTCGCATCGCTTCCGCCAAAGCCGGCGCCACCCGGTCGATCACCTAGGCGGTTCCTTCAGGGGTGAGATCACGTGGGCCGAACCCGGTGCCCCCGGTGGTCACTACCAGGTCGATCCCCCGGTCGATCCAGCGGCGGAGGGAGGCCGCAACCGGTTCAACGCCATCGGAAACCAGATCGAGCTGGGTGGCAAAACCGATCGACTCGAGAATCTGCACGGCCGCCGGGCCGGACCGATCCTCTGCCTCGCCGCGACTCACCCGATCACTGATGGTGATCACCGCGGCGTTCATCGAATCCACTCCCCCGACCGTCCGCCGGATTTGGCCACCAGCCGCACATCGGCGATGTGCGCCCCCCGTTCGACGCCCTTGATCATGTCGTACACCGTGAGGGCTGCGACCGAGGCGGCGGTCATCGCTTCCATTTCAACACCGGTCCGATCGCGGGTGGAGACCGTTGCTCGAACGGACGCTCCATGACCGGCGGGCCTGACGTCGATCGATACTGCGGTGATGGCGATCGGATGACACAACGGAATGAGCTCGGCGGTCCGCTTGGCCGCCATGATCCCGGCCACCCGGGCTACGGCCAGCGCATCTCCTTTGGGAAGGTCCCCCGCAAAAAGCCGATCGCGGGTCGAAGGGTCCATGACCACGTGTGCCTCAGCGGTCGCCTCCCGATCGGTCGTGTCCTTGCCGCCGACGTCCACCATATGGACGTGGCCATCCTCATCGAGATGAGAGAACTCTTCGTCAACCATCCAGCACCTCGCCTTTCGTCCTGGTCTCCGGCCAGGTGAACATCTCTAGGTCGACTTCGTCGCCCGCCTCAACAGCGCCTGTTCCCACCGGGATGACCGCAAAGGCATTGCCATAGGCCATGGCCGACAGCATGTTCGACAGCTGCCCGCCGCTCAGTTCAGCCGCCCACTCGCCGGTGTCGTCGACGCCGGCCCGGACCCGCAAAAAAACGACCTTGTCCGGATTGGTGTCGACCGGCTGCAGCATGCGCCCCCGAATTCGCGGCCGGAAGAGATTGGTTGCCCCCATCATGTGTAGGAGCGCCGGCCGGGCGAACTGCTCATAGGCCACCATGACACTGACGGGATTACCGGGCAGCCCGAAGAAAGGAGTGCCGTTGAGTAGCCCGAACGCGAATGGCTTACCCGGTTGCATGGCTACCTGCCAGAAACTGATCCGCCCCAAATCTCGCAGCACGGCCTTCACGAGGTCATATTCTCCCATCGAGACTCCGCCCGATGTGAGGATCGCATCGGCCTCAATGGCAGCCCTGTTCAGAGTTGCAGCTAGAAGGTCGGCGTCGTCCCGAACAATGCCGAGGTCGAGCACCTCGGCACCCAGATCCAGCAAGAGGCTATTGAGCACCATCCGATTCGTGTCCCGGATCTGGCCCGGCTGTAGTACGACAACGTCTGGAGACATGACCTCATCGCCGGTGGACAATATGGCAACCCGCGGGCGACGTCTGACTATCGGGTTCGCAACGCCGAGCGAAGCCAGCACCCCCAAGTGGGCAGCCCCCAGTCGCTCGCCGGCCTCGAACACTCGGGTCCCGGCCACAACGTCGCCGCCGGCCGCACGGATGTTGGTTCCGGCCAGAACAGATGATCCGACCCAAACCTTGCCGTGGCGAGGCTCGGTGTCCTCAACTCGCACCACGGCATCCGCCCCTTCCGGGATGGGAGCGCCCGTCATGATCCTGATAGCAGCGCCGGGCCCCACCGAGGAGGTCGCCACGTAACCGGCCGGGAGGTCTTCAACGACGGCGAGCACGACAGGCGCTTCTCGCACGTCGTCGGCCCGGACCGCATACCCGTCCATGGCCGAATTCTTGAAGGGCGGCACATCGTGGGGTGCCAACACCGGTTCGGCGAGTACCAATCCGGATGCTTCGAGGAGCTGCACCGAAACCGGCGGCAACGCCGGAACCGCGGCCAGTACTTCCCGCCGGGCTTCCGGCAGAGGCTTCAAAGTTCTTCCACCAGTCGGGCGAGATACGCCTGATACACGGTGCCCCATTCTGGATGGCTCAACCCCAGCACCGTGGAAGCTTCGAGCAACCCGAGGGGGTTGCCGACGTCGAGCAGATCCTGGCCGGCCACATACCCCAAGCATCGTCCAGCTTCGCCCATCGCCGAGATGGCGTCGGTCAGCTGGATCTCACCGCCCAACCCCGGAGGCAGGTTCTCGAGGATCGTGAACACTTCCGGAGTGAAAATGTAGCGCCCGATCAGGCCAAGGTCGGATGGTGCATCGGCGGCGCCGGGTTTCTCGACTGCTCCCCGGACCTCAACGACATTTTCGCCAAACCAGGTCCCCGGCACGATCACGCCGTATCGTTCGAGGAAATCGGGCGTCAGCCGACGCAGGCACACGACGGACATGTTTTCGAAGGCTTCCGCCATCCCCGGCAGCACATCCCCACCGGGAGGCGGGATGTTGTCGGCCAGTAAACAGAAGAATGGCCGATCGGCCACAGCCTGGCGAGCGGTGAGGACCGCGTCCCCAAGCCCGTGCGGTATTTCCTGCACCACCGGCGTGATTCTCACATCCCGCAAACCGGGGAGAGGACCCTCCTCCCAGAAATGACGCTCGGTCAACGTACCAACGCCCGGGTCCACGATCAGAATGACCTCCCGGGCACCGGCCCGAACGGATTCCTCAACGGCGTACTGAATCGCCGGGCGGTCGACAACCGGGATCAGCGCCTTGGGAACGACCCGGGTCGCCGGCCGCATTCGGGTTCCGCGCCCGGCCGCGGGCACGATCGCTACCTCGATGCTCATTCCCCCACAACCTTTCGTTCCGCGCCTCCAAGTAGTCGGGCGATGTTGCCACGATGCCGGTACATGACCAGCGCGACGGCCGCAGTTAGCCAGACAAGACTCCAGCCGCGCATACCGTCGACCCATACTGCCAGCGGAGCTGACAACGCCGCGCCCGCAATCGACCCTACCGAAGCAATCCTCGATACAGCAACGACGCCTCCGAACACCACAACCATCCCGAGGCCCGCCCAGGGAGCCACCCACAGCAACATCCCGGCGAAGGTTGCCGCTCCCTTCCCTCCCCGAAACCGGTGAAACATGGGATAACAATGCCCAACCACCGCGGCCAAACCCGCGGCTGAGGCGAGCGTCCCACTCCCACCCAAGGTTGCACCCACTGCTGCCGCAACCAGGCCTTTGAGGAGATCGCCGAGCAGCACCAGCGCCCCCGCCGTTTTCCCCATCGATCGCAGAGCATTGGACGCTCCGGGGTTGCCGCTCCCCATCGCGTAGATGTCCTCACCTCTGAGGCGAGCGACGATCACCGCGAAGTCGAGACTGCCAATGAGGTAGGCAAACGCAAGAGCAACAACGGCACGGAGCATGCTCGCAGCATATTGGAATCCGCCGCTTGACAGGAACCGTCTCCGGCAAATGGCCGCACCAGTCAGCACCAAGGCTCATACCGTACGGCTTGATATCATGGACTTTCTCCGGTCGAGGAAATCCGAACAGTCGTGCCCACATACGAATATGCCTGCAAAGAATGCGGTGAACGATTTGATGTCGTTCAATCGTTCAGCGACAAACCCCTCCGCAAGCACCAGGGGTGCGGAGGCAACGTTCAGAAGGTCTTTCACCCCGCCGGGATCATCTTCAAGGGCTCTGGGTTCTACGTCACCGACTCCAAGTCGAGCAGCTCCAAGTCGAGCAGCTCCAAGTCGAGCAGCTCCAAGTCGAGCGACTCCAAGTCGAGCAGCTCCAAGTCGAGCAGCTCCAAGTCGAGCAGCTCCAGCAGCGACGATTAGTGATCGGTCGATAACTGTTCTTGCGTGAGTTTCCCGCGCCTAGCGCAGGTTTCTCACGCAAGTTCGTACAGGCAACCGACAAGCGACCCCCTTCCCAGCGCTACTCACGCACGATACGTTGCCTCCGTGTACTGGTTCCGTCGCCCTCCCTACCTCCGCTGGGCCGCTGCCGCCGTCCTCGTCATCACCGCGACTTGGCTGGATGTTCGACCCGAGCCCACTGTTTTGCAGCCCTTTGCCGCCGTCGATCTCGGCGCTGGGGCCGCCCTCGAGGACACGATGGTCGAATGGCGTTCCGTACCCGTCGGGTTGCTCCCAGCGCTTGAGAACCCCCAGGGAATCGTTCTTCGACCGGTGGCAGCCGGCGAACCGCTCCTTCCTTCCATCCTTTCCACAGAGCGGATCGCGGTCCCGGAAGGCTGGTGGAGCATGGAGGCCCAACTCCCGGCGGGAGTGGTTCAAGGTCAAAGCGTCCAGATAATCTTGCTGGGCAAAGCAGTGGATGATGCCCCACAGTCGGTGCCGGGAATCATCGTTGCTCCGGCGGAGGCGGGCGACCCACTGGCTATCGAAAGCCCCCCGGGACTCGTCGCCGTTCCGGCCGAGTGGGCGACCATAGTGGCGGCAGCCGTGGCCGAGGCCAGAGTGGCAATCATCTTGGGTAGCTGAGACTCAGCGGGTCGTAACACCGTGCTCGACGGGCTTGCCAGCTTTCGTAGGCGGGACCGTCGGAAGAACGAATTCAGACTCGATCCATCCGTCCGAATGCCGGCCGGACAAATCGCCGGATATCCGCCGGGCCAACCGGCGAGAGACGATCAGACCAGGCCGACGGAGGGTCGAAGGCCGGGATATCCGGGATCCGCTGGTGTGCGTCGAAGCTGGCTTCCAGTTGGCCTCTTGACTACAGAGTTCATCGGCGGGCCTCCCGCCGAGATTGAGGCGTCTCCGGGCCCGGTACTCCCCGCTAACCTGCCGCCGATGCTCGAAGCAATGCTGTGGGGCCTCGTCCAGGGTCTGACCGAATTCTTGCCAATCTCCTCTTCCGGACACCTCGTTCTTGTCCCGGCCTTCCTCGGTCTGGAACCGCCCGACCTGGCTACGTCGGCGCTGCTTCACATGGGAACGCTGGCCGCCGTGCTGATCTACTACCGCAAAGACCTGGCCAAGATGGTCCACTTCCGCCGGGATCCGGAAGCCCGCCATATCGTGATCCTTCTCATCATCGGCACTGTACCGGCCGCCATCGGGATCGTATTCGAAAAACAGTTGGAACTGTTCCAGGAATCCGTGACCGCGGTGGCCGTAGCTCTGTTGTTTACCGGCGTGGTTCTGCTCGTATCAGGATTCATTGTTCGAAAAGCCAAGATCCTGGAGCAGGCGAGTGTCACCGATTCGCTACTCGTCGGCGTTGCCCAAGCCACCGCTCTTCTCCCGGGAATCTCCCGCTCGGGAATGACCATTACGGCTGCACTGGGGCGGGGCCTCAGCGCTGAGCAAGCCGCCCGCTTTTCGTTCCTACTGGCGGTACCGGCCATCGCCGGCGGTGGCCTCATCGAAACCGTGCAACTCGCAGGCAACGGCGGCATACCCGCCCAGTCGTGGGTTGGCGTCCTCGTGGCTGCCGTTTCCGGGTACCTGGCGATTGCCTTCCTGATCCGGACTCTGGTGCGGATCGGGCTCCGACCATTCGCCCTCTACTGTTTTGTGGTCGGGAGCCTGGCGCTCATTCTGCAGTAGGAAAAGCACCCAGCACCCAGCACCCAGCAACCAGCAACCAGGCTCGGCACCGTTTTGGCTGGAGCGAAGCGGTCTGGTGGAGGCTGAGTGATCATTGGGCGTAGTTGGAACTGGCGCGAAACGTCTCGGCAATGTGCACATTGACCAGTGCCGGCTTGCTGCTGGCGGCCGCCCGCTCTAAAGCCGGACGGATCTCATCCGGTCGGTCGACGAACTCGCCGTAGCCGCCCAGACCTTCCACCATCAGGTGGTAGGGACGAACCCCCAGGTCGGTGGCGACCAGACGGTCCGGGTAGAACGCCCGGTGGAACGTCTTGATGTTGTTCCAGACGCCATCGTTGCCGATCACTCCGATCACCGGGAGACCGAGCCGGACGAAGGTGTCGAACTCCATACCGTTGAAGCCGAAGGCTCCGTCGCCGAAGACGATCCCGACCCGGCGATCGGGATGGACGACCTGGGCGGCGAGCGCAAACGGGGCTCCGGTGCCGAGGGTCCCGAAAGCCCCGGCGACAAGCACATCACCCTGGTCGGCCGGACGGAGCCACTTGGCAGTAGTCGAGACGATGTCGCCGCCATCCAATGAGATGATCGAGTCGGCGAAGTAATCGGCCACCTCCCGGGCGAAGCGCTCCGGGTGAACCGGCGAAGCGTCCGACTCCGCTTCCTGCTCGGCCTGAACCTGAGCCGCGTTTTCTTCGTCCATGATGTCCTGGGTCCACCGGCGCACATCAGTGCGGGCATACAGTTCTGCGACCTCATTCAGTTCCGCAAGAAACCGGGCCGGATCGGCAGTGAGAGCAGTATGCGCCGGTCGATTCCAACCAACCTTGGTGGGATCAGCATCGACCTGCACAATGTGGGCATGGGCGTGGATCCTCTGCCCGTATCCGGTTCGGAAGTCCCAATCCACACCCAGCGCCAAAACCAGATCGGCGTCGGCGAAGGCCATCGAACGCCGGCGACTGCCCAGCAGCGGGTGCCCATAGGGAAGCGCTCCGCGGGCGTTTCCGCTCAGGTACACAGGCGCCTGCAGGAATCCGGCAAAACGCCGCAATTCGGCCTGGCCCTTCAGCCCGCAACCGGCAAAGACAACCGGCCGTTCGGACTGGGACAACCGCGCGGCCACCTCTGCGACGTCGTTCGCCGAGGCGCCCGGCGGTGACGGGCGGTGGCCTTCCGGCCAGCTGATCGTCGACTCCTCCACGAGGTCGAATTGGACGTCCATCGGCACGTCCAGGAACACCGGCGCTCCCCGGCCGGAAAAGGCATGGCGGGAGGCCGTGGCGATGTAATCGGCCAGCCGGTTTGTCTCCCAGGCCGTGGCCGCCCAGGCGGTGATGGAGCGAAAAAGCCGCGGATGATCCATCTCCTGGAGACCGCCCTTCAGCTCTTGGCGGATGAAGTGGCGACCGCCCAGCAGCAACACCGGGGCACCGGAGAACCAGGCGTTGGCAACGCCCGTGATCGCGTCGGTAACCCCCGGACCGGCGGTTACGGCGGCGACGCCAAGTTTCCCTGTCAGCCGGTAGTAGGCCTCCGCAGCGTGGATGGCCGCTTGCTCGTGGCGCACATCGACGACCCGGATACCTTCCTGCACACAGCCATCGAGGATGGCGACGATGTGGCCGCCGGTGAGGGTGAAGATCGTGTCGACGCCTTCGTATTTGAGGGCCCGGGCGATGATCTGCCCGCCGTGGATCTTGGCCATGTGAAGACAGTAGTCAGCTGTCAGCAACCACCAAGCAGCAACCAGCGATCTTGCGGAAAGCGGACCGCGGACGGCGGCCTGGCTGGTGGGAACCGACCGCCCCTCCCCGCCTCCGGCGGTACTCCCCCATCCCACTCACTTCGCTCGCCAGGGGGGAGACACTGGAAGCTGAGAACTGGGGGCCGCAGCGGTCTAAAAGTAGTTCGGGCACCAGGGCAGCCGGTCCCACCCGAACATTTGATCGGCCCGCCGAACCGCTTCAACTTCTCCGGTCAGCCGACCGGCTTCATGGAGCAGTCGGAAACTGCCGTCGCCGAGATAGCGAGAACTAAGACCGGCAACATCGAGTTTCAACTCGGGCGTCGCCGTCGAGCGGCGACACGCCGCGCCGTCGGGCCCTCCTTCGAGTTCGAAGACACCTCCGACGTCGGGCAGAAACGAATCGACCACCTCGAAAACCAATTGTCCCTCAGATGCATAGCGGCGACCCGCCAGGGAGGCTGGTATGTCGAGCAGACGCGCCCACAGACCGTCACCCCGTTTGATCTTCATGCGACGCGGATCCGCCAACAGCTCCGACAGTAGCTCTTCCGCGGGTCGACTCTGGGTCTTGATGGTCTGGATGAGGTCGACAGAGAAGGCGTAGTCCCACAGCGCAGATTCAGCAGCCGGCGTCACAGCCATCAGCTCGGCGGCCAGCAGTTCGCCGACAGCGTGTCCTTGCTCCCACTTCTCGCGGGCCCGGTACCGCAGGTAGCCGATGGCTTCACCCTTCTCCTCATAGATCACGAAGCGATTGGACGTCATGCCATCCCGCCAATGTTCCATGTCCAGGAGATACAGATCCCACTCCGCTCCCGAACGACTGAGAAACCCGGGCCACAACGGGATCAACCGCTCGTAGATCGCCGGCATTGTCAATCGAGCCTCGTCCTTGTCGATCAGCCGGACCTGTCCCGGAGTGGGAAGCTTCGCAGCGAAGTTGGTGTGGCGACGATCGATCTCGAAGCCCGCATCGATAGTGGCGACGCCGTAGCCGTAGCGGCCGTAGATGGTGCTCTCGGAAGCCCGCAACACAGAAAGGGGCTCTTCGCGAGACCGGACCTCATCGAAGTGATAGCGCATGATGTCGGTGAGGATGCCTTGTCGCCGGTAGGTGGGAAGTACCGCGATGGCCGTCAGGCCACCGGTTGAGACACTGCCACCCGGCGTCGTCAGGGCGAACGAAAAGGCGCCTCCGGTACCGACGAACTGTTCTCCATCCAGCGCGGCGATCGAACGGTCGAACTCAAAGGTCTTCTTCAACGCCTCGAGCTCTTCATCCTTTTCGTCGAAGTTGAAGGCGCGCTCCCAGACCTGAGCGAAGGCGCGCAGCTCGTCGGGAACAATCGGGCGGATCAGATACGACATGGCGCCAGACTAGGCAACCAGCGAAATGGGTGATTCCCAATAACGCCGCCCGCCCGGCCGGCCCGAGGGCAACGAGATCTGCGGACTCCGGAGGTTCAGCTCGTAACCGGGTTCAACCCGCCAGCACAGACTCCTCGGTGAGGGCCGTCTGCACGCCGCGCTTCGCCAGGTCCTCATAGAAAGGCTGCGGAGAGACGACCGTCTCGGGTGGATGCACGCCCGGTTGGGATAGTCTGCCCGAACCCAGCCACCGGGCGATGATCGCTGCGGGCGAACCGACCACCACGGTGCCTCCTGCCACCTGTAACTCCTTGGAGGGCCAGGCAGTTGTGTCCAGGCGCAGCCGGATTGGCTCGCCATCACGGGTCCCCTCAGCCACCGTGGCAATGTCCTTGAACCCGGCATGCTTGGGCGGCTCCGGCTCGAGCTCCTCCAGCAGATCGACAAGCAGACGGCGCGGGACGACCTCCTCAACCGATCCGACGCGACGGGGCACAGTCGAGGCAAGACCGATCCCGGCCAGGAATTGCAGCTTCCGCAACGCAGCTTCTGGGAACCCGAAGAACGCGATCTTGAACTCGCACGCTTCGATCCCCTTGCTCGCCAGGCTGAGAGGGATGGTCGCCACCTCGGAGTGCAGCGAGAGGTGGGTCTTGGCGTATCCGATCGGTTCGCGGAAGGAGAACATCTCCTCCTCGGAAAGTGGGTCAAGGTCGACGAATTCACCGCCCCGAAAGACCATCGCACGTTCGGTTATCTCGTCGAAGATCGTCCACAGCGAGTAGGGCCATTTGAGCGAATCGGACGGATCGACCGTGGCGCCGTTGTAGATAATCACCGACCGGACGGTGTCCATCCGGGCCGCCAGATCACCGGCGTGGACGTTGGCGATCCCCGGACATGAGCCGATCCCCAGGACGGCGGTCAATCCGGCCTTGTGAAATCGATCGCCGAATTCGAGCTGTTTCCTGGTCGTGTAGAACAGACCACCGAGATCTGTGTAGTGCGCTCCGGCCCGGAGCGCACCTTCCATAACCGGCAGATTGATCTGGTATTGCGCGGCGTTGACGACGACGTCGGCGCCAGAAAGGAACGCGTCGAGAGAACCCGCCTCTCTGACGTCGACCGCTACGTGGTCAAATCCGTGCTCTACGGCGACCAGCGCCGCCCGATCGCCATCGAGATCTCCGATGACGACCTCCTCCGGCCTTTCCCAGGTGGCCAGGTCTCTCGCGACCACCGCGCCGATGATTCCCGCTCCCAGGAGCGCAACTCGCATGGTTGATGACCCCTTTTCTCAGGCGATTGCTTCGGCGAGTGCTTCGTCGAAGGCAGTGAGCGTGGTTGCTACGTCCTCTTCCGTGAGGGCCGCGCACAAGAACCACGGCTCCAGTGCATCGTCAACGGGCATGACTCCCCGCCTGATCATCCCCCCCACAACTTCGGCATAAAGCTCAACGTTGTGATGGGCGGCATCTCGAAAGTCCTTGGGTGGTTGCTCGCTGAACACGACTCCGAACATGGCAGGGACGCCGACAATGTGGGCGGTTACGCCACGGTCGGCGCAGATCCGGCCTATGCCCTCCATGAGGGTCGTTCCGGCCTTCTCCATCCGGGCGTAGGGTTCCCCGCCCGACAGGACATCGATCGTTGCGGTGGCTGCGGCGACGGCGACCCCGTTCCCCGAATAAGTCCCGGCCTGGGCGATCCCACCCTCGGCCCATGCCTGGATCACCGCGCCTCGCCCGGCGATGGCAGCTACCGGGAACCCGTTCCCCATTGACTTAGCAAACGTGCCGAGATCCGGAGTAACCCCGAAAAGCTCTTGTGCGCCGCCGAGGGCGATGCGGAACCCGGTCTTCACCTCGTCGAAGACGAGGACGGTGCCGTATTGGTCGCATATCTGGCGAAGCCCTGCCAGGAAGCCTTTCTCCGGCATGATCCCGAACGCATTGCCCAGCATCGGCTCGACGATGATGGCGGCAATGGTGTGACCCTGGTCCCGGAAGAGTCGCTCGACCGATTCGAGATCGTTGAAGGGCAGCGTACGGATGAACGAGCGGATGGCGTCGGGAATCCCCGATGAGCTCTGTAATGGCACCGGGCGGTACCGGGACCCCAGGGCGGTGGGCGGGGCTCCGGCTGTCGAGTACATCACGTAGTCGTGGACACCGTGATATTGCCCTTCGAATTTGAGGACGACGTCGCGCCCCGTGAAACCGCGCACCAACCGGACGGCGTGCATGGTCGCCTCGGTGCCCGTATTGGTGAAGCGAAGCGCGTCCACCCACGGGACGGCTGCGCGAAACTTCTCGGCCGCTACTACCTCGCGGGCAGTCGTCATCGCAAAGGTCGTCCCCGCGGCCGCTGCCTCGGCCACCGCCTGTGCTACCGCGGGATGACCGTGGCCGAGGACGACCGGTCCGAAACCGCACTGGTAGTCGATATAGCGATTGCCATCCATGTCGTAGACATACGCACCTTCGCCCCGCTCTATGACCAATGTGTCTTCGTCACCCCAGTAGCGGAACTGACTGGAGACCCCGTTGACCAGATTGGCCTTCGCCCGTGCGAACCAGGCCGCGGTCTTCTCGCCTTGCAGTCCCATCAGTCTCCCTTTCTTCCGGAGGCCGGCCGGTTGTCACCGCCGTTCGGAGGCGTCACTCGACGTCGCCGTACCACCATGGCTTGTCCTCCAATCGCATGTTCCAGTGCACGTGCCGCGTCGAGGTGAAAGCATCCATTCCCTCGAGCCCGAGCTCGCGAACGTTCCCGCTGGCCCGCATCCCCCCGAATGGGGCGGCCAGGTTGTCAACGACCGGATCATTCACCCACACGGTGCCGACAGTGAGCTCCTCGTAGGCCCGCCTTACTCGATCCGGCGTATCGGTGTAACAGCTGGCCCCAAGTCCGTAGGGAGTATCTGCGGCCAGCGCAAACGCTTCGTCGTCGCCGCCGAAGGCCATGATCGGGAGCACCGGCCCGAACGTCTCCTCTTGCATGAGCTCCATATCGTGGTCAACGTCGACTACGACGGTCGGCTGCAGGTAGAAACCGGCTGATCCTTCCGGGATCACGCCGCCCGCCAGCACCTTCGCCCCGCTTGCCTGCGCCGCCGCCAGTTGCTCGAGCACCTTGGCTCGACCCCGTTCGTTGCGCATCGGACCTATCTGCGTCCCGGGATCAAAGGGGTCACCCACCTGTAATTGGGTGGTCAATTCGACGACCCGGTCGACGAATCTGTCGTACACGCTGTGGTGGACATAAACCCGCTCCGTTGATGTGCATACCTGGCCGGCGTTGAGGAACGCCGCCCACACCACAGCCTTGGCCGCTAAGTTCGGATCGGCGTCATCGAAAACAATGGCCGGATCTTTCCCTCCGAGTTCGAGATGAGCCGGTTTGGCCATCTGGCCGCAGATTGCCCCGATGCCTGCACCCACTTCAGTCGACCCTGTAAAGGCAACCATGTCGGTGGCCGGATGACGAACCAGCTGCTCGCCAACCGTCCGACCGCTACCGGCCACCACGTTGACTACGCCGGGTGGCGTTGTTGCGGCGAAGACCTTTGCCAGGATCAACGTCGTCAACGTGGTTTCAGATGCAGGCTTGATGACGACCGTGTTACCCGTCGCGAGCGCGGGAGCCACTTTGAATGCCAAGAGGAGCAGGGGGTAGTTCCACGGGATCAACGAGGCGACCACTCCGTACGGAACTCGCACAACCAGCGACAGTTGCCCGGCCTCGTTGGAAGGGGCGATGCGTCCTCCGTGGACCCTGGCCAGCTCGGCGTACTGTCGAAAAAGATCGGCGAACATGTCGACATAGAGGAGGTTGCGGGCGTACGGCCTGCCCGTCTCCAGCGTGACGACGTCCGCCAGGTCCTCTTTCCTCTGGAGAACCTCGGCGGCTACGGCATGCAGCACGGCGCTGCGTGCCGGTTGAGGGGACGCCCACCACGAGCGCTGGGCACGGACGGCGGCCGCGACCGCCGCATCAATCTGGTCGGGCGAAGCAGAGGCTACGGAGTCGAGGGGCGCGCCGGTGGCGGGGTTCAGAATGGCGAAGCGCTCAGCCGAGCCGAGCTCAAAAGCTCCGTCGATCAGAAGGGGGCGTTCCGGCACATTCTCACCGACCGGAATCCTAATCACTTTCGCGACTGCCCCGTGCAACCCTACGATTCCCACGGAAACACTCTCTAGGCAGAGGTGGCATCGTGGCCGAGAATCTCAAGCTCTACATCGCCGGGGAATGGACCGAAGGCACCGGCAATGAGTTCCACGAACTTCGCAGTCCGGGGACCGGCGAGCACATCGCCAACGTCCCACTCGCCTCCCCCGCCGACATCGATCGGGCGGTCGCGGCGGCTCGGACGGCAACCGAAGACATGCGGCACTGGTCCGCATTTGAGCGGGCCGACATGTGCTTGCGGATCGCCGCGGCCATCGAGCCGATGGTAGATGAGATCGCCAGGATCCAGACGCTGGAGCAGGGCAAGCCCTACCACGCCGAATCGCTCGACGATATCGCCGAAGCCAACCAGTACTTCTACAACGCCGCAGAGGACGCCAAGCGCCTATCCGGGGAGGTCATCCCAGCCTCAGACCGGCATAAGCGGATGTTCACGTTCCGGCGCCCGGTGGGAGTGTGGGCGGCGATCACGCCCTGGAACTTCCCGGTCACCATCCCGCTCGAGTATGTAGGTCCCGGGCTCGCGACCGGTAACGCGGTGATCGTCAAACCTCCCGAGTTCACTTCCTGGTCGCTCCTCAAGCTGGCGGAGGCCATCGAAGAGGCGGGCGTCCCGAAAGGGGCGGTGTCGATTATCCCCGGTGGCGCGAGCGTCGGTGAGTACCTCGTGAAACATGCGGGCATCGACGCCATCGGGTTCACCGGTTCGTCGGCTACCGGCAAGAAGATCCTGTCGCAGATGGGTATCAAGCGATCCATCATGGAGATGTCGGGGAACGGGCCGACCATCGTCACCGACGACGCCAACCTACAAGCTGCTGCGTCGTTAGCCGTGTACGGCGCTTACTACAACGCCGGCCAGGTGTGTTGCGCCACCGAACGGGTGATCGTTCTTGATGCGGTGCGCGACGAGTTCGTGGAACACGCCATCAAGGCGTCGGCGGCGGCGGTGCTGGGCGATCCCTTCGACGAGAAGACGACGATGGGTCCGCTCAACAACGAACCGACCGCCGCCAAGATGGATCGGCAGCTAGCCGACGCACGCCAGCGGGGGGCGGAGGTTGTCGTCGGGGGTGGTCGGGCGCCCGGATATCCGACCGATCTCTACTACGACTTCACGATCGTCGACCGGGTCCCGGAAGACAGTTCACTTTCGAAAGAAGAGTCCTTCGGCCCGGTGCTTCCCATCCTCAGTGCCGCGGATGATGACGAGGCAGTGGCGGTGGCCAATCGGTCCAACCTCGGTTTGCAGGCGGCGGTCTTCACGTCCAGCCTCTCCAAGGCGTTCTGGTACGCAGACCGGGTCAGGTCGGGAACGGTGGTGGTCAACGACTCGACCGACTTCTGGGAAACGTTCCAGCCATTCGGCGGCGCGGCGGGCACCGACACCGGTTGGGGAAGAGGACGCCTCGAGGAGTTCACCGACCTCCAGACGGTGGTGTTCGACCTGAAGAACGTGAAGTAGGTCCCTTCACCGGTTCCCAAGCAGGACTGAGAATCGGAAATCCAAAACCAGGAGGGCGAGCGCCACGATGGGCGCTCGCCCTCCTCCTCCTTGCCGGTTCTGCCACTCCTCCTCCTCAAACCCGTGATTCGTCGGAACGGAAGGCGAATTCACCGTCGATGATCGTAGCCAGGACGGTGGCGTCGCCGACCGACGCGAATTCGAAGATATTGCGGTCCAGCACCACCAGATCGGCGGCCTTCCCGAGTTCGATCGAGCCGGTCTGGTCATCGTGATGGTTGACATAGGCGGAACCGGCGGTGAAGGCGGCAATGGCGTCGGCCAGTGAGACCCTCTCTTCCGGGTAGAAGGGTAGTTCCCAGCGATGATCAGGCGACACGCGTCGCACGGCCGTTTCTATCTGCAGCAGCGGATCGGGGGTGGAAACGGACCAGTCGCTGCCGAAAGCCAGGGTAGCCCCATTGCGGAGGAGGCTCCTGAACGGATACTGGCGGGCGCTCCGCTCTGGACCGAAGAATGGAATGGTCAATTCTGATTGATAGCCCTCGTACACTGCCCAGAAAGGCTGACCGTTGGCCACTACCCCGAGCCGGCGAAACCGGGCCAGATCCTCCGACGCGATCAGCTGGATATGGGAGATGTGGTGACGGGCGTCGCTCCAACCGTTGGCTCGGCGAGCTGCTTCGACTGCGTCCAGAGCATTGCGGACCGCCCGATCGCCGATGGCGTGGAAGTGCACTTGAAACCCCTCGGCGTCGAGCCTCGTGACGTAACGAGGAAGCATCTCCGGGTCGATGAAATCGATCCCCCGGTTCGGGGTGGGATGCCCGTCGGATCCCAGGTACGGATCGAGCATTGACGCCGTCGAGTTCTCCGCAACCCCGTCGAGCATCATCTTGACCGAAGTCGGGCGGAAGCGCCCCGCCGGACCCCGGGCGCGCCGGGCGATCAGATACTCGATCTGCTCTTCTCCGGCGGAGCGTTCCCACCACAGGGCTCCGACTACCCGAGCAATCAACTCGTCACGACCGGCCACCGTCCGGTAAGCCTCTTCCGTTTCCGGGGTGACGTCGGCGTCCTGCCAGGCGGTAATCCCGAGAGAAATCAAGTAGTCCTGGGCGACTCGCAGGCCGCGTTCGTAGTCGACCGCAGTGTCGGGAGGTATCGCCCGGCGGGCCAGCGTCATAGCGCCCTCCTGAAGCGTCCCGGCCGGTTCTCCATCGTCGTTTCGCTCGATTCGGCCATCGGGCGGATCGGCGGTGGAAGCTGTAATCCCGGCCAGCGCCAGGGCCCGGCTGTTGACCCAGGCACCATGACCGTCGCGATTCATCAAGAAAACGGGTCGGTCGGGGACCACCCGGTCGAGATCGTGAAGGGTTGGGGTACCCCCCGCGAAGGCGTCCATCGCCCACCCTCCGCCGAGTATCCAAGGCTCACCGGAATTGCGTTCAGCGTATCGGGCAATCGTGTCGAGGTAGGCGTCACGGTTATCGCTTGCATGCAAATTGCACCGCAGAAGATCGAGACCGGCCCTCGGAGGGTGCACATGAGCATCTTGAAACCCGGGAAGGACTATCCGTCCCTCGAGAGATATGACCTCGGTGTGGGGCTCGATCCACGCCTCGAGCGCGTCGCCGTTTCTGCCCACTGCCACGATGCGGCCCTGATCGACGGCTATGCCGGTTGCCCAACTCCGGGCCGCGTCGACGGTGTACACCGCACCGCCCCGCAACACCAGATCGGCCACGCACGCACCTCCTCGGCCGAAGCGTAGTTAATCGTTCGTGCGGCACCGGGTCGGGAACCAGCGATTACAGTTCGAGGATGAGCACTTTTTGGCATCCTTTTGCGGACATGGGAACGGTCGACGGTCACGAGATGGTCATCGACCGGGGAGAAGGGATCTACGTCTTTGATGAGGACGGGCGGCGGTATCTGGACGCCACCGCCAGCCTCTGGTATTGCAATGTTGGCTACGGCCGGCAGGAGATTGTCGCCGCAGTTGTGGCCCAGATGGAGAAGCTGCACGCCTACCACACCTTCGGTGATTTTGTCACGCGACCGGTGACCGAGTTGACTGAGAAGATCGCGTCGGTTGCCCCGGTTCCCGGTAGCAAGGTATTTCTCACGAGTGGGGGCTCCGACTCAGTTGACAGTGCTGCCAAGCTCGCCCGCCGCTATTTCCATCTCACCGGGCAACCGGAGCGCACCATGTTCATCGCTCGCGAATGGGGTTACCACGGAACGCACGCTTATGGCACCAGCCTGGCCGGCATGGCGCCGAACAAGGACGGCTACGGGGATCTGGTCGGTGACGTCGTGACCGTTCCGTGGGATTCGGTTGAGGCCGTCGAAAAGGTGATCGAGCAAGCAGGTCCCGAGCGAATTGCCGGGCTTTTCTGCGAGCCGGTCATCGGGGCAGGAGGCGTGCGGGTTCCGCCGGACGGCTATTTGACCGGCGTTCGGGAGGCCATCCGGCGGGCCGGAGCTCTCTTCATTGCCGACGAGGTAGTTACCGGGTTCGGCCGGGTCGGGGCGTGGTTTGCCTCCACCCGATTCGACCTCGAACCAGACCTCGTGACCTTCGCTAAGGGTGTCACCTCCGGCTACCTGCCCCTTGGAGGGGTGATCGCGGCACCTTGGATCGCCGAGCCATTCTGGGAAGGCGGTGTCATGTGGCGGCACGGCTACACCTATTCTGGCCACACCACTGGAGCCGCCGCCGCCTTGGCCAACCTGGAAGTAGTCGAGCGAGAAGGCCTGCTGGCCCATGCCCTGCAGCTCGAATCTGAGCTGGCCAACGCCCTGGCGCCGCTGGGCAGGCACCCATTGGTGACCGAGATTCGATCGGGATTGGGAGTACTTGGAGCCGTACAGCTCGATCCGGACGCCATCGAAGCCGATCCCGGATTGCCGGTGAAGGCCTTCCGGGCCATCCGGGAAGCCGGGGCATTAACCCGGCCGGTCGGCGGTGGTGGCCTGCAAATCTCTCCGCCCCTCATCATCACCCCAGAACAGGTGAAGGAGATGGTCGCGGCGTTCACCGTTGGCCTCGACACGGTCGAAGTGTGAAATCAGTCCCTTTCTGGACCGACGATCACCCCCGTCCCAACCACCTTCCAGAGGAGGACCTCTCGGGACAAACCGACGTCCTGGTTATCGGGGCGGGTATCACCGGGCTAACGGCGGCCCGATTGCTGGCTCGGGCCGGGATCGAGACAGTCGTTGCGGAAGCCCGATCGATAGGTGAAGGGGCCAGCGCCCTGAACGCGGGCATGGCCATCTACGGGCTGAAAGCCGATCCGACGGTCGTGATCGATCGATTCGGCGAACGGCTGGGACGAGAGCTGTGGGATGCCTCCAACAAGGCCATCGATCTCATCGAGCAGCTCGTCGGTGAAGAAGCAATCGCGTGCGACTTCTTCCGACCCGGCTCGGCCGAACTGGGCTTCACCGCTCGCGACGATCGGGTGCTAGCCGCCTACGCCCGCCGGACGACCGAGGATCTGGGTTTCCCCATCGAGTATCTCCCTCGCGATCGGCTCGGCGAGATCGTCGGAAGCGGGCGTTTTTCCATGGCGCTCACCGAGGAGACCAGTGCCGGCCTCCATCCCGCCAAGTACACGTTTGGCCTGGCCGGAGCCGCCGCTCGGGCCGGGGCCCGCCTGGTCGAGCATGCCGATGTGAGCGCCGTTGAGAAGACCGGAGGACGGTTCACTGTCACCACATCCCGGGGCCGGATACAGGCAGGCAGAATCCTGGTCACGACGAACGGCTACACAGGAACGCTCTTTCCGTCCATCCGACGCCGGATCGTGCCGATCGGGAGCTACTCGATCGTCACCGAATCGCTCCCCGTCCACCTGGCCGAGGAGGTCTTGCCCGGCAATCGAATGGTATGGACCGCTCGCCGCTTCTTGAACTACTTCCGCCGCACCCCGGACAACCGCGTCCTCATCGGCGGCCGCCGCAACCTGCAGACGGACCTCAATCTTGCCGAAACCGCCCGCGACCTGAGATCACGTCTCGTCGAGTTCTTCCCTCAGCTTGCCTCGTTCGAAGTCAGCCACGTTTGGGGCGGAAAACTAGGTGCTGCCTTTGACCTCCTCCCCCACATCGGCCAACACGATGACGTGTGGTACGCGATGGGATACGGGGGTCACGGTGTGGCGCTTGGCACCTATTTAGGGAGCGAAGTGGGCAAGCTCATGGCCGGCGAACTCGACCGCAGTCCTTTCGCCGAGATTGCCCACCCGACCCGGTGGTATTACCAACAAAGACCATGGTTTCTGCCACTAGCCGCCGCGGCTTACCGAACCCTGGATCGGTTCGGGCGTTGATCGCGCCGTTTCTTCACCGCGACCATTACTGCCGCGCAGATTGCGGCCGCCAGCAATGGAACATACGTGAAGCTTCCAAGAATGGTTGACAGCCCCGCTCTCCACGGACTCGCCCCACCGGCCGGATCGGCGAGCCATGACCCAAGCCGCAGCATCACCGCCAGGGACAACGAGGTCAGCATCAAGCGGTAGGCGAGGTTGCGAACCGCCGCCATCCGGTCGGGGCTGCTCAAAACAGCACCGCCGCCAAAGAGCACCGCCGCTACCCCTGCCACCAGTGCAGCCAGACTCAACGCCGCCGAAACTCTCGTGGCCGCCGAAGTCACCGGAATCTGGCCGCTGCCGTCGAGAGGAATTGGTTCGATGGTCGAAACCAGAGCGGCCAGCGTGCCCTCGTCGGCCGCCAGGCCCGCATCGGCCAGCACCCGGGTGATCTGAGGAACAGCGGGCAGCAAAGCCGATGCCGGATCCACCAGAGCCGTGCCACCCACCGGAGCGTAGATCGCTTCGACGAGTTGGTCGGTTAGGTTGTCCAGCACTCGGCCGGTCTCCGGCAAAGCCAGCAAGCGGTCGGCGGACGCCGTGTCGCCGGGAACGATCACATCTACCGAGGCGAGCCCTTCGGTGATCCAGCCGACGATCCGCTTGTGGACGATCTGCTCCATTGCGATATCACGCACCACGGCGGCCGCCGTGCCCCGACTCCCGGTGACGGCACTCCCCCACAGCGATCCGATCAGAATCGACGCCGACAGGCCGAACAACCAGAAGGAAGTGGCGCGCACGAACCGGCGTGAAAGGCTCGGAGACGCAACCGGCGGAGAGACCGGAGGCCGGCTGATCTTCGTAAGGGAAGCGGTCACTTGATAACAAGCTCCGGATGAGTCCGCACCCGGGGGCGGGTCGCGACAACTCCTCTGGCGAGTTCATCAAACGCCAAGGCTGCTTCGCTGTCCGGGGCGACGCTCATCAATGGCTGCCCTTCGTCCGCCCCCGCCCTCATGGCCGACAGAAAGGGAATCCGGGCAAGCAACGGCACGCCGAGTTCGTCGGCGAGAGCGGCCCCTCCCCCTTCGCCGAACAACGCATAGCGGGTTCCGTCGTCGCCCGTGAACCACGACATATTCTCGACCACGCCCATGACTTCCTGGCTGACCTTCTCGGCCATCAGGGCCGCTCGTTTGGCGACCCTCTGGGCGGTCGGCTGAGGAGTCGTCACCACGACAACCTGGGCGCGAGGCACGAATTGCGATACGGAGATGGCAACGTCGCCGGTCCCCGGTGGCATGTCGATCAGGAGGAAATCGGGGTCATCCCAGAACACATCGGACAGAAACTGCTCGAGGGCCTTGTGCAACATCGGGCCGCGCCAGATGACGGCCTGGTCGGGGCGCACGAAGTAATCCATTGAGATGACTTTGACCCCGTGCACCTGCGGGGCGATGATCGTCTCATCGATGACGGTAGGCGGACGGTCCGCTCCAAGCATCTTGGGGATAGAGAACCCCCAAACGTCCGCATCGATCACCCCAACCGAGTGACCCTGCAACGCCAAGGCCACCGCCAGATTGGCCGTGACGGAGGACTTCCCGACTCCGCCCTTCCCGCTGGCGATAGTCACGACCCGGGTAGGTGAACCGGGACGGGCAAACGTCATGCCGCGTTCGGGTCGCAACTCGCGCATCATGTGGGTGCGATCGCCATCATCCATTTCGACAAACGTCACATCAACCGAGGTCACGCCGCCAACGGAAGAAGCTGCCACCTCGATCTGCCGGGCGATTGAACCGGCCATGGCGTAACCGGGGACCGGCATCGCAACCTGCACCTCGACCCTTCCCCTGCGAGTGACATCCACCGAGCGAATCATCCCGAGCTGACCCACCGGACGACCCAATTCGGGCTCTTCGAGAGCGCCTATTGCCGCCTCAATCGCCGCTTCGTCGATCATTCTTAGTCCTATCCGAACAGTGTTTAGAGCCCGGGCAAAACTATAGTGACGGCGTCTCCCTACTCAGATGGGCCCATGGATACTCGCCAGCTGGAACGCACCCTCAGCGATCTGACCTCGACACTCGGGGATCCGACCCGACGCTCCATTTACCTAACCGTGCGCGAATCGGCTGATCCCGTGACGGCCGCCCAGGTTGCCGCCGAGTTCAGCATCCACGCCAACGTAGCCCGGCACCACCTCGATCGACTCGCTCATGAGGGCTACCTGGAGATCACCCACAAGCGCCCCGAAGGCAAGAACGGTCCGGGGGCCGGTCGGCCGGCCAAGTGTTACACCTCGACCGACAAGGAGATCGAACTCCAGTTCCCGGCCCGCCGCTACGAACTGCTGGCCGACCTCTTGATTCGTGTCGTCCAACGGCTCGAACCGGAGCGGGCGTCCGAGATCGCCGCCGAGGTCGGCCGCGAGTACGGAGTCGAGTTGGCCGGCACGCTGGAGTTGCCGGACGTGTCCGGTATTGATTCGGTGCTCGCTACCGTTCAGCAGGCCATGATCAATGTCGGTTTCGCGGTCGACACGAATACCGATAGCCGCCAATTGTTGATGAGTCACTGTCCGTTTGGCCGAACTGCCTTCGACCATCCCGAGGTCGTGTGTTCGCTCGATCGCGGCATCGTCAACGGGCTCATGGAGGCTCTACACCACGCCACCGACACTGTCACCGCACCCAAGGAGACATGGGGTGACGACTGCGTAACCACGGTCTAGGGAACCGCCCAGCCTCGCAGGATCGCTACGATTTGTGACTGCTCCACTTTGCCCAAAAGGAGGTCGCCATGTCGGTCACCGCCGGAGATCGCGCCCCGAACTTCGAGTTGTTCGACCAGGACGCCAACGAGGTATCTCGTGCCTCGCTCGAGGGCCGCAAGTCGCTCATCGTCTTCATCCCCCTGCCTTTCTCCGGCATTTGTGAAGCCGAACTCTGCTCAATCCGCGACAACCTCGCCCGGCTGAACGGCATGGACGCCAACGTTGTGGTCATCACCTGCGACACACGTTTTGTGCACAAGAAATGGGCCACCGAGCAGGGCTTCGAGTTCCCCCTCCTGTCCGACTTCTGGCCACACGGAGCCACTGCGCGCGCCTATGGCAGCTTCAACGAGCAGAAGGGCGTCGCCAACCGTGTCACGTACGTACTCGATCACACTGGCGTGGTGCGAGAGATCATCGACTCCGGCAGCCTGGGCGTTGCGCGAGAGATGGATGCCTATGTCGAAGCACTGAGGAAGATATAGGTCTCCCTGCTGTACGGGGGAGACGCGCCGTCCACGACCGCGCAGAGGGGGTGCAGCCTCGCCCCAACGGTCTGGGCCACAGTCTGCGTTTGCCTGGTGGTTCGCCGGCCCCCCTCCGTCGAGCCCTTTTGGGCCCGACACCTCCCCCCCAATTCGCTCACTTCGTTCGCAAGGGGGGAGGAAACGGGACCTATCCAAACCAGCTGCGCCACAGCCGGGTGAAGAACCCTGGACGTCCGGGGATGGGGAGATCGCGGAGCACGGCCTCCTGCAGATCGAGTGGCAGGTCACCGATGAGGGCATACCCGCCGACCCGGGACTCCCAGGCGAAGACAACCTGGCCCGGTTGAAACAGACGCCGGTACTTCTCACCTGCGACCTCAGCGACCGGAGCGTCTTCGAGCTCAGGGATCGTCACGGTTTTCCGCGAGGCGATGACGGTGAACGAAAACACCCCATCTGAGTAGTAGGCGACCGTGGAGCTTTCCGGCCCTTCATACACGTCGAGCCGGTTGAACCCACCGACCCGAGCGGGAAGCACCTCTTCATCGATGGTGCTGAAATCGACGACCTTGGCTGACTCCGGAGTGCCTTGCCGGACCGACGTATCGATCGCCTGCGGCTCTGCACTGAACGAGACAAAAGAGCTTGAGCAATACAGGGAACGGTCCCCGTTTCGCACTTCGGAGCGCAACAGCGCCCCGGTGGCATCGTCGAAATGCAGCATCACCCTTTCGAATTCGCCCTCCATCACGGTGACAACCCGCACCGGTCGTTCCAGCTCGCGCGCCCGGCCGGCATCACGCGCCGTGTAACGCGGACTCACCTCCCATGCAGCAGAACTGTCGATCCGGGTGGCTTGCACGGTGCCGTCGGCGCCCCGTTGATACAACTCTCCGTTGGCGGCGACCGCTTCGCTACCGCTGGTTCTCACCCATAGTTCATCGCCAGATCTCGTAACCTCAACGAACTGTGCAATGGTCCCGTCCGGTGTGTCACACACGATGAAGACCTCGCCTGAATACTCCGCCGCCGCCGCACGTTCCAGGTATTCACCGAGATCCTCCGCGAGTGCCGGCAAGGTCTGGGCGAAGGTGACCAAGAGCGCGATCCCGGAGACTGTCAGCGCCCGCCTCATTCGATTGGCCCGGCCACTCGGTCGATTACTTGCAACGGTGTCCTCGGCGTAATGGCAGGCTCGAGCGACGTGCGAGCGCCGTACTGATCGGACAATTGATCGAGACGCACCTCCAAGCTGGTCGGAGGAGCGAGGATGGTGGCGACGCCGATGAATAGGGCGAGGATGGCGGCCGCGGCCGCCGCCACCCACGCGGGCGGTCGGCGCCTGAGCGACAGCACTTCGGCCACCCCTTTCTCGACCGGACTCAGCCCCGAAGGCAAATCCAGAAGAGGGAGAGACCGGACTGAAGCCCGGGCGGAGTGAAGCTCATTGAGCTCGTCCCTACACGCATGGCACGTCGAGAGGTGATCGACCACCCGGGTTCGGTCCGGTTCGGTGAGTTCGCCGTCGAGCAACGCTGAGAGAGGTTCGCTCGGGTGCGTCACTGCAATCGCTCCTTCAACATCTTGCGACCTCGATGTATTCGGCTACGCACGGTACCGATCGGAGCAGCGATAGCCGCGGAGATCTCCTCGTAGCTGAGACCCACGATGTCGCAAAGCACCACGGCTTCGCGGAAGTCGTAGGGAAGCTCGAGAAGCGCCGCTTGGATATCGTCACCGAGCCGTACCGCCGCCAAAACCTGATCGGGAGCGGGAGACGAGTAGCTTGCCACCCGGTCAATCTCTTCGGGGAGCGGAGCGGTCGGTCTCCGCTTCCGGCGCCGCGTATCGTCGAGAAACGCATTCCGGGTGATCCGCCATAGCCAACCCTCGAAGGATCCCGGCCGGTACCCGGCCAGTCCCTTCTTGACTCGTAGCAGCACCTCCTGAGTGAGATCGGCCGCGTGGTCTGCATTGCCGGTGAGGCGATATGCGAAGTTGTAGATCTTTCGCCCATAAGCCCGAGCTACTTCTTCCCACGTCAGCGGTGCATCTTCGAGCACGCGCGCTACCTACTGAACGCAGGTGGACGCGATCAAGTTCCCGGCCCGCGAGGGGCAAGACCAGGGGCGGGACCGCCGGAACGAGAACGAAGGCTCAGGTATCTTGGGCATCGCCGGGTGGCTCTTCTTCGCCGCCCTGCTCTATGCCCTTGCGAAATTCCTTGGCCGACGCGCCCAGTGACCTGGCGAGGTCGGGAAGTTTCCTTGCTCCGAATAGAAGCAGCAGAATCACCAGGATGATGATGAGTTCGCCGCCGCCGAGTCGTCCAAACATGGTGTCTCCTTCACAGGTATCCTACCGGGAGGCCTGTCGGTACGCAGGCAGGATCTCCTCCGCGACGATATCGAACCCGGCCGTGGCACTCCAACCGAAGGGCAGCGGCGAGAAACTCAACACCAGGTCCGTCACACCCAGTCCCCGATAAACCTCGATGCGTTCCCTCACCTGCTCCGGCGTACCGACCAGACCATGGTCGGCCACATCGGCCAACGAGAGGTTCCGAACCAACCAGGGTGCTTGTTGCCGCCAGTCCTCGAAACGACGTTGAACATCGCGATCGTTCGCTCCGACCAGCGCAACCAGCCCCAGGCTCCGCCGAACTTCACCGGGATCGCGGCCGACCTCTTCGCATGCTCGATCGAATTCGGCCGCCTTGGCTGCGTAGCTATTCGGTGAGTAGCGCCAGGCCACGTTCCAAGCGTCCGCAGTCCGAGCCACCGTCCGCAAAGCCAGAAGCCCACCCGCCGCAAGAAGAATCGGGACGGTCGCCTGCTCGGCTTGCGGCAGGTTGGGAGCGCCATCGACGCGAAACCGCGACCCGGTCACGGTTGCCCGGGGTTTGGAGACCATCTCGCGAATCAGGGTGACCGCCTCCTCCAGGGCGGCTAGGCGGTCTCGAGGGGTCGGGAAGTCCAATCCGGCGGAGGCATATTCGGCCTGATGCCATCCTGCCCCCAGTCCGAGCACGAATCGACCTGCGCACAGTCGGTCCAGGGATGCCACGGCCTTGGCCAACACCGAAGGTGGCCTGAACCCGACCGCCAGCACCAGAGTTCCCAAAGTTACCCGGCGGGTAGCTACCGCCAGGGCGGGTAGGAGAACCATCGCGTCGAGCTGGCTGCCGGCGCCGGGGGGACCTCCGAGCAATTTGAGATCCGTGAAGTAGTGATCGGACACCCACAGTGCATCGAATCGCAACGTCTCCAGCTGGATGGCCAGATCTCTGAGATACGACCAGGTTGGAAGGCCGATCCCGCTGTGAACGCCGTGCGGTAGGGCGACACCTACCCGCATCAGAGGATCACTCGAGCGAGAGGGCGTCGACGAACTTCTGGAGACGTTCGCGAGTGACAAACCTGATGCGAGGTTCCCGCTTTTCTTTCTCGTACACACCAAACGGCGAAAACTTGTCGCTGATCAGCAATCCGCGGTCGGCTCCCGAGTTGACGAATTCCATCACGAACTCACGCATCGTCACGTCTTCGACCTCTGGATGGTCACCGGGCTGGTAATGGTCTTCGCGGAGGTAGGTGACGGACCCTGCTTTGGCAGCCTTGAAGGCCAGCGGATGGTCGGCGGCCGTAACTATGTAGCCGAAGAGCCGCAGCAACGATCGAACCATCTCCGCCGAAGTCATGGTCGCCGGATCGATTCCCTGGGCGCGCAACCCAACAACCACCGCTTTGGGAAGACGCAATTCATTGCCGATGGGCCCCAGCGTGTCGGCGCGCTGGTCAGAAACCAGAGTCGGGGCATTCTGGACAAGGTCGTCCGAGAACTGCTTCTCGAGAGGATCGAAGCCGATGTGCCCCAGATGGAGCGAGGGGGCGGCAACCATCGGTGGAGGTAGGATGCCCGGTTCCTCGAGCGCCACGGTACCTACCCGACGCGGCTCGCCATCCCGACCGGCAAAGGCCACAACGGTGGTCACGCCGTCGATCGGAAGTTCATGCCGCTTCTCTCTCACCACTTCGAGAGCCTCGTTGGTGAGCAACTCGCCCAGCACCTCATCAATCTCGCCCTCCGGAAGAGGGACATCGAAGAAGACCTGGGCTTCGGCGCCCCGCACATGGAATTCTGAAACACGGGGGCGGGGCCGATCCGCGTCGATGGACCTCGCCTCCTGGGCCCCTTCAACCTTCGCGCGGATCGCGTTGCCTCTCCTCTTGCTGAGCACGGCCAGGGCTCCCAAAACGAGGGCCAGGAAGATCAGGAAAAGACCTAGCAAACCGAGGTCCTGCACACCGCTCCCTTTCTTTGGAGGACGATTCAATGCTAGTGCCACACGTCACGGGTCAACAGAGATTGTCACCGACGGCGGGCGCACCGATTCGAAGAACCACCGACCGGCGTTAGCGTCTTTACGAGACCCGGCGTGCTGCAACGGACCGCTCTTTGCGGATGCGCCGGCGTTCCCGCTCGGATAGGCCGCCCCAGATTCCGAATTTCTCGCTCTGCTGGATTGCGAACTCGAGACACTCTGCTTTCACCTGGCAGGCGTTGCAGATTGCCTTGGCCTTTCGAGTTGATGCTCCTCGCTCGGGAAAGAACAGGTCGGCATCCGCTCCGCGGCAATTGGAGTAGTCCTGCCATGCAAGATCGTCGACCGCGAGAGCGTCTATCAGACTGCGGTGCACGGGTGCACCCCCCTTACATACGTGTAATTACAAGCATGTAATCAGGCTGGGCGCGCGCTGTCAAGGAGGAATGCCCGACGATCCGAGCTGCGAGCTACGAGCCACGAGGCTGCGAGCTGCCAAAGAGACGCGCGTAACCGGCGCCTCAACCCAATCAGCATCCTGCTGATCAAGCCCGCGACGATATTGGTAATCACGGACACCGCACCTCGCGCAATTGGCTCGCAAGCCCGAATCGCTCCCCATCCGGGGGTAGTTCGGCAAAGCGGCAGATCGCAATGGCCAGAACACGGGCCTTCTGATACGCGACAGGGGACTTGAAATTGGCACTGATTCCTTTCGATGATCCTGTTCTTGTAGAACGGGGCAGTGACATCATCGACTTGCAGCGGGCAGCTGGCAGCTCGCAGCTGCCCTCGACTGGGGCCCCCCATGTGGCTGCTAGCTTTGGGCCATCTGGAATCTCGTGCTTGGAGGATTGGAGTGACGACCACCGACAAGGGCACGGACCGCGGCAGCGCCAACCGCCGACGGCCCTGGGCGATCGAGTTCTACAGCTCGGCCGTCGTGAAGAAATGGGTGATGGCCATCACCGGCATCATCTTTCTCGGCTACGTATTCGTCCATATGCTTGGAAACCTCAAGCTCTACCTCGGCCCGGATCCGACCGGGGTCTTCGCCATCGACCACTACGGGGAATGGTTGCGGGAGTTGCTCGAACCGTTCCTCCCCCGCGTAGGGGCGCTCTGGATCATCCGGGCAGTGCTCGCGGCGTCTGTGGTGCTCCATATCCATGCCGCCTATTCACTGACCGTCGCCAACTGGAAGGCGCGACCGGTGCGATATCAGTCGCCGCGCGAATACCTCGTGGCCAACTACGCCTCGCGGACCATGCGGTGGTCGGGGGTGATCGTCGGAGCCTTCATCGTGTTCCATCTCATGGATCTGACGATCGGAACCGTCAACCCGGATTTCGTGGCAGGCGACGTGCACGCCAATCTGATCGCCAGCTTCAGCAGACCGGTAGTGGCCATCTTCTATATTGTGGCCAACCTCCTCCTCGGCCTCCACATTTTCCACGGCACCTGGAGCCTCTTCCAGAGCATCGGCTGGAACAACCCCCGATTCAACGAGTGGCGCCGTTGGTTGGCCTGGGTGTTCACCGCCGTCATCGTTGTTGCCAATGTCAGCTTCCCGCTCACGGTGCTGACCGGTCTGGTCACGTGAGAGGGGGATGGTGATGCAACTCGACGCAAAGATCCCGGAAGGCCCCATCCAGGACAAGTGGGACTCTCACAAGTTCAATGTGAAGCTGGTCAACCCTGCCAACAAACGCAAATACGAGATCCTGGTGATCGGTACCGGCCTGGCGGGCGCCTCCGCGGCCGCCACACTCGGGGAGCTCGGGTACAACGTGACGGTGATTACGTACCACGATTCTCCGCGCCGGGCGCACAGCATCGCCGCCCAGGGTGGCATCAACGCCACCAAGAACTACCACGGGGACGGCGACAGCGTGTTCCGGCTGTTCTACGACACCCTCAAGGGCGGAGACTACCGATCCCGGGAAGCCAACGTCTATCGGCTGGCGGAGGTCAGCAGCGACATCATCGACCAGTGCACCGCCCAGGGCATCCCGTTCGCCCGTGAGTACGGCGGCCTCCTCGACAACCGGTCTTTTGGAGGAGCGCAGGTTTCACGGACGTTTTATGCCCGCGGCCAGACCGGACAACAGCTGCTCCTGGGCGCCTACCAGGCACTGGCTCGCCAGATCAAGCTCGGCAAAGTCAAGCTGTATGCCCGCACCGAGATGCTCGACATCGTCCTCCATGAGGGACGCGCCGTAGGGGTGATCACCCGCGATCTGGTTACCGGCGAGATCCGGGCCCACTCCGCTCACGCCGTCGTACTGGCGACCGGCGGCTATGCCAACGCCTACTTCCTGTCCACCATGGCCATGGCCAGCAATGCAACTGCCGCCTGGCGGGCGCACCGCAAAGGGGCACTCTTTGCCAACGCCAGCTTCACCCAGATCCATCCGACCGCTATTCCCCAAAGCGACGACACCCAGTCAAAACTGACCCTGATGTCCGAGTCGCTCCGCAACGACGGACGCATCTGGGTACCGAAGAAAGAGGGAGAGGAACGTCCTCCCGGCCAGATTCCGCTTGACGACCGCGACTATTACCTCGAGCGCAAGTATCCGGCATTCGGCAATCTCGTGCCCCGCGATGTGGCGTCTCGCAACGCTATGACCGTCGTGGAAGAGGGACGGGGGGTCGGCTCTCGCAAGAACGGTGTCTACCTGGACTTTGCCGAATCTATCGAACGCCTCGGCAAAGCGGTCATCGAAGAGCGGTACGGAAACCTGTTCGAGATGTACGAGCGGATCACGGACGAGAACCCGTACGAGGTTCCGATGCGTATCTACCCGGCCCCCCACTACACCATGGGCGGCTTGTGGGTCGACTACAACCTGATGACCACCATTCCCGGGTTGTACTCGATCGGTGAAGCCAACTTCTCCGATCACGGCGCCAACCGGCTCGGCGCCAGTGCTCTGATGCAAGGACTGGCCGACGGCTACTTCGTGCTTCCGTACACGATCAGCGATTACCTGGCACCCCTCCTCGGCACGCAACCTGTTCCGACCGATCACCAGGTGTTCGCCGAAGCGACCCAGGATGTCCACGATCGAGTCGACCGGCTGCTGTCCGTGAACGGCGGTCGTACGGTCGACTGGTTCCATCGCAAGCTCGGAAAGATCCTGGAAACCCACGTCGGGATGTCACGCAACGAACTAGGACTGCAGAAGGCCCTGCGCGAAATACCCGCCTTGCGGGAGGAATATCACAACGACGTGCGGGTGCCGGGCGAGAACGAGTCGTTCAACCAGTCGCTGGAGAAGGCCGGCCGGGTTGAGGACTTCTTCGAATTGGCCGAGCTGATGGCGCTCGACGCCCTCAACCGCCGCGAATCGTGTGGCGGGCACTTCCGGGAGGAGAGTCAGACGCCGGAAGGCGAAGCTCTCCGCAACGACGACGACTACGCATACGTGGCGGCCTGGGAGTTCACCGGTGTCGGAGAGGTACCGAACCTCATCAAGGAGCCGCTCGAGTTCGAGTACGTGGCACTGGCGCAAAGGAGCTACAAGTGAATATCACCTTGCGCGTATGGCGCCAGGATAACCCGGACGCTCCCGGCCGCTTCGTCGAATACGACGCCCCCGACATCGAGTCGCATTCCTCGTTCCTCGAAATGCTCGACGTCGTCAACGAGCGGTTGACCGACCAGGGCGAGGAGCCAATCGCCTTCGATAGCGATTGCCGCGAGGGCATTTGTGGGATGTGCGGGCTCATGATCAACGGTCTCGCCCATGGCCCCCAGCAGGGCACGGCAACCTGCCAGCTTCACATGCGCAAGTTCGAAGACGGCGATGTGATCACGATCGAACCGTGGCGGGCCGCTGGTTTCCCGATCATCCGGGACCTGGTGGTCGATCGCAGCTCATTCGATCGGATCATCGAGGCGGGCGGTTACATCACCGTGCCGACCGGTAGCGCCCCGGACGCCAACCTGATCTTGGTTCCCAAGCCGGCGGCCGACGCGGCCATGGACGCCGCCGCCTGTATCGGGTGTGGGGCCTGTGTCGCCTCCTGTCCGAATGGTGCCGCCCAACTGTTTGTGGCGGCCAAGGTGGCGAACCTGAACTTGCTCCCCCAGGGTCAACCGGAGCGCTGGACCCGGGTCGAGGCGATGGTCGATGAGATGGAGCGGTACTTTGGGTCGTGCACCAATCACGGGGAGTGCGAGGCGGCCTGTCCGAAGCGCATCTCGCTGGACTTCATCGCCATGATGAACAGGGACTACATCAAGGCGAAGTTCAAAAACCGTCGCCTGGCCGGGCAGCGCAGCTGACCCGACGTCTGGTCAACAGGACGCTACCAACTGCGGCCCCGGCGAGAGAAGCAAACTCGCGATGGAGCCAACGACCTATTGCGGCCACCTGGTCCAGGTAGTAGCTTCTCGTTGGGGTAAATCAGCGCTACATAGTGAATTGGAGAAGAGAACTCTCCAATCGGCACACGGGCGGTCCGGGCAACTGAAGGGAAACTTCGGGCACTAGTCCTGTGTCGGATGATCAATTATGGGCACGTTTTCTCGTCCTCGAAGGCGCCGAAGAGCTAACCCCGCCATCAACATCAGCGGTCTGTACTCCCTGGCGTCCATGCCTCGACCGATCTTGAACGCCGGAATCTCCGTGCCGGCGCCAACCGGGTGGCCACCAATGACTAACTATGTTGCCCGTTTCAGAATGGACCCGAGGGTGGTAGCATTATCACTTAAAGTGGGGTCGATATCCTGCCAAAGCGCCATACTGGACAAGGCACTTGGCCACCAGATCGGGATGACATGCGACGACCACTGATGAAGAAAACGGACGGAGGCGCGACCATCGTTGAGTTCGCCATCGTCATGCCGCTTTTGCTCCTCTTGATGATCGGGATCATGGAGGTCGGCGTCGCTTTCTACGACTACCTGACCGTCGAGCGCTCAACCCTCGAAGGAGTGCGAACCGCATCCTTCACCGGCGACGACCTTTATGCCGACTGTCTAACAATCAACACCATCGTCGACTCTTTCCCCGGCGGATTCCTTGATCGGGTCCAGCAAATCGAGATCTATAAATTCGATCCGGTAACCAGCCAGCAGGATCTCTCCAAGACCAACATTTGGCAGTACCTGGGCGGCGATCCGACCGATTGTGTCAACAGCTGGTTTACGCTCCAAACGTGGCCGTCGACCGTCCGCTATACGACAGCAGGACCCTCCCAGCCACTCGACATAATCGGTGTTCGCATTCGAATGCCGCGCACCTGGATCTCGAATTTCCCACCCTTCACAGGTGGCTATACGATCGACGAACATTCCATCCTGCGCTTGGAACCGGAGGTATTCGAATGATCAGGCGCTTGCGCGATGGACTGAAGCTCGAGGACCAGCGCGGCGCGGCACTCGTTTGGGTAGCCGGTTCCCTGGTGATGTTGCTTGCCTTCTCCGCCCTGGCCGTCGATCTGGCCTGGATCTATGTGAACTCTTCGCGTCTACAGAACGCGGCCGATTCGGCCGCCCTGGCCGGCGTCGTCAACTTACCCGGCGCCCCGGCTGTAGCCCAGAGTGACGCAGAAGATGCCGCCCAGGCCAACGGCTTTCCAGTCGGCGGCGCCAACACCGTTACCGCAAGCCCGCTCAGCGACAACAGCCTGCATGTAACGCTGACGACTGCGGTACCTACGTACTTCCTCAAGGTGCTCGGGTTCAACTCGTTCGACGTTTCGCGTGAGTCGACTGCCCAGTACGTCAAACCCGTACCCCTGGGCAGCCCCTCCAGCTGTTTTGGAATTGGCTCGCTGAGCGCCGTTACCGGTTGCACAATCAGCGCGCAGCAGAACTTTTGGGCGGCCATCAACGGCCACTACACCGCCCGCGAACACGGCGACCCCTTCGCTCCTCGGTGTGACTGGGCAAGCTCACCGGGCAATTGCACCGACAGCACTTCGGGTTCCTCTCCCTGGGACACCAACACCGATCCTCTCAATCCGCAATTCAGAGATGACGGCTATTACTACGCAGTGGAGATCCCCTCCGGCAAAACGCAATTCACAGTCCAACTTTACGACGCGGGCTTTCGAACGGGCGGGAATCCGGGAGACACGGGCAGCCTGACCCACTCTGCCGGTGGGGGCCCGACCATGCACTATCAGCTCTTCGACTGGGATACGACTCCGCTGATCCCTTTCGACAACACAACTCTCCTTTGTTCGAGGACCATTGTTCCGAACTCATTACCAGTCAATACGTGGGTCAACCTGTGCACGATTTCCGGAGCTCCTGTCGACCCAGGTATCTACGTGTTGAAGGTGTGGGTAGACGGCAATGGAGGAGGCAACAACGGGTACGGCCTCAACGTAGTGGCATCTCCGGGAGGCGCCCCAGCCGCCCGCCTCTACGGAATCAACGACATATCGATCTTCACCAATCAGGCGTTGACGGGTACGTTGACGATTGCCGAAGTCGCCCAGGAGCACGCCGGCAAGATCCTCGAGCTGAGTTTCTACGATCCCGGCGAAGATAATGGGGACGCCTTCATGACGGTGATGATGCCAGACGGAACGTCGGCCAGCTGTTCATGGGTGGCAAAGGACTTCAACGGCAACACAGCTGCAACGGGCGGACCGGGCACCTGCAGGATGCAGACCGCTGATGGTTCTCTTCCGTCTTCCAACAAGTCGCTCTTCAACGGTCAGTGGCTCACCGCTACCATTGATATCCCGGATGCCTACACCTGCTCAGCGAACTGCTGGTGGTCAATGTTGATCGAGCACAGTGGTACGTCGCACGATCGCACTACGTGGGCAGCGAGGATCATCGGCAATCCGGTCCGGTTGGTGCCCAGCCCATGAGCCGAGTCCTCCACCGTGACCGCGGGGCCGCCGCAGTCGAGACCTCGCTGATCATCGGGCTCCTCGTGCTCATCGCGTTGGGTTCTGCCGAATGGGGCTTTGGGCTCAAGGATTGGCTGAGCATCACCGCCGGGACGCGCGAAGGTGCCCGAGTTGGGGCGTCAGCGGGCAACACCGTTGGAGCCGATTGCGTGATTCTCGAGGCGACGGCCGGCGCCGTGCGAAACATCAACGGCGCAGTTCTCGAAGTCTGGGTCTTTAAATCAGATACCTCAGGAGGGATCGGCCTCAAGCAGGCATACCGGCCGGCCCTCCCTACCGAGCCTTCTCTCGTCTGCAGTTCTGGAAGCTGGTTTGTTATCGAAAACTCGTGGCCCGCAAGCGCCAGGATCAATTCTGGGGCAGTGCGCGACTGGCTTGGCGTGAGGGTCGTCTTTGACCATGACTGGCTGACCGGGTTCATGTGGTTCTCCGGATCGGTGTGCAACCGGGGATTGTCGGGCACCTGTTGGCACTCCGATACGGTGATGCGCATCGAACCCGACCCCAATCCGTAGCTTCTCCGGATCGTTCCTCATTGACTTAGCTCCCAACCGTGATCACTTTCTGCTGGGTGCCACTACCCAACTTTCCATTAAGTAAATCAGGGATTCTGCCGATGATCGGTAGAAGTTCGGGTGATGCGCGTCGCGCATTGGGAGCGGCTATATGCCGAGCAATTCGAAACAACGCAATGAGCGGGGAGCAACGATTGTCGAATTCGCGGTCGTCTTTCCGCTCATCATCGTCCTGGTCATGGGGATTGCCGAGTTCAGCCTGGCCTTCAAGGACTGGTTGACCATCAGCCACGCCAGCCGCGAAGGCGCCCGGGCGGGCGCTACCGGCGCCAACGACATCACAGCCGATATCCAGGTCCTCAAGGCCATCGAGGAGGCAATCAGCGGCGGTGACCTACAGTCCATTGACAACGTAGTGGTCTCCAACCCGGACTCACCATTTGAATCAACGACCTATACCTACACCGGGCTCCTGCCCTGCGCCTGGGCGCCCTGCCCCGATCCCTACGCCGGTGCTCCCCCCCTCTACGCCCCTCCCTATGCTGAACCCAATTACGTCCCCGAGGACCGCGACGTGACCGCACCCATCCCGGGTCGGATCAAGGTCTCGATCACGCTGACCCATGAATGGTTTACAGGCCTCTTCACTAACACGTCCACCTGGACGGCCGACACGATCATGCGTCTGGAACCGAGGGTGTTCTCATGAGGAAGCGACCCTGGTTCTCCCTGCGGCGCCGGGCTCAATCAGAACGCGGGGCCAGCCTCGTCGAAGCAGCGCTCGTCGTCCCATTGCTCATCCTGCTTGCCTTTGGGGCCGCGGAATTCGGTTTCGTGTTTCTGGATTTCCTCAACGTAGCGAGCGCCGCCCGGGAAGGCGCCCGCGTGGGTAGCGCGGTTGGCGATGCAATTGACGCCGACACGCTCATGCTCAACGCCATCGCCGAGGCGACGGCCGACCTCGACAACTCAACGATCGAAGCAATCTGGATCTTCGAAACAAAGGCGAATGGCGATCCGGTCGACAACTGCGTGGTCGACAGCACTCTCAACTACTTCACGTGTGTCGGTCCGACCAACAACACCAACATCTACGACTCCTCGGGCAATTTGCTCATCGGGTCCTGGAACTCGACCGGCCGCAGAGTGACCGTCGGGCTGAATTGCCCTCTCACACCCGCCGAGTGCCCCGACCGCCTCGGGGTCAGGGTGGTCTTCACTCACCAGTACATCACCGGCTTTCTCTCGTTTCCGACCGGACCATTCTCAGAGGACGCGGTGTTCCAGCTCGAGCCGGACGTTGACTGAAAGGGCGGCGGAGTGATAGCGAAACGACGGATCCAGCCGGATGACGAAAAGGGCGCCATCCTGCCATTCGTGGCCCTCGTGCTGGTTCTGCTCCTCGGGTTGGCCTCTTTCGCGGTCGACCTCGGATGGTTCTACCTGAATTCAACGCGGATCCAACGAGCGGCCGAGTCGGCCGCTCTGGCCGGCGTTATTCACATGCCGCAGGCTTTCGCCGCGAAAGCCGAGCCGACCGCACTTCAAGTGGCCGCCACCAACGGCTACGTCGACGGCGTCGACGGCGCCTCGATTACGGTCAGCGATGGGCTCACCTGGAGCGAGCCGAATCAGCTCGAAGTGGAGATCAGCGACACCGTTGACACCTTCCTCCTCAGGGTGCTCGGACGGCAAGACCAAACGATCACTCGCAGCGCCGTGGCCGAGTACGTCCCTCCCCTCCCGTTGGGAAGCCCCGAGTCACAATTCGGCAATAGCTGCGACCCCAACGAACCCGGCTGCACGGGCCAGGTGAACTTCTGGGCCAATATTCACGGCAAGTACACCGACACCCGAATGGGTGACGCTTACTCGTCCTATTGCGAGGACGGAACCGGGAGCGGCAATGCTTCGTGCAACCAGAACGTCTCGTGGCGGAACCCCGCTACCAGTACTCGCGGCGCCGGGTATCTCTACGGGATCGAGGCAACCGCCGGCAACCCGTTTGCGATCGAGTTTCTCGATATCGTCCATCACAACACCTACCTTGGTGCCACCACCAACGACAACTGGCGAACCGGTGATCGCGGTTGCGAAGCCTGGGGTGACAGCACCATCAACTGCGGCCAGACCGTGCGCACCAGGTTGTACTTACCGGATCCCGCGCCGCTGAATCTCACCGGCAACGTGCTGCTGTGCGAGAAGATCTGGAACCCGGCACCTCAGATTCCAGAAAGCGATCCTTACGTGTGGGAGGCACCTTGGTGCGCCCAGGGGGCGCCCGCCGACGGGGTGTACGTGCTCCAGATCGAGGCTCTCGATCCGCCGCCCGCCCGCCCCGGTTGGTCGGGACTCAACCGGTATTCGGTTCGGGCCACCGGCGGCGCCCGCCTCTACGGACTCGGCGACATGTCGCTCTACAACAACGCCACGAGCACGACCAGCGACTTCTACATGGCCGAGGTGAGCGACATCTACTCCGGGAAGACCTTCGTCCTGGAACTGTACGACCCGGGTGAAGCGAACCCGGGTGGCTACGTGGAAATCAAGGCTCCGAACGGACCGGGATCATGGGTCACCTACCCCAGCTGCACGATGCGAGTCCGGACCAGCGAGGCCGCCCCATGGGGGTCGGCGAGCACCCTGGCTCCCTGCCGATTCTTCGCCAACAACAATGGCGGACCCAACGATTACAACGGCGACTGGATAAAGCTCGAGATGAATCTGAGTAGCTACGTCTGTGGCGCCGACTGTTGGTGGAAGCTCAACTATGACTACTCCGGCGCCACGGTGAACGACACAACCACCTGGAAGGCCTATATCGTCGGCAATCCGGTGCACCTCCTCAAGTAGAGACCGGGCAGCCCTTTTCAACGTGCTCCGGGTGGTGGCGGCCATGACCTGTCGAGCTCAAATACCTTGTCAAGTTTTTCGTCATGCCTCCGATATCGATGAGAGTGGTATTCCCACCACTCTGCCGGGCGGGGAGGCCTGATCGGACATCCGTCGTGGGTGACCGAACGAGCTGAGGAGTGACATGAGGTCTGGAACTTCCAAACGACCCGGCCGTTTCTTCTCGCACGACCGCGGCGCAGCCCTCATGGAAGCAGCGCTGGTCATGCCTCTAATGCTGATGCTCACCGTCGGCGTGTGGACCACGGCCCGGGCCTGGAATGTGCACAGCACACTCGATCACGCCGCACGTGAAGCCGCCCGCTACGGGGCAACCGAGGTCCCTTGGGACGCAACGTCTGCCCCCAAGGTAAGAGCCGTTGCCGACCAGGAACTGCAGGCGTCGGCCATTGCTCCGGCCGATGTGACCACCGTCTGTATTGGCCGGGGCAGCGCGCCGTGCGGTCTCGGGGCTATCCCCGATGTCGATCAGGTGGCGGTGCAATTGAGCTGGGACAACTACCAGATGGACTTCATCTTCTTCTCCGTCACGGTTGACCTCAGGGCGTCGGCGGTGTCCCGCTGGGAGGGTTGACGTGAGGCGAATGAGGCCTTGGGGTCGAGAGGATCGTGGCTTCAGCGCTATTTGGACGGCTATTACCGCCTTCTTCGTGGTCGGGGTAGCGGCCCTGGCGGTGGATGTGTCGGGTTTCTACCGGGAGGCAACGTTCGAGCAATCGGCGGCCGACATGACGTGCCTGGCCGGGGTGCGGGATCTCCCGCAATCACCGAGTGAGGCCCTTGATCATGCGGTGGCCATTGCCAGGCAAAACTGGTCCGAGATGGCGGCCGCACCGGCCACAATTGATTTGGCCGCCAAGACGGCCACGCTGGACAACGGCAACGGTGACGTCGTAACCATCGTCGCCGGATACGGGGGCGACCACACCAAGATGAGCGTCACGGTTACACAACGGGCGGCGACAAGTTTCGGAAGCGTTCTCGGCGTCGCCAATGCCCAGATCACCCAGCAGGCATACTGCAAAGTGCAAGGCCTGAAGCTCGGCGACCTCCCGTTCGGAGCCATCCCAGGTGGAAGCTTCGATGGAGAGCTCCAGACGGGCAGCCTGTGCGCCAATGGCAACTGCCGTCCCTTGGAGCTTCCTCGCGAGGACGGCACGGGCGCCGGCGTCTGGTTCATACGCAACGTCGCCATCGGTGGCCAAGTGCAACTTCTGCCCGTCAAAGCGCCGATTGCACCGGCCTCGCTCACCACGTGTGTTCCGTTCTCCGGCCCATGCACCATCGTCAACCAGGACCAGGGTGTCTCGACGGGCCAGCTCTCTGATGGCATCGCAAGAGGCAGCGGCGCCGCCGGAGTCAGTGGGCGTTTCGAAAACCCAACAACGACATCGGTCTTCACCAGTCTGGCCGGCCGCATTCTCGATGGCGATACTCCCGAGGAAATCCTCGATCCCGACTACCCCGCCTTCTCGGGGGTGACCGGGGTACCTCTCGGCAGTCTCGCACAGCCACCCGGATGGGATACCGACCTGCACGGCATGTGGCCGCCTGTCGATCTTGACAGCAACTTCTACTACAACGGGACCATCGCCAAGTGCGATTCACCACGCCTGGGTCGCATCCCGATCATCGCCCAGGTCGACTGGGGACCCGGACAGGTGCTGAACCTCCCGGGTGGCAACAGCGATCCGGTGAAGGTTATCGGCTTTTACCTCATCGCACTCGTCGATCCGAATGAGTCAACCGATTTCCTGAACCCGTCCGACGCTCTCAAGAACCTGTCGGGTAAGGTGCTCTGGCTCGGACCGGATGCCAGTTGCAGTGGGACCGGCGGCCAGGTGAAGCCCTACCAGCCCGGAGATGTCAAAGTCCTACGCCTGGTCGACCAGAACGCCTGAGGGCAACCTGAGCCGAGACATCCGACCGAGTGTGAGTTGACTAGCCCGATCACGCCGACAAGATCCCTCATTCCCAACCAACGCCAACAGCGTTAGTATTGCCACAGAAAGTGTTGACTGGACGAGGCTAATAGACCACAGGGCCAGGATGCGACGGGGCATGCGTAGGTAACGGCTACGCACGACAGTAAGCATCCAGCCGGGGAGGCGTTTCGGCGATGGTGCGTTGGGGGAATTGCGCGAATGATGAACGAGGCGCGTCACTCATTGAGTTTGCCCTTGTGATGCCTCTGCTGTTGCTCATCCTGTTTGGCATCGCTGAAGTCGGCCGCTTCGTGGCCGTCAAAGAGGCCGTCAACACGGCGAGCCGCGAGGCCTCCCGATATGGTTCTGCTATCGGAACCAGCCCAACGGCCATCCCGCCTGCCCCCCGGTATGCCGACTGTGACGGAATCAGGGAAGCAGCCCGCGAAGTGGCCATCATCGTCACCTTCGCCGATGCCGACATCACCATCAACTACGACGACGGCACTACCGGCAACATCATCGAAACTTGCCCGGTTGGCATGCAGGCCAATCCGGACAACATCGGCTTCGGTGACCGAATCGAGGTGACGGTAACCTCGACCTTCACCTCGAATATTCCATTCATTGGCCGGTTTTTGGAAACCATCACCGTAACGTCGACCGACCGGCGCTCAATTTTCGAGGGTTCGTTATGAACCTGCGTACAGGAGAAAAGGGGGCCGCGCTGGTCGAGATGGCCCTGGTGCTGCCTCTGCTCCTCCTGTTGGTTTTCGGGCTCACAGACTTGGCCCGGGCACTCTTCACCAACATCACCGTTGTGGAGGCAGCCCAGGAAGGCGCTCTTTACGCGTCGTACTTCCCGGACGTACCCACCGATATCCAGCAGCGAGCCGTGGACAGCGTTGACGATATCGTAATCGCACCAACCGACGTCACGGCCGTGGTTGACCTGGCAAGTTGTACGGCGACGATCACGGTGGATCACGACTACCCGCTGATGACCCCGGTCGGCAAAGCGTTCCTCGGAGACACGGTCACGCTGTCGCACACTGTGACCTCAACGATTTTCGCCGGCGGTTGTGTGCCGTCGACAACAACGACCACGGGCCCGTGAAGTTGATCGACACGAATTACAGACCCTCGAACTATCGGAAAGCAGGAACGGAGGAGCAATGAGGTGGTTCACCAGAGACGACAGTGGCGCAGTGTTGGTCGTCGTCGCCCTCGCCATGCTCCTTTTGTTGGGAGTCGCCGCGCTCAGCCTCGACGGAGGCCGGGGGCTCAACGAGGAGCGCGACTCCCAGAACGTTGCCGACCAAGCATCCCTGGCCGCAGCCTGGGCCGCGTGTAACGGACGCGACCCCCAGGCTGCCGGACTGGCTTCTGCAGCCGCAAATGGATTCAACAATGATGGCATCACAAACACAGTGACCATCACCGACCTGGGCAACGGTCGATTCGAAGCAGTTGTCGCATCGATCATCGAAGGGACTTTCTCGAAAACAGTCGGCGCCGATACGATCACGGCCCGGTCGCAAGCAGTCGCCACCTGTGACATCACAACGGGGCTCGGCGGTTTTGCGCTGTTCTCGGGTTCCACCAGCTGCGGACCCGTCGATCTCGATCTCACCGGATCGTCGCAAACCATCGAAGGCGGAATCCACTCAAATGACCAGCTGAAGATCAATGGCAATGTCGCATCGCCAAGCAAGATCTACGGACCGGTCACGGCCGTGGCGTCGGTGGCCTACAACGGCGTGCTCTTCTTCGACACCCCCGGAGACACGACGGAATCGACCCCCGGGACGAACCCGACCCAGGGGGTGAATGTGCGACCCTATCCGGCCGATTTCAAGATTGCTGCCTACGCTCCGCCACAAGGCGCTGCCGCCTTCGCTGCCTACTTTCCTTTCTCCACCGACCAGAGCTGGTCGAACGTGGTTATCGCTCCGGGCGTCTACTACGTTGATGGTGACGTCGACCTGCACGATGTGAGTGGTGAGCACGTCACCATCGTGGCGACCGGCCAGATCTCCTTGACCGGGACCAACCTGGTCAACACCATCACTGTTGATACCGACCCCCTCTACGGCCCCTACGACCCCAGCGGGCTTGCCCTCTTCAGCACGTACCAGAACAGTATTGAGTCGTGTAACCGAAATGCGATCAAATGGTCGGGATCCGCTCACATCTGGGGTGGCATCCAGTATGCACCGTTCGGCAATATCGATATGAGCGGGGCAGACAACTCGACGTTCCAGGGCAGCATCATCGCCTACAACATCAATCTGAGCGGTGCGGAGATGAACATCAGCTACAACGACGAGTTCGAGGGTACTCCGAGCACGGTGATCAACCTGGAGGAATAGCCGTTCGACGGCTCGGCGGCTGCAGGAAGCCTACCGCCGCTCGCACGTGATACGACCTCCGCCCGCTGGCTGATGTCGCTGAAAACTCCTCATCGTGGCTGGGAAATCTGCCGATACTTCACACAGGTTGTTTCCGTCACGGAGAGTGCAGGTTTGTCTCCTTTTCGACCACTCTGTGCGGTATTGTTCGCTGTGGGCAAACGAATCGCGATGGTCGGCATCGCGGGGGCGGTTCAGTGTTCTGAGAGGCAGCGATGATGCGAGCACGATCGTTCGGGCGGCTGCCACGCGAGGAGCGCGGCGCAGCGCTGGTCGAAGCGGCCCTGGTCCTCCCGATGCTGTTGATGCTTACGTTTGGCATATGGACAACCGCCCGCGCCTGGAACGTCCACAACGTCCTCGATCACGCTGCCCGGGAGGCCGCCCGATACGCCGCAACCACCCCCGATTCCCTAGCCGTTCTCGACCCCATCGCCCGTGGCGAGATTCTGGCCGCCAGCATCCCGTGGAGCGACATCTCCGGTTGTTCGTCCATCATCGAAAGCGGCACCCCTCTCGAGAGCGCCACAGCCGGAGCCGGTATCACCGTCCCGGACACTTCCCCCGCCGTGTGCATTAGCCTCGGCCAGGCTCCCGGCGAGGACCCCACGACGGATGACCGGGCCCAAATCAGGTTGACCATGCAGGACTACCGCCTCGACTTCATCCTGTTCTCGTTGGAGGTCGACCTCACCGCACAAGCTGTTTCGAGGCTCGAACCGTGATGTCCCCGACTCGGGTGGACTCGGACGAGCGGGGCATCGCGGCGGTGTGGACGGCCGTCATACTCCTCTTTCTCATCGGAGTCACCGCTCTGGCGGTCGATACCTCCGAGTTCTTCCAACAGGCCCGCAGCCAACAACGCGCAGTCGATCTCGCCTGCCTGGCCGGTGCGGCCGAACTGCCGGCCGATCCGGCCCTCGCCGTTGAGAAGGCTGCCGATTTTGTGCGGCCCAATCAACGAGGGCTCACCGCCATCTCCCCGTCGATACCGACCAGCGTCGTGGGTAACGTTTCGACGTGGATCACGGGCAACTTCGTTCTGGAGGTGGAAACACCTGCCGAGTACAACGGGGTGACCACCGCCAGCATCATGCGGGTCAGTCTCCGACAAGAGGCCCCGACGAGGTTTGGCAAAGTGTTGGGTGCCGACAGCGCCGGGATCAGGCAAGAAGCGTACTGCGGCGCTTTCACATCGGTTTCGACCGGGATCTTTCCGGTCGGGGTCAGCGCCGGGTTCCCCGGCGGCATCATCAAATTCACCGAGAACCAGTGTAACGATGAGGCTGCAACCGCTTCCGGAAGCGGAGTCTGCAACTACGTGGAGGTACCCCGGGTGGACGGCCTGGGGGGCGGCGGAAGCAACGAACTCTCTTTCAACATGATGGTGGGCGCCGACCGCCCCATCACCTGCTACGACGCCCTCGCCGGAGCCGGTGACCCGTGTATACCGGCCCCGGTTCGTTGCGACTCGGTCGCCGGCGACGTGCCCTGTAATCAGCTGGTCTCGAAATCAGGCAACATCGCCGGATCGGTGTACGAAGGCCTGATCGGAGGCAAGCCCGCCAACGATTACATCGGGCGCCTGGCGTACTCGGACGGGCGAACCTCCGACCCCGTGAACCCTCACCGCGAGCCAGCCAACGGGTGGTCGGCGGTGGCCCGCCCGACCGGGGCACCTTCGGGAATGGTGGTGTGGAACACCAATCTCATGTCGAATCCATCCGATGAGCTGGAGGCGACGTGTCTCGGAGGAGGAGCATCCAGCACGGACTACTTCTTCGACGCCGGAACCTCACCCGCCCCCGACAATCCAACCTCGAATCCCTGCTACGACGGGGAGATCGACGACCAGCCCATCTACCCTATTCCCCCGGACATCGACTACGTGAGCCCTCCGCGCTTCGAGATCACCGAGTACGACTGCCGGGACCTCCGTCTCATCGTCGTACCCGCCGGCATCTGGGGACCCAAAGGGGCGGGGCCCTCCAACCCTCGCTTGTTCACCATCACCGGATTCGAGGTCGCCTACCTCCTCGACCCCATCGTCGAGGACGACACAAGCACGTCGGGCGGGCCACCGGACCTCAAGCGCAAGGGCAACTCCTCAAACGGCGACACTCGTCTTTTGTCGTGGGACCACCAGAACAACAGCGGCGGGAGCTGGCAAGAAGGCGACGATCACACCACCAACCTGGCCCAGATGTCGGCCTTCAGCGTGAGCTTCGCCGCAGACGCCAAAGTTGTGGGCGGGTGCCCGCTCAACCCCGTCCCGCCGGGGCTGGGCGACCTGATTCCCAGCGAGGTGAAGCTGGTTGCGGCACCGTAGGGAAAACCGGTTAGATTCGGCGGCATGCGAACCCCACCCCACCTGCTGACCGCCCTCATTACGCCCTTCACCAGATCCGGCGAACTCGATCTCGATGCCCACCGGTGCAACCTGCAGATCCTGACCTAGTGACGGCCGGCACGAACTTCGAACTTCGGACCTCGGACTTGGGATCAGCCCACCTGCCCGATCCGAACCCACTGCTACCCTTCCGTCGTCAATACGACGCTGTGTCAAAAGAAGGAGCCATCCGATGGCAGTCAAGTTTCTCTCCGAGGATTGGGCCACAGAGGTAACAAACACGCTGCAAGCCAACGAACAGTTCAAGGCGTCTGCCGACGTGAGCGTGCAGTTCGTGGTCACCGATGCGCCCCAAGGGGAAGTCAAGTTCTACATGGATGCGTCGAGCGACGAGCCGGTCCAGGCTATGGGTGAGTTGGAGGATGCCGACGTCACAATCACCAGCAACTACGAAACGACCAATGCCATCTTCAGCGGAGAGTTGAACACCCAGATGGCCTTCATGACCGGCAAGATCAAGGTCAACGGCAACCTGGCCAAATTGATGACCCAGCAAGCGGCCCTCGGCCATTGGGTAACGGCAGTAGCCGGCCTGGACATCGAGTTCTAGGAGATCACGTTCACGGGGCGACCCCATTTTGGGTCGCCTCCCCTTTTTTGTTGCGGCCGGTTGTTTCTTGCGCTTGGCGTCTTCGGTCTTGAGGCCCCTGCCGGCCGAGAACCTCGGCGGCCACCTTCGTGATGCGGGCATCCGCCGCCACCTGTTTGGTCAAATCGCCTTTGTTCACAGGCGCGTCCGCGGGGATAACAACACGCGTGTAATTATCCGAATCGACCCGGCTCCCCTGGTCGTCGGGGCGGGGAGGCTACAGCTTGAGTTGGTGCAGTTCGTCGACCTTCTCTTTGACCGATGCAGCAGCTTCGGCCAGAGCGGCGACTTCGTCGCCGGTCAGATCCATAACTACGACTTCCTCAACCCCGTTCTTGCCGAGCTTGGCCGGTACCCCCAGGTACACATCGTTGATGCCGTACTCGCCCGAAACCCAGGCGCACACCGGCATCATGGCCTTTTCATCGGTGATGATTGCCGCCACCATTCTCGCCGCCGCCGATGACGGGGCGTAGTAGGCGCTACCGGTTTTGAGCAGAGCAACGATCTCCCCTCCCCCACCGCGAGTACGCTCCAAGATGGCCTGGATCTCGTCATCGCCCAGGTAGTCGGTGAGCGGCTTACCGGCCACCGTGCACTGGGACGGAACCGGGACCATGGTCGGGCCATGACTTCCCAGGGTGAGGGCATCAATCTCGAGAATGTCCACTCCGGTGGCTTCGGACAGGAAATGGGCGAGGCGGGAGCTATCGAGAATGCCGGCTTGCCCGAGCACCTTGTGGTGTGGCAACCCGGAGACCTCTGCAGCCAGCGTTGTCATTTGATCGAGAGGATTCGTCACTATCACCAGTGTTGCTTCCGGCGAATACTTGATGATCTGTTCGGTGACGTCCTTGACGATCTTGGCATTCACCTCGAGAAGGTCCATCCGGCTCATGCCGGGCTTTCTCGGCAATCCGGCGGTAATGACCACAACGTCACTGCCCGCCGTGTCGGCGTAATCGTTGGTTCCCACTACCAGCGTCCGATATTTCTCCACCGGACGGGACTGATTCATGTCGAGAGCTAGACCCTGCGGCAGGCCTTCGACGATGTCGGTCATCACCACCTCGTCGACGATATCCATGGCTGCCAAACGTTGGGCGGTGGTTGAACCGTATTTGCCCGCCCCGACGACCGTGACCTTGCTCATGCGCACCCTCCTTGGCTGGTCGGTCCTGTGCCTCAAGGCTAGTCCCGCTCAAAGACCCCAAAACCGGTGGGGTGACCAGGTTGAGCGCCAGTCCTGCTAACAAGGAACCGTGCGACGGACCCTCCTTTTCATTGCGCTGATTTCGGCGGTCATGCTGCAGGCATGTGGCTTCGTCGCCCCGAGCACCAGCACCGTCGGCGAGCGTGACCCCACTGCCTCGTCGACCACCGCCCCACTCGACATCGACCTGAGCGACCCGGATCTGCTGGCCCGACTGGGATCCCCTCCCTTGGAAGAAGTCGCCTGGAAACGAACCGTGGGCGGGGTGACCTTGCTCGGAGCAACGGGTTCCGCCGACCCGACCGAGCTCGAATTGATCGCCGGGGCGCTCGAAGAGGTGCCCTTGGCTCTGGCAGAGCTCGCCCTCCCCAGGAACCTGGTACGGATCGGATCGGTGGGCGGCGAGGAGGCTATCGGCAAGGCCGTAGCATTCACGAAAGGGCCCGATATCTACCTCGTCGACAGGACGTTTGCGCGCAACGGCGATTCCACCACCCGCATGGAACTGACCCGAGCGCTGCTCCACGAACTTGCCCATGTGGCCCAATACCGATCCCTCGCCGATGCGTATGTCGAGGCCGCCCTGACCGGCGAGGTCGACCAGGTGGATCCTGCCGCTGGTTCGATGCTGGTGCGTTCTTTTGCGGCCTCAATCGGATGGATCGATCAGATTCCCGACCCCCTGGAAGTGTCCTGGTTGCTGCCCTCATCGATCGATGCGGCGAGCGATTACGGAAGGACCGGAGCAGGAGAAGACATGGCAGAGGCGGTTTCGATGGTGGTGCTGGGACGGTCCAACTGGATCCCTGCCGCGCACACTCGCTGGGTGGAGCAATGGCTGGGGGTCGGTGCAACCACTCTGGCCAAGGGTAAACCATGGGCACCGGCCGGATCGCGCGAAGTGCTCTCCGCGGACCCGCTTTATGACGAAACAGCGCTAACCGGCATCGCTCTCCGGTTCGACCACGTCGAACCGCTCTATTTCAGCCTTCCGAACGGGGTGGCTCCGCATAAGCAACTGGCCGCCGAGATCCAGCAACGACTCCTCGAGCGACGACTGAGCGGAGTGTTCTCCCCCACCGACGATGCCCGACTCCCCCGCTACGCCGGGTTGTTCACCCGGACCGACGGCGTGAACCTCTGGGTGGAGCTGTGGGATTTCCGGGAAGCCTCCGGGTTCAAGGCCGCCGACCCGATCCTGACCTACGTCGTGCTGTGGTAGGCAGTGGCCGGTAGGTTGTCTGGTACGGGCCCCCCTCCCCCTGGACCCTTCCGGTCCGGCGTACTCCCCCCAAGTTGCTCGCTTCGCTCGCTGGGGGGAGAGGCCAAGCAGATCTACGTTCTGCCACCAGAACATGCCGCCCCGGCCGAGATCGGTCACATCGATGACGAAATCGCCAACGACTCCAATCCCCCGGCAGCGTCCCCTCGTACTCCGTCACGCCGGCTCCCCTGACTCCTGCGCCGACGGGCACACCAGCCTTGATGACTGATGACCGATGACCGTTGATCACATCCTCTCGACGATGGCGGCGGCGAACTCCGAGGTCTTCACTTCCGTTGCCCCTTCCATCAGCCGGGCGAAGTCGTAGGTGACCACCTTTGCTTCGATGGTTGCCTCAATGGCGTTGACAATCAGATCTGCCGCCTCATTCCACCCGAGATACCGGAACATCATTTCGCCGGACAAGATCACTGAGCCCGGGTTCACCTTGTCCATCCCCGCATACTTGGGCGCCGTTCCGTGCGTGGCCTCGAACACCGCGTGGCCGGTGTCGTAGTTGATGTTTCCACCCGGAGCGATGCCAATACCGCCCACCTGCGCGGCGAGGGCGTCCGAGATGAAGTCCCCGTTCAAGTTCATGGTGGCGATGACGTCGTATTCGGAAGGTCGGGTCAGGATCTGTTGGAGGAAAGCATCGGCAATGGCATCCTTGACGAGCAATTTGTCGCCGGGATCGCCCCCGGAGTCGGCCCAGCTGACCGCCACATCCGAGAATTCCTCTTCGACGAGCTCATAACCCCAGCTGCGGAAAGCCCCTTCGGTGAACTTCATGATGTTGCCCTTGTGGATCAGTGTCACCGAGGCTCGACCGTTGTCGAGCGCGTAGCGGATCGCCGCCCGGATCAGGCGCTTCGACCCCGTCTCGGAAATCGGTTTGATGCCCAGGCCGCTATCAGGCCGGATATCCCAACCGTAGGTTTCGTGGAGGAACCAAAGCAGTTTCTTGGCGTCATCGGTGCCTGCTTCGAGTTCCTTTCCGGCATAGACATCCTCGGTGTTCTCCCGGAAGATCACCATGTCGATGAGCTCTGGATGCTTGACCGGGGAAGGAACTCCCGTGAACCACCGCACCGGCCGCAGACAGACATAGAGATCAAGCGTCTGCCGCAAGGCCACGTTGAGACTCCGGATACCACCGCCCACCGGAGTGGTCAAGGGACCTTTGATGCCAACCAGATAGGTACGAAAGGCATCGACCGTCTCAGCCGGAAGCCACTCGCCGGTATCGTCGAAAGCTTTCTGTCCGGCCAACACTTCCTGCCAGCCCACTTTGCGATCGTTGCCATACGCTTTGGCTACTGCACCATCGAAAACGAGTTGGGCGGCTCGCCAAATATCGGGACCAATACCGTCCCCTTCAATAAAGGGAATGATGGGGTCGTCGGGTACCAGTAGACCGGCGGGACCCATCGTGATAGGGGATGCCATGAGAACTCCTTCTCTGTGTTGGTGAATCGATTATCCCATGCTGCGCTCGGCGGCCGCCACGGTGTTACGCATCAGCATCGCCACCGTCATCGGACCGACCCCGCCCGGCACCGGAGTGATGGCACCGGCCACCTCTCGCACCGCGTCGAAATCGACATCTCCAACGAGGCCGGCCTCGGTTCGGTTGATGCCGACATCGATGACGGTGGCCCCTGGCTTGACGGCCTCCCGTCCGATCAGCCCCGGAACACCGACCGCTGCCACCAGTATGTCCGCCTCTCGGGCGACGGCCGCGATGTCGGGAGTCCGGGAGTGTGCCGTGGTGACCGTCGCGTCGGTGCCCTTGGCGGCCAGCAGCATGGAGAGCGGCCTGCCAACCAAGAAGGAGCGACCGACAATCACGGCTCGCTTGCCGGCCGGATCGATCCCGTAGTGAGAGAGGATCCGCATCACCCCCTGCGGTGTGCAAGGAACAAGCACCGCCCGCTCCAGGGCCAGCAAACCGAGGTTGTAGGGATGGAGGCCGTCGGCATCCTTGTTCGGATCAATGAGTGACGTCACTCGCTTGTCGTCCAGACCCTTGGGCAGCGGGAGCTGCACCAGAATCCCGTCAACGGCCGGATCGGCATTGAGGCTCAGAACGAGCGCCTCCACCTCAACCTGGGTCGCCGCGGCGTCGAGTTCATACTCAAGCGAATTGATACCCACCTGCGCGGCCAACCGCCGCTTGCTCCGCACATACACATGCGAGGCCGGGTCGTCGCCGACCAATACCGTGGCCAGGCCGGGCACTTTTCCTTTCCCGGCCAGGACCGCTACCCATTCAGCTACCTCATCGCGGACGGCTGCCGCCACCTCTCTACCGTCCAGTATGTGCGCGCTCAATGTCGAAAATGCCTCCTGCCGGTGAACACCAGGGCCAACCCATGCTGTTCCGCGGCCACAATCACTTCCTCGTCTCGCTTGGACCCACCGGGTTCAACCACGGCCTTCACCCCGGCGTCGGCCAACGTGTCGATGCCGTCCCGAAAGGGAAAGAACGCATCGCTGGCTGCCGCGGCTCCCACTGCCCGGTCACCGGCGCGGGCTACGGCTCGTTCAGCAGCTCCCACCCGGCTCTGATCTCCGGCTCCGACACCGACCGCCGCCCGATCCTGGGCAATGACCACTGCATTCGATTTGGTGTGGGCGGCTACCACCCAGGCAAGTTCGAGATCTGCCCATTCGGCAGGGGTCGGCCGACGCGACGTCAATACCTGCCAGTCGTCGGGGCCTTCATCGATGGCATCCCTCGTCTGTGCCACAAACCCGCCGTCCAACCTGCGCAGGTCGATCCCGCCCGGATGGGGGGTCGGGGCTTGGAGAACGCGTAGGTTCTTCTTGCCGACCAGGACGTCGAGAGCCGCGGGCGTCACCTCCGGAGCAATGACCACTTCGATAAAGACTTCTGCGATCGCCTCGGCGGTCGGAGCATCGAGGGGCCGGTTCAAGGACACTACGCTGCCAAAGGCAGAGAGCGGATCGCATTCCCACGCCGCTCCGAATGCTTCGACCAGCGAGTCCGCCACGGCGACCCCGCTGGCATTGGTGTGCTTGACAACAACGGTGGCCGGTTTCTCGAACTCCCACGCCAGGCGCCACGCTGCCTCGGTGTCGACGTAGTTGTTGAATGACATTTCCTTGCCCTGCAACTGGACGGCCGAAATCCACCAACCTGTTTCTGCGGCCTGTTGGTAGGCAGCGGCCGCCTGGTGGGGGTTCTCCCCGTATCGGAGAACTTGACGTCTCTCCAGGGGCACGACTAATCGAGCGGGCAGTTGGTCGGGCTCCAGCCACCGGAGGATGGCAGCATCGTAGGCGGCGGTGCGGTAGAAAGCGGCCCGAGCCAAGTCCTTGCGCAACTCCTCATCCAGGCCGCCTCCTTCAACCGCTGCGATGACCATCTGGTACTGATCCGCCGACGTGACCACGCCAACATGGACATGGTTCTTCGCCGCCGCCCGGATCATGGCCGGCCCGCCGATGTCGATGTTCTCGATCGCCTGACGTTCGGTCACATCGTCGAGGGCCACGGTCGCCTCAAACGGATAGAGGTTGACCACCACCAGCTGGAAAGGCTGGATGCCGAGACGATCGAGATCTGCCAGATGTTCCTCCTCGGATGGGTCGGCCAGGATTCCACCGTGAATCGAGGGATGGAGAGTCTTGACTCGTCCTCCCAGAATCTCAGGAGAACCGGTGACGTCGGCCACGGTGGTCACTTCGACCCCGGCTTCCTCCAGGGTGCGGGCCGTTCCGCCCGACGAGACGATCTCTGCGCCCGCCTCCGCCAGGCTGCGAACAAACGGAACAAGGCCGGTCTTGTCGGAGACGGAGATCAAAGCCCGCCGGATCGGTATGCGGGTCACGACTCCTCCCAGATCACGTGGCGGCCTACGACCCGGAGGCTTCCGGCGGAAAACGCCTTGATCACGAGCGGGAACAGCAGGTGCTCTTCCTTCTGGATGCGGGCGTGCAGCGTCTCCTCGGTATCGTCTGATTGCACCGGAACGGCTTGCTGGGCGATGATCGGGCCATGGTCGACCTCGTCGTCGACAAAATGCACGGTGACCCCGCTCACCTTCACGCCGTGGGCCAGGGCGGCCGGTACGGCGTGGGCTCCGGGGAAAGCAGGCAGCAAGGCCGGGTGGATGTTGATGATCCGATTCGGGTAGCGATCGATGGCCGCCGGGGACAGGATGCGCATGAACCCGGCCAGGATCAGCGCCTCTGCCCCGTAGCGTTCGGCGGTATCGCAGATGGCCACCGAGAAGGACTCACGATCGTTGAACTCACCCCAGCGAACCACCTCGGCCGGCACACCGGATTGGAGGGCCCGCTGCAGGGCTCCAACCCCCGGCCGGTCCGAGATTACGACCGCGATCCGGGCGCCGAATTCGGGATCAGCAGCCGAGGCATCAAGGAGGGCTTGCAGGTTGGAACCTGAACCGGACACCAACACCGCGACGGGCAGCACCAAACAGCCTTCCTGACGTCTCAGTCGCATACTAGGAGTACCGGCAGCACCCATAAACCGGGGGGCCGAATCCGACTCCGTCTTCAGATCGGGACGGCCACCATCGTGCGCGTGTCGATGGTTCCCAACAGTTTGGCCGGTTGGGGTTCGATCGCCCTGCGCTGCGCCGCGGCGTAGTACCTCTCGGAGACGGACTCGATGCCATCCTCAGCCCCGACGATCCGGATGGACCGGTTGTCCCCAGGACCCTCCAGGTCCCAATGACCTGAAGACCGGTGGAAGGGCGCGCCTCGACGACCGCTCGTAACTCACTCACGGTACCTGGAACTTGAAACCTGCTGGCAGCAGCAGACTCCTAGTCTGCCTTCGTGACCGACCGACTCCTCACCCGCCCGTTTGTGCTGGCCTGGATGGCCAACATGGCCCAGGGCATGGCGTTCACGATGTTTCTCCATTTCCCCGGATTCCTCAAGAGTCTGGGCGCCGGGGAGGTGGAGATCGGACTGATAGTCGGACTCACTGCGGTGGCATCGATCGCCGTTCGGCCTTCGGTTGGCCGAGCGATGGACGAGCGGGGACGGCGGCCGGTCATCTTGTTCGGAAACATCGTCAACGTCGCGATTCTGGCTCTCTACCTGACCGTCAATCAGTTAGGGGTTTGGCTATATATCGTGCGCATCGTCCATGGCTTCGCTGAGGCGCTGCTGTTCACGGCACTGTTCACCTACGGCGCGGACCAGGTTCCGGCCTCCCGACGTACGGAAGGGATCGCTCTGTTCGGTATCTCGGGGATGTTGCCCATCGCTCTCGGTGGGGTGCTCGGTGACGTGGTCCTGGCCCGCTGGGACTTCAGAGTCTTCTTCGTCGTGGTGCTCGGGTTCGGGATTCTCTCGCTGCTCCTGTCGCTGCCGCTTCCCGAATCGCATCTCACCGGGCAACCCGGCCAACGGCCCAAGCGTTTCCTCGCTTCGGTGACGCAAAAGAACCTCCTTCCACTTTGGTGGGTCACTCTGGTGTTCTCTCTGGCGCTCACCGCGTACTTCACTTTCCTCAAGACGTTCGTCCTCGACACCGGGATTGGGTCGGTCGGGCTCTTCTTCTCCGCCTACGCCGCCACAGCCATAGGTCTCCGACTGTTCGCTGCCTGGCTGCCCGATCGGGTTGGACCAAAACGGGTGCTGTACCCCGCGCTGGGTTCCATGGTGTTGGGTTTCGTGGTACTGGCCTCTGCCGCAGGGGCCGGAGCCATAGCCGTTGCCGGTGTTTTGTGTGGCGCCGGCCACGGATACGCGTTCCCGATCGTGATGGGCATGGTCGTATCGCGAGCCGCAGACGTGGATCGGGGATCGGCGATGGCGATCTTCACCGGTTTGTTCGATGTGGGCGCCTTGCTGGGCGGCCCGGTCTTTGGCGCCATCATCCGTTTCGGCAGCTACGCAGCGATGTTTCTGGCTGCGGCCGGTTGGATGTTGGTCGGCGGTCTTGTTTACGCCTTTTGGGATCGATCCAATCCCATGGCCCCATCCGCGACCAGGCGGCGCCGTCTGGGAGGAACCTCGATGATCCCCGGCGAGAGCGCGGTTGTCCTCCCGGACACCGATCCGTAGACCCAACCGGCCGCCCGAAGCACAAAGCACGAAGTACCAAGTACCAAGTACCAAGTACCAAGTACAAAGTACGCACACCGAAGGCGTGCTTACCAAGCCCCGCCACCACCGCCTCCACCACCGCCTCCACCGCCGCCGCTGAAGCCCCCTCCGCCACCCGATGAACCCGGTGGGGCGAAAGCACCGGTCAGAGCCGACTGCAAGCCGGCGAGAGCATTGGTGGAGTGGCCGCCGGAGAATCCTTGCGTGCCGTACCAGTAGATATGACTCGTCTGGGCCAGTTCCTCCGGGGCATGGATCCGGGCGGCCTCCAGTACATCGTCGGCCACCCCGAGGGTGATGGCGTATACGAGATACTCATCCCAGAGATCCAGGGCGATCGCGGGTGCCTCATGCAGCCGGCTGAAGTCCTGGAGGTACCTCTTGAAGGCCTGCCAGCGAACCGCCAGCAATGCACCCTGGTCGGTGCGTTTGACCCAGCCCGTCTGACGGAATCCGAACGCGGCAACGATGGCGGCATTGATCACAAAAGCAACGATGAGGCCGGGCACCAGGAACGGCGCCCACCGTGACCCGGCCACGGCCGCCCAGAAGGGATACACAACAGCGAAGACGACAACCAGAATGCCGATAGCCCAGGCGAGCGGCTTGCCGCCGCTCCGGTCCAACAGACCGAGCCGCACTTGTTCATCGCGCGCTGCACTCTCGAACTCGTCGTAGCTGCGGGCGTTGGCGGCGGCATCGTCACGGATCTCCTTCCGGAACTCGGTCAGCGGCAATGGCCCATCTGCCAGGACTCTCGTCAGGATGTCCATCACCGGCTTCTCCACCGCACCGTCGGCCCGGTTGACGTCGGCCAGCCCGATCTGGAGGTCGGAGATGTCCTCCCGCCGGAGCCCCATCCAGGTACTCTTCTCGACGCTTACCGGTTGGGCGGCGAGCGCCCCGCGACGGATCAAATCGAACATCGTGGCGACGAAATCCTCGGTCCCAACAGGACCTTGTCGTAACAAACCTCCGACTACCGCGGGGGGATGCTTGGACGGCGGCTCTTGTTCGTATTCCCGGTCGTACACAACATCGGGCTCACGCCCGTGCCGCCGATAGATGACCAGCACGGCGATAGTGGCCGGCAGAAACGCCAGCAAGGCGAGCGTCACCACCAGGAAGATGAGCAGGGTGCGATCGGTGGCGGCCTGACTGTCTTGTGCCTGCTCATAACCGAGAATCTCATCCAGGCCGTCACCGGCGATAACGGTTGCTCCGCCGGTCGATCGCAGGTCGGAGCGAGGGAACACTACCCGCAGCTCGACCCATTGGCCGGATGGGATACCTTCGGCCGTGAGGCTCGGGGATACTCCGTCTGCCCCCAGCGAGGTCGATCCACCGACCGAGCGAGGGTGTCCCCACACGAGCACATCCCCTGCAGCCTGGTCCCCCGGCAGATCCATCGTCGCAAAGAGGTGTCCGAGCGGCTGGTCCCACTGATCGCCCCACACCTTCAGATTGACATCAACAACGTCGTCGTATGCGACGGCCAGCCCCAGCATCCGGTAGCTGACCGTAAAGGTGCGGGCCTCGTTGAAGGCCTCGTAGTGCCACACGACCCGTACAAAACTGGATCGTCGCTCGACCCCGAAGGTTCCCAGATCGCCTTGCGAGCCGAGTTCCGTTGGTGCACCGGGCCGGTAGGCGACGCTCTCGTCGGCGACCTGGACGTCGACGATGTCTTCTCCTGATCGCAGAGGAATGTCGCGCCAGGCTCCCGTGAACAGGTCATCGAAGTCGTAGGTAATGTGCTCGGTGACCGAGACCGACCCGTCCGGCTCGACAACGACCTCGACGTCCGTATTGGTGAGATTGAACGACTTGGCTGCCGCCGGGAGGGCGGCCAGAACCGAGAATACCGTCGCCAGGACGGCGACGAGACCGACAGATCGAAGTCGACCGATCCTTCTCAGAAACGCACCTCCGGCACCTGATCCGCCTCGCCGGGGGCCTCGAAGAATGGCTTCACCGAGAAACCGGTCATGGCGGCCACCATGTTGGAGGGCACCGTCTGCACCCGGTTGTTGAAGGTCAACACGGAGTCGTTGTAGATCTGCCGAGACACCGCGATCTTGTTCTCCGTTTCGGCCAACTGGGTCTGCAACTCGGAGAAGTTCTGGCTGGCTTTCAGGTCCGGATACGACTCGGCCAGAGCGAAGAGTTGCTTCAGTGCACCCGTGAGAAGGTTCTCGGCCTGTGCTTGTTCCTCAACCGTCCCCGCTGCCACCGCCCGGTTTCGCGCCTCAACGACCTGCTCAAACGTTGACTGCTCGTGACCGGCATAGCCCTTGACGGTTTCGACCAGATTTGGAATCAAGTCGTAGCGCCGCTTCAACTGCACATCGACCTGCGCCCAAGCATTGTCCGTCCGGTTCCGCAATCGGACCAGACTGTTGTAGATGCCGAAGAACGCCAGCACCAGGACGACAACTACGACACCGGCAATCACATAGCCCACTGATCCCCCTCGATTCGAGTGTTGCCGAGTCTAGGAGCCTGCCCGGTCGGGACGCCGACCGAAAGCCCTAAAATCAGGCGCCGGTTCCTCGCTCCCGCCTTCCTGTGGGGCTTCGCCTTCTCGGTGACCTGGCTTTACCTCAACTTCCTCTTTGAGAGCTTGGGGTTTTCCAATTCCCTGGTTGGCACCGCCAACGCCATCCCCAACATGGTCGCCATCGTCTTTGCGTCAGGATTCCTCGTCCTTTTCGCCGCCATGCTGCTCCACGCGGCCGGAATCACATACTCGTGGCTCATACTGCGACCGCTCGAGGAAGCTGCCGGGGATCCACTGGATCGAACCGACCCGCCGGCCCTCTAGCCGAACCGGCCGGCGGCCGCCTGCCAGATCAAGACTCCTCCGAGCAGCACCAGCAAACCACCGCTCCCGGCCAGGATCCGGCGGTACCAGGCCAGGCTGAGAGCTCTCCGGCCATGGGCGACCCCCCAGGCCAGGGAGAGCTTGGTCCCGACCAGCAACCCGTAGAAACCGAGCAGGAATGCAACCGCCGGGGCCGCTCCTCTGTGCCAAGCCGACACCAGCAGAGGCCCGCCGACCGCCAACCAGAAAAGCCATGGATGTGGACTCAGGATGTTGGTGATGAACCCTCGCCGGAGGTCACGAGGGTCGGCCGGCCGGTGCTCGAAGGACGCCCGCTCTGCCCTCCGAAAGGTATCGACCCCCAGGAAGACTACGAACAGACCGCCGGCGGCGGCCAGGTACGGCAGCACTCGGGTCGGGAACGCACCAACGGCCAGAACGCTGAGCGCAACTACGGGCAAGTCCGACAGCAGTGGGGCAATTGCCACCCGCACTCCGGCCGCCACACCACGCTGCAGCGCGGTCGTCACCACCAGCGCGCTCAACGGCCCGGGGCTGATGCCGGCCGCAAAGCCGAGCGAGATGCCGAGAAGAAGTTCAGACACGGTCAGGTTTCGAGTCTCGGGTTCCAGGTTCCAGGTTCCAGGTCGCCTTTCCCCAGCCGAGACGGTGGAGGTCGAGGCTCGGCCGTGCGGACGGCCCGCGCCCATACGGGAGGACGCTGATTGGCAACACGACGGCGTGCTACCCCAGGGCTTCGGCCATGGCCCGGCCGATTTGGGTTGGGTCGTCCAGAACGACTGCCCCGGCCGCTCGCAATGCGTCCATCTTGGCTCCGGCCGTTCCCTTCGAACCGGAAATGATGGCCCCGGCATGACCCATCTTCTTGCCGGCAGGAGCGGTAACCCCCGCCACATAGGCCACCACCGGCTTGTCGACGTACTCCTCGATGTAGGCGGCAGCCTGCTCTTCAGCGTCTCCGCCGATCTCCCCGATCATTACGATGCCTTCGGTTTCCGGATCGGCCTGGAAGAGAGACAACACATCTATGAAGTTCGTGCCCGGTACCGGGTCGCCGCCGATGCCAATGCAGGTGGTCTGACCGATGCCAAGCGTGGTGAGTTCGTGCACCGCCTGGTAGGTGAGCGTGCCCGATCGGGACACAACCCCCACGTTCCCCGGGAGCGTGATCTCATCAGGCATGATCCCCACGTTCGACTTCCCGGGAGAGATCAAACCAGGACAATTAGGGCCGATCAGCACGGTGTCGGGAACAGTCTGCTTGACGTAGTTGAAAACTCGCGCTTCATCCTGCGCCGGGATCCCCTCGGTGATACATACGATGACGGCGCACCCGGCCGCGGCGGCTTCCATGATGGCGTCGGACGCGAACGCCGGAGGCACAAAGATCAACGACGTGTTCGCCCCGGTCCCCTCCACTGCCTGGGCAACCGTGTCGAAGATCGGAATCCCGGCCACTTCCTCGCCGCCCTTCCCGGGTCGAGTGCCTGCCACTACGTGGGTGCCGTATGCCCGGTTGCGAAGGGCGTGAAACTGTCCTTCCTTGCCGGTCAAGCCCTGCACGACGACCCTGGTTGACGTATCGATGAGAATCGCCATGTCAGACCACCGCCTTTGCCAGCGCAACAGCCCTCTCGGCTGCTTCCCTCATGGTTGAGGAAGGAATCAACTGCGCCGACTTCACCCCGGCGAGGATCTCGCGTCCCTCGGCGGCGTTGGTGCCGTCCAGTCGGACGACGACCGGCCACGGTAGGTCAAGGCGCTCAAACGCGGCGACGATGCCCTGGGCGACCAGATCGCCGCGGGTAATCCCGCCGAAGATGTTGATCAGAACGCTCTTGACCGATGGGTCCTGCATGAGGATCTCGAGCGCGGCGATGATCGTATCCGCCCCTGCCCCTCCGCCCACGTCCAGAAAATTGGACGCCTCTCCACCGACGAGCGAAACCACATCGAGCGTCGACATCACCAGACCGGCCCCGTTGCCGATGATGCCGATGTCGCCATCGAGTTTGATGAAGTTCAGATCGCGCTCCTTGGCCATTTTCTCCACCGGCGGAATGAAGTGATCGTCGGCCAGAGCAGGGAAATCCGGATGCCGGAAGAACCCGTTTTCGTCGAGCGCGACCTTGGCATCGAGCGCAACCACGTTGCCCTCGGCGGTGAGGATCAGCGGATTGACCTCAACCAGATCGCAGTCAAACTCGACAAACGCCTGGTAGAGCTTCTTCAAGAGGGCTATCGCCCCGCGGGCGGCTTCCGGGTCCAGCTTGGCCCGGTAGACCATCTCCGTCGCCTGCCAGTTGGTGAGGCCCATCACCGGGTCGATGTGCACCTTCACAACGGCTTCCGGCTCGGTGGCCGCTACTTCCTCGATGTCGACGCCTCCTTTGGCGCTGATCATTCCGAGGTGTCTCTTGGCCGAGCGATCGAGCGTGAAAGAGGCGTAGTACTCGGCCTTGATGTTGGAGGCGCTCTCAACCCACACCTTGTGGACTGTGTGCCCCTTGATGTCCATTCCGAGAATGGCCAGGGCATGGTCGTGGGCTTCGTGCGGATTCTCGGCGAGCTTGATGCCGCCAGCCTTGCCACGCCCCCCAACCTGCACCTGGGCCTTCACGACAACCCGCCCGCCGATTTCCTCGGCGGCGCGCTGAGCCTCGGTCGGTGAGGTAGCCACCCGTCCGTCCGGCACCGGTACCCCGATGCGAGCGAACAAGGATTTCCCCTGATATTCGAGTAGGTCCACGGTCTCTCCTAGCGTCCCGAGTCGTAAGTCATGCACAGCACGTGCTCACGACACAGGACACTAATCATCGTTGTGGGATGTGGTCTTCCACCCAGTCGGTGATCTCGCTCAACGACGTCCCGGGCGTGAAGATCCCGGCCAGACCCGCGTCAAACAAAGCAGCGGCATCCTGGTCGGGGATGATTCCGCCTCCAAAGACAATGATGTCGCCGGCTCCTCGCTCCTCCAGCAGGTCGACGACCTTCGGGAACAGGGTCATGTGGGCGCCCGACAGGACCGAAAGACCGATCCCATTGACGTCCTCCTGAATGGCCGTTTCGACAATCTGCTCGGGGGTCTGATGAAGCCCTGAATAGATCACCTCATTACCAGCGTCGCGAAGGGCCCGGGCGATCACCTTGGCGCCCCGGTCATGTCCGTCCAGTCCCGGCTTGGCGATCAGGATCCTGCGTGGCATAGCAACCCGAGGTTACCGCAATACCGAGCTGCCTGATCCGGAAGAGACGTTCTCGGCGAAGCCGCCCACCCACACCGTGGTTCTACAACGCCAAAACGCAGTGAACGGGAAGTATGCGACACCCGCTACGGTTGGACCTACGTGAATCATCAAAGGGAGACCTGATGTCCAACATCCACGGAGTCGCCGCCCAGGGCCAGAGCATCTGGATGGACGAGATCTCCAGACAGCTGCTCGAGCCGGAGGGTCTGACTGCGCTGGTTGAAGGCGCGGCCGTCACCGGTGTGACCTCGAACCCAACCATCTTCGCCAATTCCATCGTGCGATCGACCGACTACGACGAGACAATGCACGAACTCGTCGGACGTAACGCCGAAACCAGTGAGATCTACACGGCCCTGGTCACCCGGGACATCCGCGACGCCTGCGACGCCCTCAATCCGGTCTG
>JAOTUY010000009.1 GCA_029863625.1 Acidimicrobiia bacterium
GGAGATCAATCGTGTAGCGCTGCATCTCAGCCAACGGCACCTCAGCGGTGACAACCCGCAACCGTCCATCCGAATCCATGCCAAGCACCCGACCACGTTTGGCGTTCAGATCGCCAATCACATCGCCCATGTACTCCTCCGGCACGCGGATCGTGGCCTTGACGATCGGTTCAAGTAACGCCGGCCGGAGATCGGTAGCGGCGGCCCGAACGGCCAGGATTCCCGCCATCCGAAACGACAATTCGTCTGAGTCAACGGCGTGGTACTTGCCGTCATAAACGGTGGCCCGAACATCGATGGTCGGGTAGCCGGCCAGGATGCCGCGCTCGAGTCCTTCCTGGACACCCTTGTCGACCGCCGGGATGTACTGACGGGGAATCGACCCGCCTTTGATGCCGTTTACGAACTCGTAACCGACCCCTCGGGGAAGTGGCTCAAACCGCACGAACGCCACCCCATATTGTCCGCGGCCGCCGCTCTGCTTCTTATGTTTTCCTTCGGCCTCGGCGGTGGCGGTGATGGTCTCCCGGTATGGCACTGTGGGCATAGCGGTATCGACATCAACGCCAAATTTGCGAGCCAGCCGCGCGACAGTCACGTCGAGATGTGTGTCACCCAAACCGGAAAGTACCGTCTCTTTTGTTTCAGCTCTTCGTTCGACCTTGAGGGTGGGGTCTTCGTCGACGAGCCTCGCGAGAGCGGTTGACAGCTTCTCTTCGTCCTGAGCGGCTTTGGGGAAGACCGCCAGGCTCATGACAGGTTTCGGGAAGGGGACCCGCGCGAGCTGGATGTCGGGTCCGTGGCTACGCAAGGTGTCCCCGGCCACGACCGAGTCCAGCTTGGCAACTGCGGCGATATCTCCCAAAACCACTTCCTGGGCATCGTGATGCTCCTTGCCCTGCATGAAGAAGAGGTTGTGCATTCGCACCTTGCCGCTGTGCCCCGCCTGCTCCATCTCGTCATCTGCTTTGATCCGCCCGGAGAACACGCGGAACAGTGATACGCGTCCCACGTACGGGTCGGAAATGGTCTTGAACACGTACGCAACCGCCGGCCCATTCGGATCGACCGCCAATTCGTCGCCGGCTGCCAGCGGTAGCGAGGCATGTTCGAGGGGGTTGGGCCCGAAATCAACGATGAAATCGGCGAGGGTGTCGATACCTATGAGCCGGGTGGCCGAACCGACGAGGACGGGGAAGACTTCGCTTTCGAGCATGCCTTGATGGATCACTTTGACCATCTGCTCGCGGCTTGGCTCTTCTCCTTCGAAGTACTTCTCCATGAGCTCGTCGTCCGTCTCAACGACCGATTCGACGAGAGCGGTATGAGTCTCCTGAACGGTTGCGGCCAGGTCGGCGGGAGGATCGGCGAGGGAGCCGATTGGATTGCCGTCCGCATATACGTGGGCCCGATTGGAGACGATGCGGACCAATCCGGACAAGTCATGTTCTGACCCGATCGGCATGTGGATGGGGGCAATCCTCTTCCCGAAGGCTTCCTGCAATTCTGACAGGGTCCGGGCATAGGAGGAGCGTTCCCGATCGAGCTTGTTGATGAAAAGCGCCCGGGGGATGCCCTCCTCGGTGGCCATGTCCCACAGAATCTCGGTCTGCACTTCTACCCCGTCAACTCCGGATACAACGAAGAGAGCCAAGTCGGCGGCCCGTAATGCGGACCGGGCATCGCCCAGAAAACCTGCGAAGCCGGGAGCGTCGATGATGTTGACCTTGTGGCCCTTCCACGTGAATGAGGCAAGGGCCACGCTGAGGGAGATCTGTCGCTCGATTTCTTCGGGTTCGAAGTCGGTGACCGTGTTGCCGTCCTCGACCCGGCCTGCCCGGGTGGTCACTCCGGCAGTGAAAAGGAGGGCTTCGGCGAGCGACGTCTTACCGCTCCCTCCATGACCGACCAACACGACATTCCTGATCTTCTCCGGAACCACAGGACCTCCTCGGGCATCTGAGCTTGCTCGAATTGTAGTAAGCCAGAAACAAGGCCAGAGCTGTGTGCTACCTTCGGCGAGGCCGAAGGAGCCCACGTGATCGAAACCAGGGTCCGCCCGCGGATCAGCAGAGCACTTCAAGCGGCGGGTCGGGTACTCGCCGCGACCGGTCTCAAACCGACCCACTTGACCGTCCTGGGTCTCCTGGTGACCGTGGGCGGGGCATACTTGATAGGTCGAAACGTGCTCGTTGCCGGTGGTTCGCTGGTGGCCGTCGGGTCATTTATCGATGCGCTCGACGGCCCATTGGCCCGTGAACTCGGAATCGCAGGCCCCAGAGGAGCTTTGCTCGACTCGGTGACCGATCGGATCAGCGAAACGGCGATGTTCGCCGGAGTCGCCTATCTGGTGGCCGACGAGCCCCTGCTGGTTGCTCTGGCGGTGGCCGGTCTTGGGGCGGCTCTGGTCACTTCATATTTGCGGGCCAAGGCGGAAGGGGTCGGTGCCGACGGTCGAGCCGGGTTGATGGGGCGGGCCGAGCGCGTGATCCTCTACTGCCTGGGGGTAATCGCGGGCTTCGTCGGTCCCATGCTCTGGGCCATGGTCATCTTGACCTGGCTGACGGTCGTCCAACGGTTTGCCGCAACCTGGCGCCAGTTGGAGCCGTGAGACCATGCTGGAATACCTCGGCTACCGCCTGGCGGCGGCCGTCTTCGGCCTCTTGCCCGAACCCCTGATGCGCAGAGTGGGGAGTGTCCTGGGTTCCTTTGCGTATTCGAGGGCGGACCGTCGAAGGCTGATGGCGATCCGTCATATGACCAGGGCGCTTGGATCCGAACGCGAGATAGAGCAGGCCGCACAGCAGGCCTTTGCTGCCTATGGACGCTATTGGGCGGAGGTGTTCTGGGTCCGGCCCAGGAGGGTGTCGGCCATGCGGGCTCGGATCGCGGTGGACGGTCTTGACCACATCAAAGCGGCGCAGTCGACGGGTCGCGGGATGATCTACGTCCTGCCGCACATCGGCAACTGGGAGGTGGCAGGCAGCGTCGCGCAGAATCTCGGTCTCGAGCTGATCGCTGTCGCAGAAGATCTGCCTAACCCGCGACTGGCCCGGTGGTTTGCAGGCGTCCGCAAGGCCTTCGGCATAGACGTCGTGTTCGCCGACGGAAGCCCTGGAGTCATGGCTGCTCTCGCTGAAGGCTTGCGACGCGGGGCGGCCGTTGCTCTCGTTTCCGACCGGAACGTGCGGGAGGGCGGCTCGCTCGTGGAATTCTTCGGTGAAGAGACGGAACTGCCGGCCGGTGCGGCTCTCCTCGCCACCCGCCTTGATGTGCCGGTCTTTCCGATTGCAGCTTTCTTTGCCGATGGGCCGGGTCACCACCTCGTCATCGAGGCTCCGGTCGAGATTCCGTCAGAAGGGCCGGAGCGCATATCGGTTGGGACGCAACGTATCGCTACCGCCCTGGAGGGTTTGATCCGTCGAGATCCGACTCAGTGGCACATTCTTCAGCCGAATTGGCCGTCGGACAGTGCGGTGCCATGAGGATCGCGGTTGTCTGCCCGTATTCCATCGAAGAACCGGGAGGCGTGCAGCAACAGGCTGTGGGTCTGGTGGACGGAATCCGGGCGGCCGGCCATGAGGCGTGGCTGGTAGCTCCGGGCAAGACAGGACCACCGGATGCAAGGCTGCTCGGCCGTGCGGTCAGAGTCAGGGTCAACGGGTCAATTGCGCCTATCGCTCTGCATCCCGGGACGATCGGACGGTCCCGTCGCGCCGTTCGAGATGCCGACGTCGTCCACGTTCATGAGCCGCTGGTGGCGCTCACGTCGCCGGCCGTGTTCCTGGGGGATGGCCCCCCGGCGGTTGGGACCTTTCACGCCGATCCGTCCACCCTGGTGCGAAGGCTCTACCGGGTGGCCGCTCCGGTCCTGCGCCGAGTCCTCTCCAGACTGGGGGCAGTGACGGCGGTGAGCCAGGCAGCTGCCTCGGCAATTTCGGACCTGGTCGGGGAGGTCGTGTTGATCCCAAATGGAATCGACGCCGGGGCATTCTCGATGGCGGTGACCCGCCATCCGGCCCGGGTTGCGTTCCTGGGTCGCGATGAACCTCGCAAGGGCCTCGACGTTCTGCTCACCGCCTGGCCACTGGTTCGGGCGGCGGTGGCGGATGCCGAACTCGTTGTGCTTGGAGCGGATCGAGGCGCCTCCTATCCGGGCATCCGCTTCTTCGGCCCGATCATCGGACAAGAGAAGCGCCGGCAGCTGGCCGAAGCCGCCGTGTTTTGCGCGCCGAACCTGGGTGGAGAAAGCTTCGGGATCAGCCTGGTTGAAGCCATGGCGGCTGGATGTGCACCGGTTGTCTCCGACCTGGCTGCCTTCCGCCGGGTATCTAGTGACGTCGCCAGGTATGCGGCAGTGGCCGATTCGAGAAGCCTGGCCGACCGACTGATCGAAGCCCTATCTGATCGAACCGGAACTCAGGTTCGAGGTCGAATGGCGGTCCGAGTAGCGGCCGCATTCGACTGGCACCATGTTCTGCCGAGGTACCTTGCCCTCTATGAGCAAGTCGCACGGTAACCTTCGTTTTTCTTTCCTATGGATACCCTTCGAAACACCCTTGCGTCGTTGACCATGCGGCAGCGTTGGTGGCTGGGCGGCGGCGCTGCGGCCGTGCTCGTGCTCTTCGTCGTGGTCATGATCGTTGCAGGGGTTGGTGATCAGGTCGCGGAAACCACCACCAGCACGACTACCTCGCCCCCGGAAACGACCGTTCCACCGACCTCAACGACTTCCACCACGACGACCACGGCGGTGGTCGGCGCAGATCTGTGGCCGCTGACCGGACTTCCCATCGAGGAGGGCACCCCCGAGGACCCCATCCTGGCGATCAAGATCGACAACAGCTCGTCCGGCCGTCCACAGGAAGGGTTAGAACTGGCCGACCTCGTCTTTGACATTCCGGTGGAAGGTGGAATCTCGCGACTGCTGGCGCTCTACCAATCCCGGTTGCCAGAGGAAATCGGACCGGTGCGGAGCGTGCGAGAAGTGGACCCCAAACTGCTCGGCCCGTTCGGGGTGTTCATGGCATATTCCGGTGGCAACGAATCGGTTGTCAGTTCATTGCGGGATGTTGCCGTCGATCTGGGGGATCCAACGCTCGGCGCAGTGGCGTATCGGCGGGCCGCCGACCGCCCCGCGCCGTATGATCTCATGGTGGCGCCGCTTGCGGCGCTGGCAACTGTGGAGGACGCGAGCTCTGCGGCAGGCTCGTGGGTGTCGTTTGACGAGAGTCCAACCGGAGACGTCGCTCGCACCGTTGAGATCGAGTCTTCGAATATCCACAAGGTGGTCTACGGCTATTCGGCGTCGGATGGCGGATACCTCCGGTTTCATGGGTCACAACCGCACCTCGCCGCTTCCGGCGACCAGATTGTGGCTTCCAACGTGATTGTGCTCGTCGTCGAGCAAATGGGGACCGGCCGCACTGATTCGAGCGGGGCACCCGTTCCCGACTTCGATGTGCTCGGTTCCGGCGACGCCGTGGTCTTTCGAGATGGAATCGCCCTGGCCGGCCGCTGGGACCGGGGCCGGCTCACCGATTTCTTCCGCTTTTTCGACTTGTCCGGAATCGAGATCAAGCTGGCGCCAGGTACAACGTGGGTGCATCTGGTTCCCGAGGGCCGAGCGTATAAGTGGCGGTAGAATGGAGCTAGACCAAGGAGAGCACGTGGAAGCAGGAACCGATCGGGTAAAACGCGGGTTGGCAGAAATGCTCAAAGGTGGCGTGATCATGGATGTCGTGAACGCCGAGCAAGCCAAGATCGCCGAAGAAGCCGGGGCGGTGGCCGTAATGGCGTTGGAGCGCGTCCCGGCCGATATCCGCAGAGACGGCGGAGTGGCCAGGATGGCCGACCCGGAGAAGATCCAGGAGATCATCGATTCGGTGAGCATCCCGGTCATGGGCAAGGTGCGCATCGGCCACTTCGTTGAGGCGCAGGTCCTGCAGTCGCTCGGTGTCGATTACATCGATGAGAGCGAGGTTCTGACACCCGCAGACGAAGAGAACCACATCGACAAGTGGGCGTTTGTAACACCGTTCGTGTGTGGGGCCCGAAACCTGGGTGAAGCCTTGCGCCGGATCGGGGAAGGCGCCGCCATGATTCGTACCAAGGGCGAAGCCGGCACGGGCAACGTTGTTGAGGCCGTCCGACACATGCGGACCATGAATCGGGAAATCCGGGCCCTTTCCTCCATGGAAAGTGGAGAGCTGATGGCCTCCGCCAAGACGATGGGCGCGCCGTTTGACCTGGTCCAGGAAGTTGCCGGGTCCGGTCGTCTCCCGGTCGTCAATTTCGCGGCCGGAGGTATTGCGACCCCATCCGACGCCGCCTTGATGATGCAGCTGGGGTGCGATGGCGTTTTTGTCGGGTCCGGGATATTCAAATCGACCGACCCGGCGCCACGGGCGCGTGCCATCGTCGAAGCCGTGACGTTCCACGACACCCCCGAGACAATTGCCAAGGTCTCCAGCGGTCTTGGCGAGGCCATGGTCGGCATCGAGATGGGCACGCTGAGCGACTCCGAGTTGCTGCAAAACAGAGGTTGGTAGGCGTGACCGCCGTCGGGGTTCTCGCCCTGCAGGGCGATGTGCGCGAACACGCCAGGGCCGTCGAGACGGCTGGTGGGACGTGGGCGCCCGTGCGCCGGCCGGAGGACCTCGAAAGCATCGATGCCTTGATCATTCCAGGAGGCGAATCCACCACCATTGGAAAACTCGCCACGATCTACGGGCTCATGGAACCCATGCGGCGCGCGATCTCCGGCGGGTTGCCAACCTTCGGAACCTGCGCCGGGATGATCTTTCTCGCTGCCGGGGTCACCGCAGGTGCTCAGGCCCAGCTGGGAGTTCTCGACGTCATCGTGGAACGGAACGCATTCGGCCGCCAGAACGAATCGTTCGAGACCAACCTGGAGATCCCGGGATTCGAGCAGCCTTTCCGGGCTGTCTTCATCCGAGCCCCCTGGGTTGCCAAGGTCGGTGGTGGCGTAGAGGTAATAGCGGCCGTGGATGAGCACCCCGTCATGGTTCGGCAGGGCAACATCTTGGCCTCCTCCTTTCACCCAGAACTGACCGGTGACGTTCGTATCCATACAATGGTGTTGCAGGCTGCCGCGGGTCGACGCCGTATGGACGGAGAACGCTGATGTCCGGACATTCCAAATGGTCGACGATCAAACACAAGAAGGGCGCCAAGGACGCTAAGCGCGGCCAACTCTTCGCCAAACTCGTCAAAGTGGTCGAAGTAGCAGCCCGGGAGGGTGGCGGTGACCCGTCCGCCAACGCGACGCTGTCCAATGCGATCGACAAGGCCAGGGCCGCTTCGGTACCAAACGACAACATCGACCGAGCGATCAAGCGGGGAATCGGCGACGTTGAAGGGGCCCACTACGAGGAGATGTACTACGAGGGATACGCTCCCGGCGGGGTGGCGCTCTATGTGCAAATTCTGACCGACAACCGCAACCGGGCCTCGTCGGACGTGCGAGCTGGATTCAGCCGCCACGGAGGGAATCTGGGCGAACCCGGCTCAGTCTCCTACCTTTTTGAGCAGAAGGGTTATCTGCTGGTAGCCGGGGGCGAAGATGAGGTGATGCTGGCCGCTCTCGAAGCCGGTGCGGAAGACGTGCGGGAGTCTGATGGGCTCTTTGAGGTTATTTGCGCCGCCTCTGACTTCAGCGCCGTCAAGGGTGCGCTTGCTGCAGCAGGGCTAGAGGTTGAGACCGCCGAGGTGACGCAACTGCCGAGCACCACCATTCCGGTCGACGAGAAGACTGCCCCGAAGGTGCTCAGACTGATCGATGCCCTCGAGGACCTCGACGACGTTCAGAGCGTGTATGCCAACTTCGACATCGCCGACGACGTGATGGCCGCGCTGGCCGCAGACAACTAGCCGTCGAGGGCGCCCGGGTCGGAGGGTACGTCGACGGCGTGCTCCTCGAGCACCGAAAAAGGTATCAGTTCGAGAACACGCTCGTTGCTGGAAGCAAGCACCACCGGCGCGGCGACACCGTCTCCGTGCGCCCGCAGCCAATTCACTGCAGTCACGCACCAACGGTCACCCGGAAGAAGTCCGGGGAACCGGTAGTGGGGCATCGGGGTGCTGAGATCATTGCCGATACGACGTTGGTGCTCGAGAAACTCGGCGGTGACGACGGCGCACACCGTATGGCTACCGAGATCCTCTGGTCCCGTGAGGCACGAGCCATCCCGGTAAAACCCGGTCAAGGGGTCGGTCCCGCACGGCTCAAGCGCGGTCCCCAGCACGTTGCGATTGGTCATGGGCTCAGTATCGCTCGGGACGTGGAGGAATGCTCGTTCCAAGTTCAGAATTGTTGTTATGTGCTGAGGTCTTAGTCTTCGGGGAAGATGTCGATGCTTGGGAGATCAGAGTGGCGGGTAACGGCGAGATGAAGGGTACGAGAGTGGTAGTTGCCGGTGCCACGGGGTGGGCCGGGTCTGCCCTGTCACGGGGGATTGTTGAAGCGGCTGACTTGGACTTGACGGGGGCTGTGTCGCGCTCACGCGCCGGCCAGCGTCTGGGCGAAGTGCTTGGTGTCGCTGAGCTTGGGGTGGAGATCAGTGGGACGACCGAGGACGCATTGGCATCCAAACCCGACGTATTCGTGGAGTACACCCATCCGTCTGTCGCCCGGCAGAATATCCTGGCCGCTCTCGATGCCGGCGCTCATGTGGTCGTAGGAACCTCCGGCCTTACCAGCGACGACTACGAATCGATTTCCCACTCGGCCAGGGAAAAAGGCCTTGGTGTTTTGGCTTGCGGCAACTTCTCGATAACGGCTGTGCTGATGATGAGATTCAGTGAGGTGGCCGCCCAATGGGTGAAGAGTTGGGAGGTCATCGACTATGCCAGTGCCGGAAAAGTAGACGCACCAAGCGGGACGGCCCGTGAACTAGCCGGCCGGTTGGCGAAAGTAGGTCATCCCGAGATGGCGGTGCCGATAGGAGAAACACAGGGAGAGAAGGAAGCACGAGGTGCCAGCTTCGGGGGAACTCAGGTCCACTCCATTCGCCTACCCAGCTTTGTGATTTCCATCGAATCGATATTCGGCCAGGAAGATGAGCGACTCAGCATCAGGCACGACGCAGGAAGCAGCGCCAAGCCCTACGTAGCCGGTGGTCTTCTTGCTATTCGACAAGTCAACAAGCTGGTCGGTGTCCACCGAGGCCTCGACACCGTCATGGACGTGGGCTGACCCGGGGGAGGCCTGATAACTTGGTCCCAGGCTGGGTTCGGAGTCGGTCTCCTTCCGCGCCTCGGGCCCGCAGCCTGGCGCAGGGTCGTTTGGACCTGCGATCGAGACCGGAATCACGCCGACCTCAGCCTTTGTCACGACCTCGAACTGCCCAAATGCCGATCACGTTGACAGGAGCCCGATCGGCGCCCTCAACGCCACCTGAGAAACCAGCCTTGGGCGGTAAGCCGGAGCCCTCCCCACAAAACCACCGTCGCGTCTCACCCTCGCTCTACACTCCCGTACATATGTTCGTACTCGGAATCGACCCCGGTCTCACCACCACCGGCTACGGACTGGTCGCCCCGGGGCCACAGGCGGTGATCGCCGGCGTGGTCCGCACCAGTCCCAAGACGCCGGTCGCGCACAGGCTCCTGGAGCTCTACCGCGACTTGACCGCCCTGGTCGCCGAGCACCATCCCACCGTCGTGGCGATCGAGCAGGTGTTCTCCAATCGCAATCTGCAAACGGTGGCGAACGTCGGTCGAGCCTCCGGAGTTGCCATGCTGGTGGCAGCCCAGGCAGGCCTCCAGGTTCATGAGTACACGCCGTCCAGCGTCAAGCGGGCCGTGGCCGGCTACGGCAACGCCCCCAAAGAACAGGTGCAAAAAATGGTTGCCCAGCGCCTGGGCCTCGCCGACTTGCCCCGTCCGGCTGATGCCGCCGACGCACTGGCTGTGGCGCTATGCCACCTGCAAGGCGCCGCCCTGCTCGAGCGTGTGGAGGCAGCCCGATGATCGGCCGATTGCGGGGGACACTGGTTTCGCTCCGGGCTACAGGAGTTGTTCTGGATGTGGGCGGCGTCGGTTACGAAGTGGTGGTCACTCCGCGCACGGTTGCGGACTTGCCGAGTATTGGTGAGGAGGTTGTCCTCCACACGCATCTGGTAGTAAGGGAAGATGCCATGCTTTTGCATGGGTTCGGTAATGAAGCGGAACGTGATCTTTTTCGGATCTTGCTGAGCGCATCCGGGATCGGACCCAAGGTCGCGATGGCGACGCTGGGTGCACTGCAATCGGATGAGCTCCGGAGGGCGATCGCCGCCGAGGACGTCGACACGCTCACCCTGGTGCCCGGGATCGGCAAGCGAGGCGCGCAGAAAATGGTCCTCGAACTGAAACCCAAGATCACGGCGTCCGAGGCCGAATCAGTGGTTGGGACGAGTACCGTTTCGCAAGTCCGGGAAGCCCTGGAGGGTTTGGGCTACCAGGCGGCCGAGATTCGGGACGCCATGGCCGATATTGAGACGGACGCGCCGGTTGGCGATCAACTGCGGCAGGCGCTTCGCAGTCTGGGGAGACGATGAGAGAAGATCTGCTCACACCGGCGGCTTTGCCCGATGACGATGTTGTCGAAACGACCCTGCGTCCACAGTCGATCGAGGAGTTTGTTGGTCAAGCCAAGCTCAAGGAACGTTTGGCCATCTCGATCGATGCGGCTCGCAGCCTGGGCCGGCCCCTTGACCACGTGCTGCTGTCCGGACCGCCTGGATTGGGAAAGACGACCATGGCCGGGATTCTCGCCAACGAGATGGGGTCGCGACTGCGGATCACCTCGGGACCGGCTCTCGAACGGCCGGGGGACGTTGCTTCGATCCTGACCAATCTCGATAACGGCGATGTGTTCTTCATCGACGAGATCCACCGCTTACCACGAGCCGTTGAAGAGGTCCTCTATCCGGCGATGGAAGATTTCCAACTGGACATCGTGCTCGGCAAGGGTCCATCAGCTCAATCGATCCGGCTCGACTTGCCGAGGTTCACACTGGTCGGAGCCACCACCCGCAAGGGAAAGGTGGCAGCCCCGCTTCGGGATCGGTTCGGCATCGTCGACAAACTGGACTACTACAGCCAGCCGGAACTCGGCCGGATTGTTCGTCGCTCGGCGACGATTCTCGACGTACCGATCACCGAGGACGGCGCCGATCTCATTGCTTTGCGGGGGCGGGGCACGCCCCGCATAGCCAACCGGCTTTTGGCCCGGGTTCGCGACTATGCAGTGGCCCGTGCGGACGGCGTTGCCGACGCCGCCACGGCCAACGCTGCTCTGGAGATCTTCGAGGTCGACGAATTGGGCCTCGACAAGGTGGATCGCGAGATCCTCGATGCCATCGTCGTCAAGTTCGCAGGCGGACCCGTCGGGCTATCGACTCTGGCCATCGTGGTCGGGGAGGAGCCCGAGACGGTGGAAGACGCCTACGAGCCTTTCCTGCTCCAGATAGGGCTTCTCAAGCGGACCCCGCGGGGTCGGGTTGCGACCCCGGCTGCCTACCTCCACCTAGGACTCGAGCCTCCGGCGACTGCCCAGCAGACACTTCTCGACTAGGTTCTGCAGGAGCCTCTGCTAAACGCGCCTACTCTGCATGGCTGTGCGGACCGTCGACTTCTCGTACCTCTTGCCCACCGCGGTAATAGCCCAGCAACCGGTCGAGCCGCGCGATGCGGCACGATTGCTCGATACGCGTGACATGACCGATCACACCTTCCGGGATCTGGCGGACCTTCTCGCTCCCGGTGACCTCGTCGTGGTCAACAAGACTCGGGTGAGGGCGGCGCGACTGCGCGGGACGAAAAGTGAAAGCGGAGGCGCGGTTGAGGTGCTCCTGCTGCGCAACAACGCCGGGGCGCACTGGGAAGCTCTTATTAGACCAGGCCGGCGGATCAGGCCAGGCGTCGTTCTGGATCTCGGCGAACTGACGGCCACCGTTACCGCCGCCCTGCCAAACGCCGTGTTCGAACTCGACCTGGCCACCACAGATGGAACCTCTGTCGAGCGGACCATCGCCCGGGTGGGCGAGACGCCATTGCCGCCCTATGTCCGCGAACCCCTGACCGACCCTGAGCAATATCAGACCATCTTTGCCGAGCGGGTCGGATCGGCTGCCGCTCCGACCGCCGGTCTCCACTTCACGGATGGGGTTGTGCGCTCCCTGGCGAAACGGGGAATCGACGTTGCCGCGGTCGAGCTCGAAGTTGGACTCGACACATTTCGGCCCATGACGGTAGGTCAGATCTCCGAGCACGTTATGCACTCGGAGCGTTATTCCGTATCCGTCGGAGCTGTCGGGGCGATCGCTCGAACTCGGCAGAGTGGAGGGCGGGTCGTTGCGGTCGGGACGACCGTGGTGCGGACGCTCGAGTCAGCCTTCGACGGGAGAGAGGTTGTGCCCGGTGACGGTTCCTCCGACCTGTTCATCACCCCCGGCTACCGCTTCAGGGTCGTGGATACCCTGGTCACCAACTTCCATGTTCCCGGCTCGACTCTGGTAGTGATGATGGCCGCCTTTATGGGGTCGGAATGGCGATCCGCCTACGCCCACGCCCTCGCCCGTGGCTACAGGTTCCTGTCGTTCGGTGACGCGATGCTGACGGAGTGCAATTCGTGACCGAACCCGTTGTACACCGCGTTGAGACAACTGATGGAAACGCCCGACTCGGGGTGCTGACCACGCCTCACGGCGAGGTCGCTACACCCAATTTCATGCCGGTCGGAACCCGGGCCGCCGTCCGGGGCCTCGACTCGAGGGACCTCGTTGAGGTCGGCACACAGATGGTGCTGGCCAATACCTACCATCTCATGTTGCGACCGGGAGCCGAGACGATTGCGGAACTCGGTGGTTTGCACTCTTTCATGGGATGGAACGGTGCGATGCTCACCGATTCAGGTGGGTACCAGGTCTTCTCTCTAGAACCGCGAGTCGATGAGAATGCTGCGACCTTCCGATCGACCTACGACGGCGCCAGTGTGAAACTGACGCCGGAGGAGGCGGTGCGGATCCAGGAGTACCTCGGTGCCGACATTGCCATGGTCCTCGACGTGTGCATTGGTCTCCCGGCGCCCCGGCCCGAAGTTGAGGCAGCCATGGATCGAACCCTGCGTTGGGCCGAGCGGGCGCTCACGGCTCATGAGAGGTCGGATCAGGCGCTGTTCGGCATCGTCCAGGGTGGGACCGATGACGAACTGCGAGGCCGGAGCGCAGCCGCTACTGCCACTTTGGGGTTTCCGGGCTTCGGTATCGGTGGCCTCTCCGTAGGTGAATCGGCGGAGGACAGAAACCGGGCGCTCGACGTAGTCGTGGCGGAACTGCCTCCCGGCAAGCCCCGGTACACGATGGGATTGGGCGATTCGGAGGGTGTCCTCGACGCGGTTGCACGAGGCATTGACCTCTTCGACTGCGTATGGCCCACCCGGCTGGCGCGGCACGGGCGGGTGTTGACTCCGGACGGGGACTTCAACCTGAAGCGATCCGAGCACCGGCTTTCTGAACTGCCTCTTCAAGCCGGCTGCCCGTGCCTGACGTGTTCGATGTACACACGGGCCTATCTTCGCCATCTGCTCACCACAGGGGAACTCAGCGTCTACCGGCTGATCAGTCTGCACAACCTGTCCTACACAATGCGGTTGATGCAGGATGTGAGATCGGCCGTCGCCGCCGGTCGGTTTGCAGAGTTCCACGCGGCAACCATTTCCCGCAGACTTTCACCCACCGCGGAGTAGTGGCTACCATGGCGCCCGGCCCGCGCCGCGCGGGCTGCCATTTCGAAGAGGGTGTTCTCCGTGATCTTTTTGCAAACCGATACGACCACCGCGAGCGGCTATTCCTCACTGATCTTTCTTGCTCTGTTGGTGGCCATGTTCTACTTCTTGTTGATTCGGCCCCAGCGGACCCGGGCCAAGAAACAGGCCGCGATGGCCTCATCGCTCCAGATAGGGGACAGGGTGCAGACCTTTGGTGGGGTCCACGGCATCGTCGATTCCGTGGATGACGATTCTGTCGTCCTTCGTCTCGAGGACGGCAAGATGCGTATCTCCCGACGGGCCATCGGGTCCAAGATCAGCGACGAGGACTGATTGGTGCGACGGCATGTCATCACACTGCTGGTGGTACTGGCCATCGCCTGGGGAGGCGTGGCCGCAGCTCTCGCCTTCGGCATAACTCCCGTACTTGGTCTCGATCTCAAAGGGGGCACCTCGGTGACGCTGCGGGCTCCCGAGGGCACCGATCCCGAAGTGCTCCAAAAGGCCGTTGAGGTCATGCAGCGGCGGATCGAAAGCTTCGGGAGCGTCCAGGAACCAGAGATCCAGATCTCGGGTGAGAACAACGTCATCGTGCAGTTGCCGGGCGTGACCGACCGCGAGCGGGCTCTGGACGCCATCGGCCAAACGGGCGAACTGTCGTTTCGTCCGGTTCTCGAATCCAGTTTCCTCGTGAGCCCTCTGCTCATTGCGGACCTCACCGAATTGACGACAACCACCACCACGGAGGTAGGCGAGACATCGACCACCACGGAAGCGGGCGAGACAACGACGACCACCGAGCCCGCCACCACCACGACCACGACCTTCCCGCCGGGCGTTGACCCGCAAACGGGTTTGACGATCGAGGACGATCCAAGCCAGGAAGCGTGGCTTGCCGAGTACGCCGAAGACGGATCGGTGGTGGTGGTGTATCACGTTGGAGCGTCTCAACTCAGCGGGGCCGATCTCGACAGCGCCCTGGCCGGGTTCGCGGGCGGGTCCAGCTCTATTGCCCAATGGCAGGTGCAACTCGACCTTTCGAACGAAGGTGCAGACAAGTTTCAGGAGTTGACGAAAGAGGCAGCTTCTTACCAGAGCGGGGATCCTCGGCGGCAGATCGCCATTGTCCTCGACGGAGAGGTGGTCTCGGCACCGCAGGTCAACGAAGACGTCGATCCCAACATCGGTATCAGCGGTGGTTCGGCCGTTATCACTATGGGGACCGGCGACAACCAGCAACAGGAGGCGCAAGACCTGGCGGTGGTGCTCCGGTATGGCTCGCTGCCGGTGGCCTTCGAACGCGACCAGGTTCAGAATGTCTCTGCAATCCTCGGTGCCGACTCACTCAACGCGGGTCTGGTGGCCGGCGTCGGTGGTCTGATCCTCGTTGCTCTCGCCGTTGTGTTGTACTACCGGACGCTCGGTCTGGTGACGGTGGTCGGCCTCAGTGTGTTCGGTTCCTTGCTGCTTCTGATCATTGGTGTGCTCAGCCGCTACATCGGTACGACCCTCACGCTGGCGGGCGTGACCGGCATCATCGTCTCGATCGGTATCACCGCCGACTCCTACATTGTGTTCTACGAGCGAATCAAGGAGGAGATCCGGGCCAAGCGAACGTTGAACGCGGCCGTTGAAGAAGGCTTTACCCGAGCCTTTCACACCATCCTCACTGCAGACACCGTTTCGATCCTCGCCGCCGTCCTGCTTTGGCTGCTGGCCGTCGGACCGGTGAAAGGGTTCGCCCTGACCCTGGGAATCGCCACGTTCCTCGACATCATCGTCGCGTACTACTTCACTAAGAACGCGGTTTGGATCATGGCCCGGACCAGGCTCGGCCGCGGGGGATGGTTCAGTATCGAAGGGGCTAGTGGACGCCCGGCTAGCGAGGTCACGTCATGAGCTTGTTCGGTCGCCTGTATCGCGGCGAGACCTCATACGACTTCATTGGCGCCCGGCGAACCTTCCTGGTGATCTCCTCGGTGTTGCTGCTTGTTTCGGTGCTCAGCCTGGCGTTTCGGGGTCTCAACCTCAGTCTCGATTTCCGCGGCGGTGTCGCCGTGGAGACCGAGAACCCGGCCGGAGCGGGAGTGGGTGACGTGCGGGACGCCCTTGCGCCACTCGGTCTCACGGATGCCCGGATTCAGCTCCTGGCGGACGGGCAGGCCCTACGGGTTCAGACAGAGGCGCTCGAAGCCGACCGCGCCGACGCGTTCGTGCGGGCCGTGGCCGAAGTGGCCGGTACCGAAGTTACCGACACCAGCGTCGACGAAGTTGGCCCGACCTTCGGAGCGCAGATCGCCGAACGAGCGGTGTTGGCTCTGGTCGTCTTCCTGGGGGCCGTGATTCTCTTCATGTCCTGGCGGCTGGAATGGAAGATGGCGCTGAGCGGAATCGCCGCGCTGTTCCATGACCTCATCATCACCTTCGGGGTCTACTCCATCACAGGATTCGAGGTCACTCCGGCGACGATCATCGCGGTCTTGACGATTCTCGGCTACAGCCTCTACGACACCGTGGTTGTGTTCGACAAGGTGCAAGAGAACACGGAGTCAGCCGACCGGGCGGCCTTTACAGACGTCGTCAACAGGTCGATGAATCAGGTGTTGATGCGATCCGTCAACACATCGCTGACCAGCCTGCTCCCGGTCGGAAGCTTGCTCTTCGTTGGCTCGTTCCTGCTCGGGGCGAGGACGTTACTTGAGTTCGCCCTGGCGCTCTTCGTCGGCATCGCGGCCGGTACTTACTCGTCCATTGCAGTCGCCTCGCCGTTGCTGGCCGTCTGGAAGGAACGCGAGGAGGAGTGGACCCGGGTTCGCAAGCGTCTCGCCAGAGCGTCTGAGGATGCCGTCATGTCACCCCGTCGGGAGCAGCCGACGGCTGGAACCGCCCGTCCTCGCACTGTTTCCGGCGCAACGCCGCGACCACCCAAGAAGCGGCGGCGCTAGGTACCTGCAGACCCTTGGATCGTCCGGATTCCTGGGCCGATGTACAATCCTGCGGTGGACACACCTACCTACGCCAAGCTGGTCCGAGACGTTGTTGACTTTCCGGAACCGGGGATACTGTTCAAGGATATAACCCCGGTGCTGGCTGATCGGCAGGCGTTCACGGCCTTGATCGACGACCTGGCCGGACCGTTCGCCGGGAGAATCGACAAAGTTGCCGGGATCGAAGCTCGCGGCTTCATCCTCGCCACGCCGGTGGCCGAGTTCCTCCGGACCGGGTTCATACCTATTCGCAAGCCCGGCAAGCTTCCTTGGAGAGTGGTTCGAGAGGACTATCAGCTCGAGTACGGCCAGGATGCCCTCGAAATCCACGAAGATGCCATTGCTCCTGGCGATCGAGTGCTGGTCGTTGACGACGTGCTGGCTACCGGGGGTACGGCCGCGGCCGCCGTGCGGCTGCTGCGCCGGCTCGGCGCGGAGGTGGTTGCCGTTGCCGTGTTCCTCGAGCTGGGGTTCCTCGACGGGAGGTCGGCGCTGCCGGATGTCGAGTTTCACTCGCTGGTGAATTATGACGGCGGCTGAGCGGGCGGTCCGACCAGACGACGCAATGGTCGCCGAGCTGGCGCCAATTCTGGCAGCCTTCCGCTCGCATTATCCGACCGCTTCCGAACGTACGATCCACCAGGCCTACGCCCTCGGGGAGCGCATGCATCTCGGTCAGTTCCGCAAGACCGGAGAGCCCTACATCAGTCACCCGCTGGCTGTCACCCAGATTCTGGCGGACTACGGTCTTGACGCCGATACGCTGGCGGCGGCTCTCCTGCACGACACGGTTGAAGACACAGAGGTCACCCTCGAAGAGGTCGAAGCCGAATTTGGCCCCGAAGTTGCCCGGATGATCGACGGTGTCACGAAACTGGATCGAATCCGCTTTGGCACCCGGGAGGAGGCGCAGGCAGCCACTATCCGCAAAATGGTCGTCGCCATGGCGCAGGACGTCCGTGTGCTGCTCATCAAGCTGGCCGACCGACTCCACAACCTCCGAACCATTGCCCCGCTCCCATCAGAGAAGCAGGAACGCATCGGTCGCGAGACCCTCGAAGTGTACGCCCCGCTGGCCCACCGGCTTGGGGTGCAGGAGATAAAGCACGAAATGGAGGACCGCTGTTTCGCGATTCTCTACCCAAAGCGGAACGCCGAAATCAACCTGCTGCTGCAGCAACGAGCGCCTGAGCGCGACGCCCAGATACACTCGGCGGTCGAGGAAGTCGAAGGGCTGTTGCGCGGCGCGGCGATCCGGGCCGACGTGACCGGCCGACCCAAACATCGCTATTCGATCTATCGAAAAATGGTCACCACAGGGCTGCCATTCGACAAGATCCACGATCTCATCGGGATCCGGGTCATTGTCGATGACATCCGTGATTGCTATGCCGCTTTGGGGCTTATTCACGCAACGTGGCCGCCGGTCCACGGCCGCTTCAAGGACTACATTGCCATGCCCAAGTTCAACCTCTACCAGAGCTTGCACACCACCGTTATCGGGCGGGACGGCCGGCCCCTCGAGGTGCAGATACGCACCGAAGATATGCATCAACGGGCCGAATACGGCATCGCCGCCCACTGGCGGTACAAAGAGGGCATCTCCGACGAGGATCTGCCGTGGATGGCCGATCTTCGTTTCTTGCAGGATGAATACTCCGATCCGAACGAGTTCCTGGCCAGCTTGAAACTCGACCTCTACCAGGACGAGGTGTTCGTGCTCACCCCCGACGGTGATGTGAAGACATTGCCGCGCGGTTCGACACCGGTCGATTTTGCCTACACGGTCCACACCGAAGTGGGACACCGATGTGTCGGCGCCAAAGTCAACGGTCGCCTCGTGACGCTTGGCACCCGCCTCGAATCGGGCGATATCGTCGAAATCGTGACCTCGAAAGCCCAGGATGCCGCACCGAGTCAGGACTGGCTGAGCTTCGTCAGGACGACCAGGGCCAAGGCAAAGATCCGGCAATGGTTTACCAAGGAACGTCGCGAAGTCGCACTCTCCGACGGGCGCGAGCAGATCAAGGGGGCACTCCGTAAGGAGCGTTTGGGTCTTTCGGCCGCGGCGCGGGACACCCTTCTGATGAAGGTCGGCGAACAACTCGGATTGTCGGACTTGGAGGCCATCTTCGTCGCGGTCGGCGAGGGGACCATCGGAGCGGCAACCGTAGCCGGCCGGGTAGCCCGGCTCGTCCGACCTGAGGCCACCGCTCTTGAGGACATGGTTCTGCCGGAGATCCCCCGGGAGCGGGAAACGCATACCGGCACCGGCGTGGTTGTCGAAGGCCTTGACGACGTGTGGGTCAGGATCGCCCGATGTTGCGCACCCGTACCCGGTGACGACATTGTGGGATTCGTGACGGTGGGGCGGGGTGTGTCTGTCCATCGGTCGGATTGCACCAACGTCGAGGCGATGGCCGACCGCACCGAACGGATCATCGAGGTTGGTTGGGTACCCGAACGGGTCGGCCGCTTTTCGGTTTGGGTGCAGGTTGAGGCGCTCGATCGTCCGAAACTCCTGCGCGATGTGACTTCGCTGATCTCCGATATTGGTGGCAACATCCTGGCTTCCTCGTCCTCGGTGGGACGCGATCTGGTTGCCATGCTCCGCTACGAAATCGAGCTGAGCGATCCCGGCCAGGTCGACAGTCTGGTGGCGTCACTGCGAGCCGTTGATTCTGTGTTCGACGCCTACCGCTTGGTGCCTCGCTCCACATAGGGCAATCGGTCAAGCAACTCGGCCATTGATCCGATAGATCTTGCATGCCGGCGATGCCCTCTCGACACCGATTGACTAGTCAATCGAGTTCTCTTCAAATAGGCATGAATTCTGGCTCTCGAAACGCCGATGTATGGTCCATGAAGAAGATCTCGGATCGCCTGCGTCGTGAAGATGGCTTCACACTGGTCGAAGCTCTCGCGGCCCTCTCGCTGCTGAGCATCGCCATCATCCTCACGGTCACCCCGGTGCTGGCCGGTTTCGGCGTGCTGAGCGATGCCAAGTTGGCCACCATCGCCTCCAACCTGGCTCAGGGACGGGTGGAGGAACTCCGCTCTCTTGACTACGAAGAGATCGGCTTCCCGCTCGGGGTGCCCGAGGGCATCCTGCAGGCCAGTGAGACGGTCACGGCGCAGAGCATCGACTTCATCGTCACAACCGAAGTCAAGTACTTCGGCAGCGTCAATGGGCCGGGCGAAAACGTCATCCCCCAGGGCGGCGACGGCGTGGAAGGTCTGCCCGATTTAGGCATCGACTTCAAGGAAGTGACCGTTACCGTCAGCCACCATGCCGGGGCGATCCGGCCGGTCGTGATGCAAACGATCGTGGCGCCCCCCAACATCGCCGCGCACGAAGGCAAAGCAAACGTGATCGTCGAGCTGATCAAGGAAGAGCCGGCTAGCAAGACTGCCAGCCCGGTTGGGTACCCCCAGGTCTTCCTGGTCAGGGACACTTCACCCTTCATCCCCTTCGGCGGGACCTTGGCAGCCTCGCAGACCTTTGCCGGGGTGCCCGCCAGTGGGACCGGCGTAACCGACTACTACTACCACGCGCGGCTCGGAGCGACCCTCACGTCTTACGAGGCGGCCAGCGGCTGGCGGATTCATCCGATCGACATCGACATCGAGACCGACCGCGTGCACATGGGCCCAACCGAGACCGCCACGGTACCGCTGCGAATCTACCGGCCGGCCGAGATCGAGGTCCGACTCTTCGACGATGCCACGTCCCTACCAATCACCGGCAACGCCACGCTGATCCTCGACTATGACGGAGGCGGCTCGGCAACCTTCACCCAGGCCTCGTCGGAATGGGATGGCAGCGGTTGGCTGGTTACCGACCTCGACGGGGCGCCGGTTGTGCCCGGCACCTTCACCTTCAACGCATCCGCGTTTGGCTACTTGGCTCAGACTGATGCCGACGTGGTCGTCCCCGTCGATTACCCCCTTGACCCTCACCATGTGCAGACATTCAACCTCGAGCCTGCATCGGGTTCCCAGGTGATCCTCACGGTGACAGATGAAGTAGGCAACCCGGTGGCGGGCGCCGACGTGACCTTCTCGGACTTCTTGCCCCTCGGTGGTTCCCCGATCACGATCCAGACCGACCTCAACGGAGTGGCCAGCTACTTCTTCGACGATTCGGTTGATGCCATCGACTGGATCGTCGAATCCGGATTCCACGATCCCAGCGCCAAGAATCACCTCAATCTCAATGATCCGGTCGAGTATCTCAACGTCGCCCTGGATACTCCGGCCACATCCGGTCTCATCACCTTCCACGGCAACATCGGATGGGTGCAGTACTTCCACTACCGTCCTGCCGAAGGGGCCCCCGACGACTGGATCGACGTTTACCCGAACGCATCGGGGGAGGCGTCGGTAACGGTCAACCCGGGATCGTGGGACGTAGAAAAAGTGTGCGTGAAGCTGCGCGGAAACGGGAACCCATGGACCCGCTCCTCGACGATCAACGTGGCGGCCAACGGCAACGTCTTCTGGTCGTCCTCAATCCCATCTACGTGTCCGGCGCCATGATGCGCACGCTCAAACGCCTCAACGGCGACCAGCAGGGTCTCACGCTCACCGAAATGGCGGTGACGGTGATGGTCATGGGTATTGCCCTGGCCGCACTCTCCTCGCTCCTGCTTGGCTTCTTCGGTAACGTCGGGACGCAGTTGGCCCTGAGTAACGCCGAACGCGACGTGCGACCGGTGATCCGGGAAATGGTCGTGGAGATCCGCCAGGCGGAGCCACCTTCTCAGGCCGCCACCGCCGTGCCCGTACTGGAGATGGAATGGGACAGGCTCACTTTCCACAGCGACCGCCTGCCTCTCGATGGGGTTCCCGAGAAGCACACCTACGAATTGGTCAACTGCACCAATGGCGCTAACGGTGGAACGTGCGATTTGCAGAGGACCGTAATTCAGGCCGACGTGTCGTCGGTGCCGCCGCTGTTCACCTACGTCGACAACACGCTGGATCGCCAGGAAATCGTACTGACATCGGTCCTGGCCGATCCGTACCTAACCATTGGGCCACTCTTCCACGGCGTGGTATGGGTAGGGAGCCCGGCCGCGCGGACCAGCGTGACCTCATGCAATGCGGCCACACCGTGCACATTCCCGCTGGTGATCATCGACCTGCGGGTGGATCCCAGCGTCAGAGAGAACCCGGGCGACTATGAGATCCACGAAGAAGTGAGGTTGCGCAATGCGCCGGATTCGTAGCGACTCCGGCCTGGCGCTGGCCACCGTGCTCGTGAGTATTTTGGTGCTCACTTTGTTCACCACCCTCCTTCTGCGGGAAGCGGTTACGCAGCGCCAGCAGGCGGAATTCCAGGCCCGCGAGGATGTTGTAGTCGCCGGGGCCGAAGCCATGCTCGAGCGGTATGCGGCCAAGCTGACCGTCGATCCGCTCTACTTCATCCACTGGGTGGATGAGGGGGAGCGGGCCCGTGTGTGCGACAAGCCCGCCTCGGCCGGGTACGGTCAGCCGGCCGTCCAACCGGGCAACAAATGGCCCTGGGCTGATTGTGAAGTCTGGACCTACGAAGATCCCGATCGGGACGGAGACGGTAATCCCGATTCAGACTGGTACGTCCACCCCATTCTCGACGGAACCGTGGCCGCCGCCCGGGACGATATCGGGGTGTTGTTAGAGGTCTCCCCGCCCAGCGGGAGCCCGCTCGAAGTGCTCGTGGTCGGGAAAAGAGGCGATTGGGTGCACCGGCGTGCTATCTCGGCCACCATTCAGGCGACCTCCCTATCTGAGTTCTACCGGGTCACCGAGAACGACCTCAACTACGGGGCAAACCGCCAAACCTGGGGCAAGGTCTATTCGGGCGGCCACGTGTCCTACGGCGCAAACGGCGAAGCCCACGCAGATGTGTTTGCGGAGGACAAGATCACGAGCCCGCCCGCTTGGGAGGACGGAGCCGAAGGGTGGGAGAGTACCCCGGCCGCGTCCTACAACGACATTCGCGATGCGTTTCCCCAGCCGCTCGATTTCAACGACTTCTGGGACGATCTCGACGTCCTCAAGTCGGCCGCCTGCAGCGGGGGCTTGTGTCTCGACGACGCCGACGCCGAAGGATGGCGCATCCACCCGTTCGTAACCGGCGGTGTTGGAAAACTCGAGGTGTGTAAATCCACCACCTCCAACAATGAGACGTGGTGGTTTACCAACGGGCAGTCGGCCCAGTTCAGCAACTGCGTGACGGAGGAGATCCCCGCCAACGGCGCGGTGTGGGCCAACGCCCATGTTGTGATCGGCGATCGAGATTTCTGGGGCGGCGACTACAACGATCGGATCCTGGGAGACGGGTTCAGCGAAGCGATCCTGAAAGGTTCGCTCACCGTCTACGCCGGATCGGTGACCGACAAGAAGAATCTGATCCTCAACGCCGACACCACCTACGACAATCCCAACTCGTTGGACACGCTCGGGTTGATCGCATCGGACGAGGTCATCGTCAACGGCGAGGCCACCGGCGCCGACAAGAAGTTCTACATCAGCGCGGCTCTGCTCGGTCAGTTCAGCAAATGGGTTGCGCATGGGTTGACGCCATCCGGTTCGACACTGATCACAAGGGGATCGATCGCCACACGCGACACCGGAGCGATCTCCGGCGCCTTCCCTTACGCACAGTACGAATACGACGAACGGTTCAGATACCTGCGGCCGCCGTTCTTTCCGCTGCTGGTCAACGACTGGTCATACGAGGACTGGACCGAGTTGCCATTGCCCGCCTGGGCGCTTCCCTAGACGCTTGCGGAGACTTCTGCATCACATCGTCTGAACTACCCTGACCCCGATTCCAAATCGGGGAGGGTCCTTGCTCATCGCCGGCAAATCGCTGTGGCTCGCTGAGACCAATTGTTGGGTAGTCGCGCCCGATGCGGGCGGACTTGGGGTGCTCATCGACGCTCCGCCCGATCCTGGTGGCGTGATCGATCTGCTCGCCGAGCATCACGTCACGCCGGTTGCGTTGCTCCTGACCCACGGGCACATCGATCACACCGGGGGAGCAGGTGTCGTGGTCGGTTCGGAAGGGATTGACGCGTACGTCCATCCAGACGACGATTACCTCACGCTCGACCCCCTCGGCCAACTTCGCACGCTTTTCGGCATGGTTCCTCCCGGCGACTTCTCGCCTCCGGCCCGGCGGATAGCGCTCAGCGATGGGCAGATCCTGCGCCTGGCCGGGTTCGACCTGCAGGTCGTCCATACCCCCGGGCACACTCCGGGGCACTGCTGTTTCCTGATCCGCGACGAAGGCATCTTGTTTTCCGGAGATCACCTTTTCGCCGGTTCGATCGGTAGGACGGATCTTCCCGGCGGGGATTACGACACGCTGATGGACAGCATGCGCGACAAAGTTCTCCCGCTCGATGACCAGGTATTGGTATATCCCGGGCATGGGCCTACGACTACCCTGGCCCGTGAACGCCGCACCAACCCCTTTCTCCAAGAGTTGATCTGAATGACCTTTCGCGCACCAAAAGGAACCGACGACATCCTTCCACCGGTCTCCCGCACCTGGCGGAGACTCCTGCTGACCTGGGAGGACTGGGCGGCCCGCTACGGGTATGAACTGGTGCTCACGCCCCTTTTCGAGGCCACTGAAGTGTTCGCCCGGGGAACCGGCGAAGGCACTGAGGTCGTTCAGAAACAGATGTACACGTTCGAAGACAAGGGCGGAAGATCTCTCACGCTCCGCCCGGAGGGGACTCCTTCGGTGGTCCGGGCCTTCCTCGAGGCGGGCGCCGACGGGATCTTGAAGGCGGCGTATTGGGGTCCGATGTTCCGCTACGAGCGTCCGCAGGCCGGACGCCGGCGCCAGTTTTATCAGATCGATGTGGAATACCTCGGGTCCCGAGAAGCTGCCGCCGATGCCGAGGTCATCGAGTTGGGGTATCGGTATCTCATCGACGCCTCCGTGCCGGGGTTGAGCGTTCAAATCAACTCGATCGGAGATCGAGAATGCCGCCCCGCATATCTGGAAGTGTTGAAGGAATACCTGGAGAGTCGCCGGGACGTGCTGTGTGACGACAGCCTGTTGCGCCTCACAACCAACCCGATGCGAGTTCTCGACTGCAAGATATGTGCCCCGAAGCTCTCAGATGCTCCCTCGCCGGTTGACTATCTGTGTGACGCCTGCACCACCCACTACGGCGAGGTGCGGTCTATCTTGCGCGAGTTGGGCGTGCCGTTCGAAGCGACGCCCCGACTGGTCAGGGGCCTCGACTACTACGAACGCACCGCATTCGAATACGTCGCAACCGACCTGAAGGCAGCGCAGAACGCGGTGGGAGGCGGCGGACGCTACGACGGTTTGGCCGAATTACTTGGCGGCCGGCCCGTCCCGGGCGTGGGGTTCGCGCTGGGTTTGGATCGCATCGTGTTGACTCTCGGCGACGTGGAAGAACCCAACCCACTCGACCTGTACATCATCGTGACCGCAGGGCGTCGCCGCGAGGCACTCCGGTTCACTTCTGAGCTGCGCCGGTCGGGAATCAGAGCGGACCTCGATGTTGAGAGCCGCTCGGTGAAAGCTCAATTCCGGGCGGCCGATCGGAGAGGCGCAGCGGGGGCCCTGGTGATAGGCGATGAGTGGTCAGAAGGCCGGGTGGTCGCCAAGGATCTAGCCAGCGGCCATCAGGAGATAATCCGCATAGAGGAGGTTGAAGCATGGACCCGACGGCTGTAGGGGGCGAAAAGCCCTATCGGACTGCCTACGCCGCCGATGTGTCTGAGGCGAAGGCCGGTGAACGGGTCCGCCTGGCCGGTTGGGTGGCGAGACGACGCGACCAGGGCGGCGTCTACTTCTTCGATTTGCGCGATGTCTCCGGGCTGGTGCAGGTGGTGGTCGATCCGGCCGAGGTCCCGGCCGCACGGGACCTGCGGATGGAGTACTGCATCACGGTCGAAGGCACGGTGCGACCGCGTCCCGCCGGGATGGGGAATCCCGAGCTGGCGACCGGAAACGTCGAACTGGCCGCCGATCAGCTCGAGGTCTTGAGCAGGTCGGAGCCACTTCCTTTCATAATCGACGATCGCTCCGAGGCAGATGAGCGCCTCCGATTGGAATACCGATACCTCGATCTTCGCCGCCCCCGCATGGCGAGAAACCTCCGGGCCCGCTCTGTGGCTACTGCCGCGATGCGGGACGTTCTCAATGGCCGCGATTTTCTGGAGATTGAAACTCCCACCTTGATTCGCTCGACACCCGAGGGGGCTCGTGACATGCTGGTGCCGAGCAGGCTCCGTCGGGGAGATTTCTACGCCCTGCCCCAATCGCCGCAGTTGTTCAAGCAGCTGTTGATGGTGGGGGGTGTCGACCGCTATTACCAGATCGCCCGGTGTTACCGCGATGAGGACTTCCGAAGCGACCGGCAGCTGGAATTCACTCAGCTGGATGTGGAAGGTTCTTTCTGGGGCAGGGAAGGCGTGTTGGAGACGTTTGAGGCCGTTGTTGCGGCCGTCGTGGAAAGATTGCGCGGGGTCACGCTGAACCTGCCATTTCCACGCCTTGCCTACGCGGAAGCCCTGCTTCGCTACGGCACCGACAAGCCCGACCTTCGTTTTGGCATGGAGATCTCAGACCTCAGCGATGTGTTTGCCGAGACAGGCTTCCGGGCGTTCTCGGCCACCCTCGAGGCCGGCGGTGTGATCCGTGGGTTCAACGCCGGTGACCGGCAGCTGTCCCGGTCTCAAATCGATGGCCTGGAAACCAGGGCCAAGGAATTGGGCGCCAAAGGGCTGGTTTCAGCCGTTGTGGAGGAGGGGGGATCCCTGCGTTCGCCGACCACCAAATTCCTTTCTGAGCCCGAGACGACGGCGATCGTCAAGACCCTGGGCGGTGCGCCGGGTGATCTCCTGTTGCTCGTAGCCGACACGGCCCGTACGGCCGCTCAGGTGCTTGGTCAGTTGCGACTGGATGTTGGCAAGCCGGCGGGGCACGATGAGCTTGTATTTCTGTGGGTGATCGACTTTCCGATATTTGATGAACTCGAGAGCGGGGACCTGGCTCCGTCCCATCATCCCTTCACGGCACCGGTCGACCTCATCGAAATGCGGGAAAGGCCCCGCCAGGCAATTGCCAAGGCATACGACCTCGTCTTGAACGGCAGCGAACTGGGTTCTGGCTCTGTCCGGATTCACGACCCGGAGGTCCAGCAAGAGGTTTTCAAGATCCTGGGCATTTCTGCCGAAGAGGCGGAAAGCCGCTTCGGCTGGTTCGTCAAGGCGCTGCGCTACGGCACTCCGCCCCACGCCGGTTTCGCAATGGGGGTCGACCGGTTGCTGGCGATTCTGCAACGGGAAACGAGCATTCGCGATGTCATCCCGTTCCCAAAGACGCAAACAGGGATCGATCCAATGACCGGTTCGCCGACCGCTGTGGACCCGACCCAACTCGCCGAGCTGGGTATCGCACTGCGGGTCGGCCCCGATCCCGAGGATCCGGATCGGGAAGATGGATGATCTCTTTGCCGCACATCGGCAGGCTCGACAGGCGGAAATAGCTCCGCTGGCAACGCGCATGAGGCCGCGTACCCTCGACGAGATCGCCGGACAACCCCATCTGGTGGGATCCGGCACCGCGTTCCGGACCATGATCGAAGCGGGGCGACCGGTCTCGATGATCCTGTGGGGGCCTCCGGGCACCGGCAAAACCACCCTGGCCCGCCTGGTCGCCGCCCAATCGGAAGCACACTTCGAGCAACTCTCCGCCACGGCGGCCGGTGTCAAAGACGTGCGCGACGTCCTCGCCGGAGCCCGCCGGCGGTTGGGGGAGGAAGATCGGCGCACGGTTCTCTTTCTGGATGAAATCCATCGGTTCAGCACATCGCAGCAGGACGCGCTGCTCCCCGGCGTTGAGGATGGAACGCTGGTGCTGGTCGGAGCGACAACCGAAAACCCCTTTTTCGAGATCAACTCGCCACTCATTTCTCGTTCGACCTTGTTCCGCCTGGATGGGATCGAGCCGACGGACCTGGCCGATCTCATCGATCGCGCCCTGAGCGACTCCGAAAGGGGACTCGGGGCTTTCAATCTGACGATCGACGACCAAGCCCGCACTGCTCTCGCCGATAGATGTGGGGGAGACGCCCGGTTGGCACTGAACGCCCTGGAGATCGCGGCGTTCCTAGCCCGCTCGACCGATTCCGATATCACGTTCGCACACATTGAAGAAGCGCTGCAGCGCCGTATCGTCCGCTACGACAAGGCGGGGGATCAGCATTACGACGTCATCTCGGCGTTCATCAAGAGCCTGCGCGGGTCCGACCCCGACGCTTCGCTTTACTGGCTTCACACGATGCTCGAAGCGGGCGAGGACCCCGAATTCATTGCCCGACGGATGATCGTTTTCGCCTCTGAAGACATCGGGCTGGCCGATTCGAGTGCGCTCTCTGTGGCGGTGACGGCCGGCCAGGCCCTCGCCTATGTCGGTTTACCGGAAGCATCCTACGCACTGAGCCACGCCGCCCTCTATCTGGCAACGGCACCAAAATCCGACTCGGTCAAGTCGGCGATGGGCGCCGCCCGGCAGGCCGTTGCCGAGACGCCCGGCGACCAGGTGCCCATGCACCTGCGCCAGGCGGGTTATCAAGGCGCGGCCGTGCTCGGCCATGGAGAGGGATACCGGTACCCGCACGACCACCCCGGCCATATCGTTCGCCAGGAGTATCTTCCCAAGAGTTCATCCGAGACCATCCTGTTTCGTCCCACCGATCAGGGCGATGAGGCCGAGCTGGCCAAGCGACTCAAGGAACATGACCAGATTCTCGGCAAACCACCCCGGGACCAGCGACCGGCTGCGAACCAAGAACCAGGGACCAGAGACTAAGAACCAGGGACCAGAGACTAAGAACGGGAGCTACCCTCCTTCCATGTTCAAGCGTTCGCTTTGGTTCTTGATAGGAGCCGTGGCGGGTTTGGGCGGCTCGGCCTGGGTCATGGCGAGGGTGGCGCGGGCCCGGGAAGCGCTGACTCCGGCCAACCTGCGCCGCACTGCCGTGCTTTCGGTCGCCGATGTGCTCGAGGGAGCAGGTACCCGGCTACGGTCCCCAAACGGTCAGGGCTGAAGCTCACCGCCCACTAACCTGTTGCATCCATGGACTCCAATCAGCTTCGCTCTTCCTTCCTGAAGTTCTTCGAAGAACGGGCCCATACGGCGCGCCCGTCGGCGTCGTTGATCCCGGTTGACCCAACCCTATTGCTGAACAACGCCGGGATGGTGCCTTTCAAACCGTATTTCCTCGGTGAGGAACAACCGCCATGGTTGCGAGCCGTCTCCTCGCAGAAATGCGTGCGGACGGTCGATATCGACATCATTGGGACCACCGCTCGGCACATCAGCTTCTTCGAAATGCTCGGCAACTTCAGTTTCGGGGACTATTTCAAAGAAGACGCCATTCCCTGGGCCTATGAGCTCGTTACCGAAGTCTTCGGCATCGACCCCGAGTTTCTGTGGTTCACCGTTCACGAGACAGACGATGAGGCTGCCCAGATCTGGCTCGACAAGGTTGGCGTTGAACCCCATCGATTGCAGCGCCGGGGTCACGACAACTTCTGGCAGATGGGGGTGCCGGGACCGTGCGGACCTAGCTCCGAGATCTTCTTCGATCGCGGTTCCGCCTATGGACCGGAGGGGGGTCCGGTGGTCGACGAGGAGCGGTTTGTTGAGGTCTGGAACCTCGTTTTCATGCAGAACATCCAGGATGAGCCCTACCACGTTGTCGGCGACCTCCCCGCCAAAAGCATCGACACGGGAATGGGTCTCGAGCGGATGGCCGCCGTCATGCAAGGGGCGGAGACCATCTTCGATGTCGACGTGGTGCGGCCCGTGCTGGACACTGCGGCTCGGTCCGCCGGCGTCACGTATGGCGAAGATCCCATGGTGGATGTGTCGTTGCGCGTCCTGGCCGACCACGGGCGAGCCATGACTTTTCTCATCGGTGATGGCGTGGTTCCATCAAATGATGGGCGCGGGTACGTGCTGCGACGCATCCTGCGGAGGGCAGTTCGTCATGCCTGGCGATTGGGCGGTGACGGTCTGATCACCCCAAAACTGGTGCAAGCCACCGTCAACGTCATGGCGGTGGGCTACCCCAGGCTGGTGGAACAGCAAGGGTTTATTACCGAGGTCGTGACCCGTGAAGAGGCTCGGTTTCGTAAGACCCTGAAGTCCGGGCACACGCTCTTGGAAACCGAACTCGAAACGGTCACAGAAGGCGGGTTGCTATCCGGCGATACGACCTTCAAGCTGCACGACACGTTTGGGTTTCCGGTCGAGCTCACCAAGGAGATCGCCGCGGAACGTGGTGTCGACATCGACTTGCAGGCTTTCGAGATTGCGATGGAGGAGCAACGGACCATGGCTCGGGCGGCCTGGAAGGGGGGCGAGGACTCCGCCACGGCCGATGCCTACCGCCTGCTTTTGGAGGAGATTGGGCCAACCGAATTCCTCGGATACGCCCAAGAGAAGAGCCAAAGCCGCATTCTGTCGTTGTTGCGGGACGGCTCGCCTACCGACCGAGCTGAGGAAAACGAAGAAGTCGAAGTGTTCCTCGACCGAACTCCGTTCTATGCAGAAGCAGGAGGACAGGTCGGTGACACCGGTTTGATTGAGACCGAGACCGGCCGCCTGGTGGTCAGGGACACTCAGGCCGGTGTGCAGGGCCTCAACGGTCACCGGGCGATCGTGGCGAAAGGGCTTGTGCAAGTTGGGCAGGATGCCGAAGCGCGGATCGATTCGCCCCGGCGGGAAGGAATCCGAAAGAGCCACACGGGGACCCATGTCCTGCATTGGGCGCTGCGCGAGGTGTTGGGCCAGCATGTCCATCAGGCAGGCTCGCTCGTTCAGAGCGGTCGGCTGCGGTTCGATTTCAGCCACTTCGCCGGGCTCGAAGAGGACGAATTCGCCGAGGTCGAGCGCATCGCTAATGAACGGGTCATCGCCAATGCCGGCGTGCGGGCTTTCGAGACCGGCCAGGAAGAGGCTCACGCCCTCGGGGCTCTCGCCTTCTTCGGCGACAAGTACGGCGAGGTAGTTCGGGTCGTCGAGATCGGGGATTACTCCAAGGAACTCTGCGGTGGCACGCATACCCCGTCGGCAGGGCAGGTCGGCCCGCTCGTGGTCATGGGAGAATCGTCGATCGGGTCGAACCTCCGTCGCATTGAGGCTTTGTCGGGCGATCATGCCTACGAGTATCTGGCCGGGCTGCGGAGGCGGTTGATCGACACCGGGCGCCTGCTGCGGGCTAAGCCCGATGAGGTTCCCCGCAGAGTCGAGGCTCTCCTGGATCGGGCCAGCGAGCTCGAGGAGAGACTCGCCGTCATCGGACAACGATCGCGCGCCGAAGAAGCGGCCGAGATCGCGGCATCGGCTGAGAAGATTGGGGATGCACGTTGGGCGGTCGCAGGCGCAGGCGAAATGGCACCCGACCAGTTGCGCTCTTTGGCGCTGCAGGTGCGGGAGCGGCTGGGACGCGGCGTGGTCGTTCTCGGCAGTACCAATGCGGGCAAAGGAGCGCTGCTGGGGGCGGTATCCGGGGATCTGGTCGCCGCCGGAGTTTCGGCGGCCGAAATCATCCTGCCGGCCGCACGCATTCTGGGAGGAGGCGGCAGCCGGGATCCAGAACTTGCTCAGGCGGGAGGGCCTCACGGTGATCGGCTGGAAGAAGCTCTGGATTCCGCCCGGGAGGCGGCGGCCCGCGCGTTGACGGAGGTGTGACCCTGGGCCGCATCATGGGGCTCGATTACGGTACGCGACGCATCGGCGTGGCGATGTCCGACCCATTGCATCTGACTGCCCAGCCACATGCTGTGCTGGATGCCGAGTCAAAACAGCTCTCCTCCGAGTTTCGTCGGTTGGTCGACGACAACGAGGTCGAGCTGATCGTGGTTGGACTTCCGGTGAACTTATCGGGTGAAGAAACAACATCGGCCGGGGGCGCCCGGCGACTTGCGGCCCGGGTGGCCGAGATTACCGGATGTCCGGTCGAGATGGCCGATGAGCGATTCAGCACGAAGACCGCCGAGCAGACGCTGATCGGGGCCAACGTACGCCGCCGCCGCCGCAAGCAGGTCATCGACAAGGTAGCGGCTGCCGTCATGCTGCAGACCTTCCTGGACGGTCGTTGATGGCGGTGCGGACCGACGAAGGCCGCCGGGACGGGTTTCGCCGCCTGGGTGGATTGGCGCTGCTGCTCGTGGTCCTCGGTGGAGCATTTCTTGGAGCCCGGCAGCTTGCCGACTGGGTGGGCGGATTGGGAGGGGTCTCGGACGTCACCGCTCCTCCCGATCTCCAACCGGGTCTTGAGGTCTCCGTGGACATTCCGGCCGGTTCGACCGCCCGCCAGATCGGGGTTCTCCTCGCCGAAGCCGGCGTTGTGGAGTCGGCGGCACGGTTTGAATTGGCCGCCCGCACCACGGATTCTGCTGAGCGTCTCCAGGCAGGTCGATACGATCTCGAAACCGGGATGGCCAACGACACGGTCATCGACCGACTCCTGACGGGCCCGATGATCGAGACGTTCCGGATCACGGTGCGGGAGGGATTGTGGATCAACGAAGTCCTCGACGAGATCGCCGGACAGACCGATTTCACAACGGCTGAGGTCCGGCAGGCTTTGAGCGGCGTCGAGTCCTCGTTACTGGAAGGTCCCGCCTCCGACCCCATTTCGTGGGAAGGTCTGCTCTTCCCCGACACCTACGATTTCCCACTCGACGCGGATCCCGAGGAGATCCTGCAGCGTCTGGCCGACACAATGGTGCGGCGCGTCGAGACCGTCGACTGGTCGGAGCTTGAATCGCGAGGTCTTTCGGTCTATGAAGGCATCATCGTTGCTTCGCTGATTGAGGCGGAAGCCGGTGTTGACGGCGACCGACCGCTGATCGCCAGCGTGGTGGTCAATCGCCTGGACTTGCCGATGGTGCTCGGTATCGACGCCACCGTGATCTATGCCGTCGGGCAGCGGGGCAAGTCGCTCACGCAGTCGGACCTCGACATCGATTCGCCATACAACACCAGGAAATTTGCCGGTCTTCCGCCCACTCCGATCGGCGGCCCGGGGAGAGCCTCGCTTGAGGCAGCTGCTTCGCCTGCGGCGACTGACTTTCTTTACTACGTGCTGACATCGGCAACCGGCGCGCATTCTTTCACGGCCAGCTACGACGAGTTCCTCGCCTTGAAGCAGCAAGCCTTGAACGATGGTCTCATTCCATGAAACAACCAGGTGGCGTGGTGGCCGGTTTCGACCTGGTCCTGCTTGGAGATCCAGTCGCTCACTCGCTTTCGCCCGTCATCCAGCAAGCAGGCCTCGACGCGGCCGGTGTGATGGGCACCTACCGGGCCCTTCGGGTGGACGCAAACGGGTTCCGCCGGGCGTGCGTGGATCTGCGGGCCGGGAGATGGCGGGGGGCCAATGTCACGATGCCCCACAAGCGCCTGGCTTTCGCAGAGACGGACGAATGGTCGACGGGAGCCGAGAGGTCCGGCTCCGTCAACACCATCGTCGTGAAAGATTCCCGATTGGTAGGGCATAGCACCGATATCGACGGAATTCGGCAAGTGTGGCAAGAGGCCGGGTTGCCGCTCGATGCTCCGGTGCTGGTGCTGGGCGCCGGGGGCGCCGCCGCCGCGGCCCTGGTAGCGCTCGATGTATCAGATCTCCTCATCTCGTCTCGCCGTTGGGAAGCCGCACAAGAAGTGGCCGCCACCGCGGACGTTGCGGTTCGTCCGGTGAAGTGGGGGAAAGTGATCGCCGGAGCCGTTGTCGTGAATGCGACTCCTCTGGGAATGAAGGGCGAGACTCTGCCTCGCGGCATCGTTGAGCAATCGGCCGGTTTGCTCGATATGGCCTACAGCGTCCAGGTAACTCCAGCCGTGCGAACGGCTTGCCGGGCCGGTTTGCCCCATGCGTCCGGCCCGGATGTGCTCCTGGCGCAAGCCACCGCCTCCTTCACGCTGTGGACCGGTCTGGCCGCTCCCTCGGTTGCGATGCGCGCTGCGCTGCAAAAGGCTCAAGCGACCGGCTAGCTCCGCCGAAACTCCCTAAGAGTCGGTCACGGAGGAGTCATCATGTCGCTAACCGGTGCCCTCGAGGCGTTCCCGCTGCCCGAGGTGCTGCGCTTGCTAGCGCGGTCCAATAAAAGCGGAACCCTGCGAGTCGATGGGGCCGACCTGCAGGGAAGGATCTACCTCACCGACGGTTCGCTCACCTATGCAACGACCCGCCGCGAAGAGGACCTGGCCGACGATTTGGTCGGTGCCGGGTTGATCGATTCCCAGGATTGGGTGCTGGTGGAACGCCGTGAGAAGGACGTGGTCGAGGTTCTCGGCGAGCACGCCACAAAGCAACAGTTGACAGACCTGCTGGCCGACCAGATTGCGGATGTCATCTTCCGGCTCATGCGGAGGACCGACGGCGATTTCGAGTTCTCCGAGTCTGTCGGCCCGCGCTACAACACTGGGATCATCATCGACATTGACGCTTCCATCGCTGAGGCCGAGAGACGCAATACGCAGTGGACCGAGATCGAGCAGGTCATTCCGGCGATCACCTTCCACCTTCGAATGGTTCCCGATCTCACAGACCGCAATGAGGTTCCCGTGCCCGCCGCGCACTGGAGGATTCTCGCCGCCCTCCATGGCGAGGGAAGCATCGAAGAGGTCGCCCGGCGTTTGGGAATGACCGACTTCGCGGTTGCGCAGATCATGGCCGGCCTGGCTCGTGATGGACTATTGGAAGTTGTCGACATGCCGCCGCCGGCCGGATACGGATACGGCGAAGACCCAAGCGCTGTGCAGGAAGTGGCACCGGAACCGCCCCGGGAGAGCCCTGATGAACCGGACGTGGACGATGAAGTGCTTCTTCGCTCCGCTCTGTCGGACGTCGTTGCGACAGATGACGGTCAAGAGGTACCCGCCCTAGCCCGTAAGCGCGGTCTGGGCGCCCGAGTCCAGGAAGCCAAGGAAGCCGGTGAGTAACCGAGCCATGGTGCAGCGAGATGCCGGACATCTCGGAACCCTCCTCCTGGAGGAAGGCATCGTTACCGAGGAGGTGCTCAAGAAGGGCCTGGATCTTCACCATGAGACCGGCCGTCCTCTGGGGCGGGTCCTGGTTGAAGAGAACCTGGTCGACGAACGAGACCTGGTCCGCGTTCTGGCCAAGAACATTGGCATCGAGTTCGTCGATCTCGACGAAGGAGCGGTCGATCCGGCTGCCGCAGCCCTGATTCCTGAGGCGTTGGCGCGCCGCTATGCGGCCCTCCCGATAGGCTTCGAAGAAGAAAAACTGGTCGTCGCCATGGCCGACCCGGCCAACGTGCTGGCCATCGACGACATCCGAGCGATTTCCGGACGTGAGGTGGTGCTCAAGGTCGCCACTCGCTCCGACGTCGAGGCGGCTGTGTCCCGCATGGCGTCTCTGGACAGTTCCGTTACCGACATGGCCGAACTGGCGGCTGAGGACGCCATTGAATCGCAGGACCTCGGCGCGGTCGAAGCGGCAGCCGACGAAGCCCCTGTGGTCAAACTGGTGAACATGCTGATCACCAGGGCGGCGGCCGATCGAGCCTCCGACATCCATGTTGAACCGACCGAACGAGATCTGCGGGTCCGGTTCCGGATCGATGGTGTGCTCCACGAGATCATGCGGACACCTCGGTCGATCTCGAACGCCCTTGTCAGTCGGCTGAAGATCATGGCCGACATCGATATCGCCGAGCGTCGCCGCCCGCAAGACGGACGGATAAATCTCAAGGTTGGCGGCAAACAACTCGACCTCCGCGTTTCCAGCCTGCCAACCATCTACGGCGAGAAAGTCGTCATGCGGCTCCTCGACACCAGTACCGCACTTCTCGAGCTCAAGGATCTGGGGTTCCTGGGTGAAAACGAGCGCCGCTACCAGGAATCCTTCAGCAAGCCCTACGGGACCATCCTGTGCGTAGGGCCTACCGGTTCGGGAAAGTCGACGACGCTTTATGCGACCCTCAACGTCCTCAATCGACCCGAGGTGAACATCGTGACGATTGAAGACCCGGTGGAATACCGCCTCCCCGGCATCAGCCAGGTACAGGTCAACAAGAAAGCCGGCCTCAACTTTGCATCGGCGTTGCGTTCTTTCCTCCGTCAGGACCCCGACATCATGCTGGTTGGTGAGATTCGCGACCAGGAAACGGCCAACATCGCCATCGAATCCGCACTGACCGGGCACCTGGTGCTCTCCACTCTCCACACCAATAACGCGCCGGCCAGCGTCAGCCGGCTGATCGAGATGGGTGTCGAGCCATTCCTGGTCGGGTCGGCCCTCGACGCCGTGCTCGCGCAGCGGCTGGCCAGACGGCTGTGCGGCCAGTGCAAGGAGGCCTACACGCCAACGGCCGAGGCCCTTCGGGAAGCCAGTTTCCCGATGGGGAGTCTCGACCAGGTGCCGACCTTGTATCGGGCCGTTGGGTGCAAACACTGTTCCAACACCGGCTATCGCGGGCGCCTGGCCGTCCACGAGCTGATGACCGTCAACGAGGAGATCGAACTGTTGGCTGTGGAGCGGGCCGCCACCGAACAGCTGACCAAGGCCGCAGTCGCCAACGGGATGCTCACCCTCAGAGAAGACGGTATGGCGAAGGTCGCAATGGGGCTCACCTCCATCGAAGAGATCATGCGGGTCATCATCTAGGAGACCGGCCGGAGAAGGGTCGCCTGCCAGGGAAACCTTCAAGGTGGGCGGGCCCACTGCCGAAACTGATATGAGGCAAATCGCCTCGAAGGGTAACCGGAAAGAGAATGAACACAGCATCACGCAGACTCGGTGAGCTTCTCGTCGATCGTCGGTTGCTTTCCAAGGATGTCCTGGAGGGCTTGCTGAACCAGGAAACGTCCACCGGCGTTCCGATCGCCAAGCTCCTGATCGACGGTGGGCACGTCCGGGAGGAGGACCTCCTCAGGGCCGTTGCCGACCGGGTGGGCATGCTGTACATCGACCTCGACGACGCCTTGCTCGATCCGGAAGCAGTCGGGCTGCTTGACGCCGACGCGGCCCGCCAGCTCATGGCCATGCCGGTCCGCATGGAGGAGGAGAAGGTCGTCGTCGCCGTCGCCGATCCTTTCGACCCCGAAACTCATGTGCGCCTGGAGAAGATCTCGGGTTTAGGGGTGACCCTGGCGTTGGCCACTCGGACCGCTATCCAGCGTGCCATCGACTTCGTACACGGCTCCGAGAAGGTCCCACTTATTCGTCAGCCGGGAATGCCAACGGAAACGGCGACGGCGACCGAGCCCGATATCCTGCACCTCAACGAGCTGCTCGGTATTCAGCTTGATCGGGGTGGGTCCGACCTGCATCTCACCGCCGGTTCGCCACCGCAGATCCGCGTGCACGGAAAACTCGAGCGCTTGACCGATTTTCCGGTGCTCAAGCCGGCCGAACTGCGGCGGATGATCTACAGCATCCTTACGGAGAAGCAGAGGGAGAAGCTGGAGGAAACGTTAGAGCTCGATGCGTCCCATCCGGTGCCCGGGCGGGGCCGGTTTCGCATGAACGTCTATTTTCAGCGTGACTCGATCGGAGCCGCTTTCCGGGCGATACCGACCGACATCATGTCCCTGCAGCAGTTGGGAATACCAACCTCGGTGGGTGAACTGGCCGATTTGCAGCGCGGTCTCGTTCTCGTGACGGGTCCGACGGGCTCCGGCAAGTCGACGACTCTGGCGGCGTTGATCGACATGGTCAATTCCAAGCGCTCCTGTCACATTCTCACCGTCGAGGATCCGATCGAATTCCTGCATGTCCACAAGCAGGCCATCGTCAATCAGCGAGAGGTTGGAGCCGACACTCTCGGCTTCGGGTCGGCCTTGAAGCATGCCCTGCGGCAGGACCCGGACGTGATTCTGGTTGGGGAGTTGCGGGATCTCGAAACCATCTCGACGGCCCTCACAGCCGCCGAGACGGGTCACCTCGTCTTTGCCACTCTGCACACTCAGGATGCCCCCCAGACCATCGACCGCATCGTCGATGTGTTCCCCTCGCACCAACAGCAGCAGATCCGGGTACAGGTGGCATCGACGATTCAGGCCATCATGACCCAGCAGTTGGTTCCGCTCCGGTCTGGAAAGGGCCGCGTGCCGGCCGTCGAAGTGATGATCGCCACGTCGGGTATTCGCAATCTGATTCGCGAGTCGAAGAATCATCAGATCACCACGGCGATGCAAGCCGGTGGAAAGCACGGTATGCAGACGATGGATCAGGCTTTGGCGGATCTGGTCCGTCGAAACCTCATCTCGTACGCGGTGGCGGTCGAACGATGCATGAACCTCGAGGATTTCCAACGGCTCGCGGGTCGGATGGCGTAGGAGGACGGGCACATGGCGACAACCTTCAGCTACAAGGTCAAGGACAAGTCGGGCAAGTTGCACGACGGTGAGATGCAGGCCTCGTCCCAGTCGGCCGTCGCCAAGGCGCTACGCGAGCGTGGGTTTGTGCCGGTGTTGGTCGAAGAGAAGAAAGCTTCGGCGCTTCAGAAAGAGATCAAGATCCCGGGTTTGTCGGGCCGGATCAAAGTCAAGGAAGTCTCGGTCTTCAGCCGGCAGTTCGCCACCATGATCAACTCGGGTCTTTCGCTCCTCAGGTCTCTGACCATTCTGGCCGAGCAGACACCCAACCGTGCCTTCCGGGATGTGATCCTCAACGTGAAGGCCGATGTTGAAAAGGGATCGTCGCTCTCCCAGGCCCTCGAGAAGCACCCGAAGACTTTCCCCCGCATCTATTCATCTATGGTCAAGTCGGGTGAAGTAGGCGGTGTCCTGGACGAGACGCTGGAACGGCTGGCGATAACGCTCGAAGCGCAGGTGGAACTCCGGTCCCAGGTGAAATCGGCCATGATGTACCCGGCGGCCGTCTTCGGTCTGGTGATCTTCATCGTCATCGCCATGTTGCTCTTCGTAGTCCCGATGTTCGAGTCGATGTTTGCCGATTTCGGGGCCGAGCTTCCCCTGCCGACCAGGATGCTGATGAGTCTTTCGGTGATCTTCACGACATATTGGTATCTGGCGATTGGCGGCACGATCGGAGCCATCTACGGCTTCAAGCGGTGGATCGCCACCGATGGGGGCCGCAGCAGATTCGACGCCATCAAACTCAAGATGCCGATCTTCGGCAAACTGGTCCACAAGACCGCCCTGGCCCGGTTCGCCCACACCCTGGCGGCGCTCACGAGGACTGGAGTCCCGATCCTGATGGCGATGGACATCGTGGCCGAAACCTCAGGTAACGCCGTGGTCGCCCGGGCCGTGATGAGCGTGCAGGCTTCCGTCAAAGAAGGCGAGTCGATCGCGGAGCCCCTATCGAACCACCCGGTGTTTCCCCCGATGGTGGTGCAGATGATGGCGGTCGGCGAAGAGACCGGCGCTCTCGACACGATGCTCGAGAAGGTGGGCGATTTCTTCGATCGCGAGGTCAAGACCATGGTGGAGGGCTTGACCAGCCTCATCGAACCCCTCCTGGTCGTAATCCTGGGGGCCACCGTCGGTGGCATGCTCCTGGCTCTCTACCTGCCCATCTTCAATGTCATCACGCTCATCGAATAGCCGTGAATCCCGTGGCTGACTAGTCAGTTGGGGGTTCGAAGATTGGCCCCTCATTCGGGGATTGTCGCTCAACTCCCGACGGCTGAGCACCGATATCTATCTATGAGGGCCGAACGTCGGCTCTTCCTAAAAGGAGGAATCACCATGATTGGTTTGATTCGGAGCCGACTCGGAAACGACGAAGGCTTCACTTTGGTCGAGTTGATGGTGGTCGTATTGATCATTGCCATTCTTGTGGCGATCGCCATCCCGACCTTCCTCGGTGCTCGTACCAGCGCCCAGGATCGGGCCGCCCAGAGCAACCTGCGCAACGCCCTGACTGCCGAGAAGGTCTTCTACGTCGACAACGAGGCGTACAGCGACAACGCGGCCGCCGAACTGGATGCCATTGAGCCGAGCATCGACTGGGCCTCCATTACGGTCACCCTCAATGCTTTGAACGACCAGGACGTTTGCTTGTTGATCACATCGTCCAGCGGTACCGTTTTCGCCCTGAAGGACGTCGCTTCTGGGGTCGGAGCCGGGACCTTCTATGGCCAAACCGACTGCGCTGGTGCGACCTTCACCACCGCGGACGCCGGCTGGTAAACAAACCCCCACCGATCTAGAACTCGAGAGGGCGGCCTGTAGGCCGCCCTCTCGGCATGTCGTTAGATCCAGCCGACTGTGGCTAACGTCATTTGCCGAAGGAAGGAAGCATGACAGCCTATTTCGCAACCGTTGCCGGTCTGTTCGGCCTCTTGATCGGTTCCTTTCTCAACGTCGTCGCCTACCGGGTACCGCTCAGTCGATCCGTGGTATCTCCTCCCTCCGCCTGTCCGGAGTGCGGACACCCGATCCGGTGGAAAGACAACATTCCGGTTGTTTCGTGGCTGCTCCTCAAGGGGCGGTGCCGCGACTGCGACGCAAGCATCTCAGCGCGATACCCGTTCGTCGAGGCTGCCACCGGAGCTTTGTTTGTCGGGAGTTACCTGGTGATCGGCCCGGTCTGGGTGCTGCCCGCCTACCTGCTCTTCGTAGCCACCACCGTGGTGTTGGTGCTCACCGACCTCGACCACAAGAGAATCCCCAACCGTATCCTCTATCCAGCCACTGCGGCGGCAGTGATGCTCATCGCGGCCGGTGCTGCGGCCGATGGATCGATGGTATCCATACCGAGGGCTCTGGCGGGCGGCGGGATCTACTTCGGATTGCTCCTGGTCATTGCTCTACTGGCCCGGGGTGGCTTCGGGATGGGGGATGTCAAGCTGGCCTTCCTGCTCGGGACCTTCCTCGCCTTCCAGTCTTGGGACACCTTGTGGTCGGGTATCTTCTTGGCTTTCCTGATCGGCGGGGTAATTTCGCTCCTCCTTCTGATCACCAAGCGAAAGGGCCGCAAGGACGCCATCCCGTTCGGCCCCCCTCTCATCGTCGGGGCGTTGGTCGCTCTCGTCTGGGGCCAACAATTGGTGGACTGGTACCTGTCCTGATCCGCCTGGACGGCCGGTGCTTGCGACTGTTCCGGCGCATTGTTACGCTCCTGTAATCACATCCTTGTAATTAAGGTTGTGGTCGTGGTCGAGCTGGGCCACGCGGGGGATCGGTCAGACCGGCCGGTCCAGGGCGGAGACAACATGGCGATCAACGTCGGGTTGGACATAGGCACGAGCGCTGTTCGTGCGGCTGTTGTACAGACGGGCAAAGGTGTGCCCGTCCTCCAACGTTATGGACAGGTTGCGCTGCCGGAAGGAGCCGTGGTCGCCGGCGAGATCGTTGAGGAAGCGATCGTCCGGGATGCGCTTACCCAACTCTGGAAAACCGCCAAACTGCCAAAGAAGCGGGTGGTGGTTGGCATTGCCAACCAGCGGGTGATCGTCCGGCGAGTCGATCTACCCTATATGGCCGAAGATGAGCTCGCCCAGGCGCTGCCGTTTCAAGCTCAGGAATACATCCCGATCCCGATCGATGAGGCCATCCTCGACTTCGTCCCGCTCGAGGAGTTTGCTACCCCAAACGGTGAACCGATGTTATCGGTCCTGGTGGTCGCCGCCCACAAGGACATGGCGGCCGATGTGCTCCGTGTGGTCGGGAGCGCAGGTATCAAAGTGATGGCCATCGACTTGCAGGCGTTTGCCCTCACCCGGTCGGTGTTGGGAGCTGATTTCGATCTCGACTCGGCGACCCAGGCCATCATCAACATTGGTGGCGGGTTGACCCAGGTCATCCTCATGAGGGCGGGAACCATCCGGTTCCTCCGGATCTTGACCATGGGCGGGGCTACATTCACAGAGGCGCTGGCCGAACGCATGCCGATGGAACCGGAGCAGGCGGAGCAGTACAAGCGCCGCACCGGAGTAGCGATCGATGGGGTCCCGGAGGGGGCCGAGGGCGAAGCGCTCGCCAAGATGATCCTCACCGAGGAAGCAGACGTCCTCATCGAAGAGATCCGCGGCTCGGTCGACTACTACCTGGGCCAATCAGGCGGGGATGGCCTGGAACGGCTCTTTGTCGCCGGCAACGGGGCCCGTTTGCCCAACCTCGCCAACCGTTTGGGCCGATCGCTCGGGGTTGGGGTCGAACCGGTTCGGGTTCTCGACGAGGAGAAAATGCGGGTCGGGAAGTTGGGGCTCAGCGACGTTGAGCTTGCCCAGGCCCAACCGGTGCTGCCCGTTCCGGTTGGACTGGCGATGTGGGGCGAACTCTGATGAGAACTATCAACCTCCTCCCACCGGAAGCGGCTCAACGGGCTACCGCCCGTCGCAAGTCGGTCGGTTTCATCGCGTTGGGTTTCTTCTACGTGGTGCTGTTGGCTCTGGTCGCTCTCTGGTGGCAGGGCAAGGCAACCGATGCGGAGAGCGATCGGGATGCGCAACTGGCGGCCAATTCCCGAATCGAAGCAGAGATCGGGTCTCTGGCAGGTGTCCGGGCTCTGCGTTCCACCTACGATGACGGCGTTGAGCGACTCGATAGCGCCCTGGTCCAAGACATTGCTTGGGGTCGCTTGCTCAACGACCTTGCCCGCATCATTCCCGATCGACTGTGGATCACGAGCCTGACCGGCAACGTGCAGGAAGACGAGGAGAACCCGTTCTTGCTCGGCCAGGTCTCGGTAACCGGCGTCGCGTTCGACTTTTCCGATGCGTCCTCTTGGCTGCGGGTGCTCGATGCGGAGGAGTGGCCTGCCCTGGGTGGCGGATGGGTATCTTCCACGAGCCGATCGACGATCGGTGAGTCCCCGGTTGTCAACTTCACGTCGGTTGCCTCGCTCCTCGATCCGGCTCGCTCAAACCGGGTCGAAGAGCGCACGCCTGAGGTTCCCTCATGAGACGCTCCGGCCTGGTTTTTGGTGTCTTGGGCATGGTTCTCGTCACGGCACTCTGGTGGATGTTCGTGATCTCGCCTACCAACACGAAGATCTCCGATGCGCAGGAAGAGCAGCAATCGGCCGAAGACAACGAGGTACTGTTGCGCACCCAGCTCTCCCGCCTCAAGAAGATCCAAGAAAACGAGCTGACCTATCGCTCGGCAATTGGAGCGCTCGAAGCGGCGATACCGCCCACCCCCCAGATGCCTGCTTTGATCGACACGCTGGCGGAACTCGCCGAAGCCTCTGGTGTTGAGTGGGAAAGCGGTACCTACGGAAACCCGGTTGAAGTGGAGGGTGAGGACTACTTCGAGATTCCGGTATCCCTGACGGTGCAGGGCCAGTTTTTTGAAGTGCTTGGGTACCTGTACGGGATCGCCGATCTGGAACGAATCGTCCGGGTCGACGCGATCAGCCTTTCCCCGACGGAAGACGACAATGGCTTCACCATCGAAAACGTCTCGATCTCGGCGATTACCTTCACCACCGGGGACGTCGTTTTGCCGGCGCCCGAAGTGATAACCGAGACGACAACCACGACGACTCCCGGGGACGGTGAGTGATGAGAGCAAGAAACAGCGGAACGGCGGCAGCTGTGGCAATCCTCCTGATCGGGGTGGCGGTCGCCGGGGCCTGGATGGTGGTCGCACCCTCCATATTCGGCACGTCCGAACCCTTGCTCGACGGCCCTCTGGCCGAGTCGGCCCTGGCTGCGCCGGCGACCCCCGGGCTCATCGAGGGTGTGAAGGTGCTGAGTTCCTTTCAGGTGTCACAACCCCGTGATCCTTTCCGCCCCCTGATCACCGAAGATTCCGCACCCGGGGGTACCGGTACGGGGACCGATAACGGGTTTGAGCCGTCGGGCATCCGGGTGACCCTGGTTGAGATCAGAGACGTATCCGGCGTCTTGCGAGCCACCGTCAAGGTGGACGGCACCGACTATGACGTTGGGGTGGGAGACACCTTTGCCGGCGACTTCAAGGTTGTCAGCCTCGATGCCGATAGCGGCGTGTTCCTCTTCGGCGACAATGCCTTCGAGCTAGCCGAAGGTCAGGAGATCCTGAAGTAGCGACTTGCTACTTCGCTCCCGACACTCGAAACTCACTCCCATGTTGCGCTTTCTCACTGCAGGCGAATCGCACGGCCCGGGTCTGGTCACCATTGTTGAAGGACTGCCGGCCGGGCTCGAGATACGATCCGAGGGCCTTGCCACCCAGCTGGGACGTCGTCGGTTGGGTTTTGGTCGGGGCAGGCGCATGATGATCGAAAAAGACGAGCTGGAGATTCTGGCCGGAGTTCGGCACGGCCGTACGCTCGGGAGCCCTCTGGCGGTGGTCATTCGCAACACTGAGTGGGCGAGATGGGCCGAGGAGATGTCCCCGGAGCCGGGCGATCCGAAGCGGGTGATGGCGACGCCCCGACCGGGCCACGCCGATCTAGCCGGGATGCTCAAGTACGACACCCACGACGCCCGCGATATTCTCGAACGGGCCTCAGCCCGGGAAACGGCGGCCAGAACGGTCGCCGGATATGCGGCCGGCCAGCTACTCCGACAGGTGGACATGTCTGTGCTGAGCCACGTCGTCTCGATCGGTTCGATCTCTGTGCCAGTGGGTACGGCTCCCGGTCCCGGCGACCTCGAGGCCATCGATGATTCGCCCGTGCGGGTCTTCGCCCGGGAGACCGAGGGCGCCATGACTGAGGCCATCGAGCAGGCTAAGGCCAATCGTGACACGCTCGGCGGCGTGGTTGAGATCCTCGCCTTTGGCGCGCCGGCAGGGCTCGGCAGCCACGTTCATTGGGATCGGCGTCTCGATTCGCAGCTGGCCGGCGCTTTGATGTCTATCCAGGGCATCAAGGCTGTCGAGATAGGCGACGGGCTGGCCTCAGCGGCGCGACCGGGTTCGGAAGCGCACGACGAAATCGGTTTCGCAGGCCGCCAATTCGTACGTCAATCAGACCGGGCCGGAGGTCTGGAGGGTGGGATCAGCACAGGTCAGACGTTGCGGATGCGAGCTGCGATGAAGCCGATTTCGACGTTGATGCGGCCCCTCAAGAGCGTGGACGTCGCAACGAAGGAACCGGCCGACGCTTTCCGGGAACGATCGGATGTCTGTGCGGTTCCGGCGGCGGGCGTCGTCGCCGAACAGATGGTGGCGTACGTGCTGGCCGCAGAGGTGCTTCGGAAATTCGGGGGAGACACCGTGGCCGATCTCGTAGCCGCCGTCACGGCATACCGAACGCGACTCCTGGCATTCTGATGCGAGCCTTGTGGCTGGTCGGCATGATGGGGTCGGGGAAGACAACCGTTGGTGAGCTCATCGCCCGGCGAACCGGGCTTGTCTTTGTCGACACTGATTCGGTTATTGAGGCGGCGAGCGATCGAGCGATCTCGTCCATCTTTGAGACCGATGGCGAAGAGGCCTTTCGGGACCTCGAAGCCGACTGCATAGATCGCATTGTGGCAACCGGGCGGGATTGCGTAGTCGCAACCGGGGGCGGCATTGTGCTCCGACCGCAGAACGTCTCGGCAATGCGCAGCAACGGCAGGGTTGTCTGGTTGATGGCAGGACGAGACGAGCTGGCGGCCCGCGTTGACGATTCGCCGGCCCGGCCGCTTCTCTTCAACCAGCAGACCGCGCAGCGTCTGGACGCGTTGTTGGTCGAACGCGCCGCGGCCTATGCCGCGGCCGCCCATCATACCGTCGACACCGCTGCGAAGAGTCCAGAGGATGTGGCCCGGGAGGTGATCTTGCTGTGGGACGGCTCGTGATCGGCGAACAGTCCGAGATTCTCATCGATCGGGATCTCCTGCGGGGCGCCATCCTGCCGGCTCGATCCGACCGAAGGAAAGTCGCCGTGTTCACCCAACCGGGCGCTCGGCACATCGCCGAAATGGTCGTCGAAGGGGTGGCGTCCGTCGACGTGCAGCAGATGATCCTGCCGGACCGCGACACCGCCAAGACCCTGGCAGTTGTCCAGACCGCCTACGAATGGCTGGCCGATATGGGAATGGGCCGCCGTGACACGATCGTCGGTGTGGGGGGAGGTTCGGTGACGGATGTGGCCGGATTCGTTGCGGCCACATATCTGCGAGGGATCGAAGTCGTCCATGTCCCCACGACGCTGCTCGGGGCCGTCGATGCGTCGATCGGGGGCAAGACCGGGGTCAACCTGGGTGGAAAGAACCTGGTTGGATCGTTCCACCACCCGACCCGAGTGTTGATCGACCTCGATGTCCTCGACCGGCTCCCGATCGAGCTCAAGCGTGAGGGGATGGCGGAAGCGTTGAAGGCTGCTCTGATCGGGGACCCCGCATTGTTGGTGCATCTCGAGTCGACCGGCCTGGGCGCAGATCTGAGCGTGGTTGTGCCACGAGCTGTGGCGGTCAAAGTTGCAGTAGTCGACCAGGATTTTCGCGAGACCGGCCTTCGGGCCACCCTCAACTACGGACACACGATCGGCCACGCCGTTGAGATCACAGCCGGAATGCCGCACGGGCACGCGGTGGCCGTCGGCATGGCCGCGGCCGGTCGCATTGCTGAGGAACTCGTCGGATTCGCAAACGCCGGTCGCCAGCTAAAGGCCATCGTTGGGCTCGGCCTGCCCATCGCAACGGAAGGTGTCGAGCGTCGGCCGGTGCTCGATGTGCTCACCCGGGACAAGAAACGCGACGCCTCGGGCATGCGAATGGTGCTCCTGCGAGCGATTGGTGAGCCGGTTGTACTCTCCGTGTCCGGCGAAGCAATTGACGCAGGGCTGGCCAGTATCGGTATCACCTAGGAGACCGTTTGGCAATGCATGTCCCGCATCTCGACGCCATCACTGAGCAGAGTCCGAGCGATACACTCCGGGCTGCGCAAAGGAGCCATACCGAATGATCTCGACTAATGAAGCACGCCCCGGGATGGCTCTCAACCTACCGGAGGGTCTCTTCAGCATCATCGAGTATCAGCACGTCAAGCCGGGCAAGGGCCGGGCTTTCGTGAGGATGAAACTCAGGAACCTCGACACCGGCGCCGTCATCGACCGAACCTTTCGGGCGGGTGAGTCGGTCGAGCAGGCGGTCATCGATCGGAGAGACCATCAGTTCCTCTATCGCGACGATCTCGGGTTTCACTTCATGGATCTCGAAACCTACAGCCAGTTCGCCATCCCGGCAGACGACGTTGGGAACGCCGCGCCCTACCTCGTTGATGGGATGACCGCTTTGTTGCATATGTACCAGGGCAGGGCGGTTGCGGTCGAGATGCCGCCTGCGGTGGAACTCGAGGTCATCAAGGCCGAACCGGGAGTGAAGGGGGATCGGGTCTCGGGGGCCACAAAACCGGTGACCGTGCAAACGGGACTCGTGGTCCAAGCACCCCTGTTCGTCGGCGAGGGGGATGTCATCAAAGTCGATACCCGTAGCGGCGAATACCTGACCCGCGTGTGACCACTCCAGAACAAGTCCGCCCCGAGCCGCGCGACCTGGCGCTCATCGCCCTCTACGAGGCCGACCAGCGGGGCATGGTTCAAGCAGAAATCGATACCGGCCTTCCTGTCAAGGCAGCCCGCCTTATTCGGGGGGTCGGCGATCACCTCGGCGAACTGGACAGATCGATTGATGGAGTGTCGACCCGCTGGCGGGTGGCTCGGATGCCGCCCGTAGATCGCTGCATCCTTCGGCTGGGCTTGTACGAGCTTCGGTTCGAGCAGAGGACGCCGATGGCGGTGGTTGTTTCCGAAGCGGTTCGTCTTGCCAAGGTGTATTCGACGGAACGCAGCGGGGCATTCGTGAATGGAATTCTCGCCAAATTGGCTGCGGTGGAACGTCCAGATGAGGCTCCGCATATAGGAAACCCGGCTTCTTCTTGATCGTGTGCTACGCTCCGGCCAACGTCCTTTAACGCCGGTCCTGTGAGGCCGGGAAGGAGCAAGACATGTTCAGAGAATCTTCACAGACCGCCTCCGGGGCGGTCTTTTTTCTGCCTCGACGAGGGGAGTCGACGTGACGCAGGTGATGGAGTCCGAGGAAATCGAGCGAGCGCTCCGTCGGGTTGCGCACGAGATTCTGGAGCGGAACAAAGGGGCGGAGACCGTTCTTCTGGTCGGAATCCATACCCGGGGTGTGCCGCTCGCCGAGCGTCTCAGTCGAGCCATAGATGAATACGAGAACGTCAAGGTGCCGGTCGGGACACTGGATATCGGCCTCTATCGGGACGACCTGGATCACCGACCCACTACCGAACTCGATGCGACTTTCATGCCGGAAGACCCTACCGGTCGGATCGTCGTGCTGGTCGATGACGTCCTGTACACGGGGCGCACCATTCGCGCAGCACTCGACGCGCTGGCTGATCTGGGACGACCCCAGGCCGTACAACTGGCGGTGCTGGTCGACCGGGGCCACCGGCAGTTGCCGATTCGGGCCGACTACGTCGGCAAGAACCTCCCCACGTCATCAAGCGAGCGAGTGACGGTTCGGCTTCAGGAGACAGACGACAAGGAAGGTATCTGGATCGAGGAGAGGGCATGAAACACTTCCTGAACACCGACGATGTGACGCGAGAAGACCTCGAGTCGCTCTTGGATCTGTCCGATGAGTTCGTGGAGGTGCTGGCCCGGCCGATCCCCAAGGTCCCGGCGCTGCGAGGGAAGACGGTGGCGATGCTCTTCTTTGAAGCCTCGACCCGAACCCGGCTTTCCTTCGAACGGGCCGCCAAGGCACTGTCTGCCGACACCATGAGTTTCTCCCCGTCGACCTCCTCCCTCAGCAAAGGCGAGAGCCTCAAGGACACGGCGCTGACGATCAAGGCGATGGGTGCCGACGCGCTGGTGGTGCGTCACCAGTCCACCGGCGCTCAGTGGCGGATTGCCGATTGGACCGGATTACCCGTGCTCAACGCCGGCGACGGAGCCCATCAGCACCCCACCCAGGCCTTGCTCGATGCGCTCACCATCCGTCAGCATTTCGGGTCGCTCGACGGGTTGAGGATCGCGATCGTCGGCGACATCCGGCACTCGCGAGTGGCGCGGTCGGATATCTCTGCGTTCAGTACGTTGGGAGCGGACCTGACCCTGGTCGCCCCCTCGACGCTCCTACCGGTGGATTTGGAGGGGTGGCCGGTCAAGGTGGCGGGCTCTATCGACGATGCCCTCGACGTCGATGTCGTCTACCTGCTTCGCATCCAGGCAGAACGCGGAGGCGCTTCGGTCTTTCCTTCACTTCCTGAGTACGTGAGCAGGTTTGGCATGACCCGGGAGAGGTTCGGGCGTCTGGCGGAGAATGCGATCGTGATGCATCCGGGGCCGATGAACCGCGGGGTCGAGATCGCCCCCGAGGTTGCCGACCATCCGCGAGCCAGGATCCTCGAGCAGGTATCCAATGGAGTGGCGGTGCGGATGGCGATTCTGTTCAGGCTGCTGGGAGGGGAGGTTCACGATGCATGAGATTCTCATCACCAACGGGAAACTCGTGACGGCCGACGGTGTGATCCAAAAAGACATCCGGATCGAGAACGGCAGCGTGAAGGAAATCGGGATCGACCTGAAGACCTCAGGTGAGACCATCGATTGTGGAGGGAGCCTGGTCGGTCCCGGCTTTGTCGACATCCACGTACATTTTCGCGAGCCCGGCCAGGAGTGGAAAGAGGACATCGGGAGCGGATCGGCGGCTGCCGCGGCCGGAGGTTTCACAGCGGTGGTCGTGATGCCGAACACCGAACCGGCGGTCGATGCCGGACACCTGGCGCGATTCGTGATCGACCGCGGCCGGGAAGAAGGTTTGGTTGAGGTTGTTCCGGCTGGGGCCATCACCATGGGAAGAGAGGGAAAGAAGCTTGCTCACCTCGATCAGCTGTGGGCGGCGGGTGTGAGGATCTTCACCGACGACGGCGACTCGGTTGAGGATGCCGGTCTCTTGCGCAGGGCGATGGAATACCTGGCCGAGATCGGTGGGTTGGTCGCCCAACATCCAGAAGATCGGGGGCTTACGAGAGATGGCCATATGCACGAAGGGAGTGTTTCCTCGCGACTGGGTATGGCCGGAATCCCGGCCATAGGGGAGGAGGCCGTGGTGGCTCGAGATCTAGCCCTGGCGCGGCTGACCGGTGTCCGCTATCACGTCCAGCACGTTTCTACGGCGGGCGCCGTCGAACTCGTCGGGAAGGCCAAAGCTGAAGGTCTGGCGGTGACCGCCGAAGTGACCCCTCACCACCTGATGCTCGATCACGGTGAAGTCGAACGGATGAACCCGGATGTCAAGATGTACCCGCCCCTCCGCCGACCTGCCGACGTTGAAGCCGTTCGGGCCGGGCTCGTAGACGGGACCATCGATGTCGTGGCAACCGACCATGCCCCCCACGCTGCCCACGAGAAGGACGTTCCCTTCGAAGAGGCCCCGCGCGGCATCATCGGTCTCGAGACGTCCGCGGCAGTCGTCAATACGTCGGTCGAACTCGGCCCGGTCGAGTTCTTTCAGCGCATGTCGGTCGCTCCTGCCCACATCGCCGGGCTGCACGAGCACGGGCGATGGCTCGAGCCAGGCGGACTGGCCAACCTGGTCGTCTTCGATCCGAGCGCAGCATGGAAACCCGAGGTTTTCGAGTCGAGGGCTGAGAACTCACCCTTCATCGGGAGGTCGTTGCAGGGGCGGGTGGTAGCCACCATCTACAACGGACGGGTTACCTACCGGGACGGCAAGGTGCACCGGTGAAGGAAGGCCTGGCTGTCACGGCCGACGGCCAGGTCTTTCGCGGGATGTCGAAAGGCGCAGAGGGTGTGAGCGTAGGCGAGGTGATCTTCAACACCTCGATGAGCGGCTATCAGGAGATCCTGACCGATCCCTCGTACGCCGGCCAGGTGATTGTCATGACGCTGCCCCATATCGGTAACTATGGCGTGGTCGCCGGGGACGACCAGGCCCCGGCGCCGACGGCGGCCGGCCTGATCGTACGATCGCTGGCGCGTCGCTATTCCAGTTGGCGGGCAGACGGGTCCCTCGCCGATTTGCTGGCAGACCGGGGGATTGTGGCGCTGGCCGGCATCGACACTCGCAGGTTGACCCGACACATCCAGTCGGCCGGAGCGATGCAGATCGCCATCGGCACAGATGTCGATGTGACCGAATTGGCAGAGCTGGCCGCGGCGGCCCCGGTGATAGACGGGCGAGATCTGGCCAGCAATGTGACGACCTCACACGCTTGGACCCAGCCGGCCTTTGGGGAGCGGCGCGGGAAGGTTGTTGCGCTGGATCTGGGCATCAAGCGGTCCATCGTTCGGGAGCTGGCAGGGCAAGGTCTCGAGGTGAGGGTCGTTCCGCTCAACACACCGGCAGAGTCCATAATCGAACAGTCACCGGATGGTGTTTTCCTGTCAAACGGCCCGGGGGATCCGGCCGCGCTGCCGTTGGCGATCGCAACGGTTCGCTTGCTGCTGGGCCGGGTTCCCATTTTTGGGATCTGTTTGGGTCATCAGGTGCTCGGTCTGGCGTTGGGGGCCACCACCTACAAGCTGCCGTTCGGTCACCACGGCGGAAACCATCCGGTGAGACGACTGATCGATGGAAGGATCGAGGTCACGGCCCACAACCACGGGTTCGCCGTCAATCTCACCAACCTGGCGGGAGGCGACGGGGAGACTCCTGTGCTGCCGGCCGCCGATCGATTGCGCACCGAATTCGGTGAGATCGTGGCGACGCACGTGAACCTGAACGATGGCACGGTGGAAGGTTTGGCATGCCGAGACGTCGACGCCTTTTCGGTCCAGTACCACCCGGAGGCGGCACCGGGGCCCCACGATGCTTTGCACTATTTCGACCATTTCGCCGATCTGATCGCCCAGCGCTGATGCCACGCCGATCCGACCTCGCCACTGTCTTGCTGATCGGTTCCGGCCCGATCGTGATCGGCCAAGCCGCCGAGTTCGACTATTCAGGCACGCAGGCGGCCAAGGTTCTCCGGACGGAGGGCTTGCGAGTTGTGCTGGTGAACTCGAATCCCGCCACCATCATGACGGATCCGGAGTTTGCCGACGCAACCTACATCGAGCCGGTCACGGCTCCAACCATCGAAGCCATCATTGCGGCCGAGCGGCCAGAAGCGCTTCTGCCTACCTTGGGCGGTCAGACCGCTCTCAATGTGACCACCGAACTCGCTCGCCGAGGCGTGCTCGAGAAGTACGACGTGGAATTGATCGGCGCCAGTCTCGAATCCATCGAAGCGGCAGAAGACCGTGGACGGTTCAAGACGTTGATGGAAGCAACGGGGCTGGCGGTACCCAAGGGGATCTATGCGCGTTCCTTCGACGAGGCAGTTGAGGCATCCAGACAGATCGGCTTTCCCGTCATGGTCCGGCCTTCCTACATACTGGGCGGTGGTGGTACCGGAATCGCCTACAACCAGGAACAGTTCGTTGTCAAAGCCCGGGAAGGGCTGATCGCCTCTCCCGCTGGTGAGATCCTGGTCGAAGAGTCCATTGAGGGATGGAAAGAGTACGAGCTCGAAGTGATGCGCGACCGGTCAGACAATGCCGTCATCGTTTGCTCCATAGAGAACCTCGATCCCATGGGGGTTCACACCGGCGATTCGATCACCGTGGCTCCCATCCAGACGCTCTCGGACCCGGAATACCAGGAGATGCGGGACGAGGCGATAGCCTGCCTCCGGGCGGTCGGCGTCGAAACGGGTGGCGCCAATGTCCAGTTTGCGGTCGATCCGTCAACGGGTCGCCGCCTCCTCATCGAGATGAACCCCCGTGTGTCGCGCTCCTCGGCGCTGGCTTCCAAGGCAACCGGGTTCCCTATCGCCAAGATCGCCGCCCTTCTGGCGGTCGGCTACACGCTCGACGAGATAACCAACGATGTCACGGGCACGACCCCTGCTTCATTCGAGCCCGCTCTCGATTATGTCGTCGTCAAAGTGCCACGCTTTGATTTCGCCAAATTCCCGACCGCTCCTCCGACGTTGGGCACATCGATGCGAAGCGTCGGAGAGGTTATGGCGATCGGTCGCACATTTCCCGAAGCCCTGCAAAAGGGGCTTCGTTCTCTGGAAACGGGCCGGGCCGGCCTCAACGCAGACCCGCAAGAAGCGCCGCTTCTTTCCCTCGATCGCAAGACGCTTCTCGCCCGAAGTTGCGTAGCGAATCCCGAACGAATCTTTGCGATGGCCGAGCTGCTGCGGCGCGGCGAGGACCAGGAGAGTCTCGCCACGGCGACCAGGATCGATGGTTGGTTTGTCGATCAACTGGCACAGATCGTTGAGATACGTTCGGAGCTCGAAGCGGCTCCGCCCTCCGCCGAGTCAATGCGGGTCGGAAAGCGGCACGGTTTCTCAGATGTTCAATTGGGCTACTTGTGGGGTCTGACCGAGGCAAGAGTCCGCCACTATCGACGGCGCTGGCACATCGACGTGACCTACAAAACGGTCGATACTTGCGCCGCGGAGTTTTCCGCCCGGACGCCCTATCTCTACAGCGCCTACGAGGACGAAGACGAGGTACCGGCTTCTCACAGACCGAGCGTGATGATCCTCGGTTCGGGCCCCAACCGCATCGGACAAGGCATCGAGTTCGACTACTGCTGCGTCCACGCTGCATACGCGCTCCGCGCCGCGGGCTACGAGACCATCATGGTGAACTGCAACCCGGAAACTGTCTCGACGGACTACGACACCTCAGACCGTCTGTACTTCGAACCCTTGACCGTAGAGGATGTCCTGGCCATAGCCGAAAGGGAGCAACCCGAGGCTGTGATTGTGCAACTCGGAGGGCAGACACCGCTCAACCTGGCACGGGCGCTTGAAGAAGCGGGTGTGCCCATCGCCGGAACGTCGCCGGACTCGATCGATACAGCGGAGGATCGCGAACGCTTCAGCGAACTGTGCCGCCGTCTCGGGTTGCGCCAGCCTCCCCACGGGATTGCGACGAGCGAAGAAGAAGCGGAAAAGGTTCTTGCCGGCATCGGCTTGCCGGCGTTGGTCCGGCCGTCGTATGTGTTGGGCGGCAAGGCCATGCAGGTTGTCTACAGCGAGCAGGAACTGACCGTGTACCTGCAAAGGACGTACGGCCCGGACGGCGTCATGGGTTGCGACCTCAGCGAAGCTCCATTACTGATTGACCGTTTTCTCGAATCGGCGACGGAAGTAGATGTTGATGCTGTGTACGACGGTCAGGAGCTCCTGATCGGCGGGATCATGGAGCACATTGAGGAGGCGGGTGTCCACTCCGGCGATTCGGCTTGCGTCGTGCCACCGCCCACCATCGCTTTCAGTGCTCAACAATCAATGCTGGCCGCCACCGAGAAGTTGGCGAGGGGGCTCGAGGTGCGAGGACTCATCAATATCCAGTTCGCGATCAAAGGAGAAGAGGTCCTGGTCCTCGAGGCAAACCCGAGAGCTTCCCGGACGGTTCCGTTCATCTCGAAAGCCGTCGGCGTTCCGCTCGCCAAAGTGGCCGCCCGGGTGATGATGGGGGCGAAGCTCGAAGACCTCCGCCGCGAGGGCGTCCTTGCCGTAGCGGAGGACAAGGGGATCGCCAGGGGGTTCGTGGCCGTGAAGGAGGCTGTGCTGCCCTGGGAACGATTCCCGGAGGAGGACACGGTGCTTGGGCCGGAAATGAAAGCAACCGGGGAGGTAATGGGGATCGGACCGGATTTCGGAACCGCCTACGCCAAAGCCCTGCTGGGTGCCGGGCACAGGGTCCCGATGGGTGGCGTGGTGTTCTTCTCTCTGGCCGATCGTGACAAACCGGTAGGTCTGGCCGCTGCGCAGGCGTTCTCCATGCTCGGATTCCGGCTGGCGGCCACGGCCGGCACGGCGAAGTATCTCGCCCACCACGGAGTAGTTTCCGATCTCGTGGTCAAGGTTGGGGAAGGACCAGACGACAGCGTCATCCGGATCGAATCAGGATTGATCGCGATGGTGGTCAATACGCCCCGGGGTCGCCGGGCTCGAAGCGACGGGAGTCTGATCAGGGCGGCCTCCCGGCGGCGCGGTATACCCTGCATTACAACGGTGCCGGGAGCGTTGGCGGTGGCCAGAAGCCTTCATGCAGACGACAGGGCTGTCAGCCGGGTCCGCAGCCTGCAAGAGTGGCACCGATGACCGACCTATCCGTCGCGCTTGGTCCGGTTCTGATGCGGTCCCCTCTGGTTGCCGCATCCGGAACAGTCGGTTCAGTGGTGGATTTCGCCGGCGTTGGTGCTTTGGAAGCCTATGGAGCGGCGGTGGCCAAATCGGTGAGTGGAACCCCGTGGCCCGGTAATCCCGACCCCCGCCTGGCGAGTACCGGCGCGGGGATGCTCAATGCGATCGGCATTCAGAACCCGGGCGTGGCAACCTGGGTCGACGATGTCGGTTTGCTTCTCCCGGGTCTTTCAGTTCCGGTGTGGGGTTCTGTGGTGGGGAAAACGGTTGGAGAGTTCGTCGAAGTAGCCGGGAAACTGGCGGCTACTGCGATCGAGGCAATCGAGATCAACCTGTCGTGCCCCAATCTGGCCGGGGAGGCAATCTGGGCCCTCGACGCCGAGGCAACCGGAGCTGTGGTGAGGGCGGTGCGGAGCGCGGTAGACAAGCCAATCGGAGCGAAGCTTTCTCCCAATGCTCAGGACATCGTCGCAATCGCCCGGGCCGCGCTGAAGGGAGGCGCCGACTGGCTGGTCCTCACCAACACCATTTCGGGAGCGGCTATCGATATCGAAACGAGACGACCGCTTCTCTCCAGGACTACGGGCGGGTATTCGGGTCCGCCCCTCAAGCCCATCGCTCTCCGATGCGTCATCGAGGTCCGGTCCGCCTTTCCCGAGGCTCAGATCGTCGGATGCGGGGGCGTGCGCAGCGGATCCGACGTGGTTGAGTATCTCCTGGCCGGCGCCACGGCGGTGGCGATCGGCACCGCCCATTTCGAGCGTCCCCGTATTGGACGGACGATTATGCGCCAGGTGCGGGCATATTGCGAGCGGAACGGGGTGGACCGAGTCTCGGATCTGATTGGAGCCGTGCGGCCATGGTGAACGGCAGAAATGCGGAAAAGCGATGACTCGCGTGGAAGACTCTGCCAATCCCATTCTGGTGGCCCTCGATGTGAGCACCGCTGAGGAGTCCGTTCGCCTGGCCAAGACCCTGATTCGGCATGTTGGAGGGTTCAAGGTTGGGCTCGAGTTGCTGATGGGCCCCGGTCCCGCCGTGGTCGCTTCCATGGCGAGCCTGGGCAAGCCGGTGCTCGCCGACGCCAAGTTGCACGACATACCGACAACGGTCGGGCGGGCTGCCCGGCAATTGGGGCGACTGGGCGCACGTTGGGTGACCGTGCACGCAAGCGGTGGGAGCCGGATGCTGCGCGCCGCAGTTGACGGGCTGGAGGAGGGAGCCGGCGGGCGCCCGGCCGGCATCCTGGTCGTGACCGTGCTGACCAGCATGACCGCAGATGACCTGGCAGAAGCGGGCATATCCGGAACTCCGGGACGTCAGACGGCTCGGTTGTCGAAGTTGGCGGCCTCCGCCGGTTGTGAGGGAGTGGTGTGCTCACCGGAAGAATTAGGCGTAGTCGATCAGGTTGCACCCGATCTACTCAAGGTGACGCCGGGGATCAGGCTCACCGGCACCGCGACCCACGATCAACGCCGTACCGCGGATCCGGCCGAGGCGATGAGGCGCGGCGCGGACTATCTCGTCATCGGCCGGCCGATCGTGCGAGCTTCAGATCCTGTTGGGGCGGTTCGCGCAATCCTCAAACAGGCGGCCTCTGGGGCCTGAACGGCTGTCGGGGTTGGTAGAGTGCGCTTGACCTGATACGGGAGAGTTATGGCACCCCCAGAATTGTCACAAGAGCAACGCGCCGCAGCACTGGCCAAAGCGGCCGAGGCCAGAAAGGTGCGAGCCGAGATCAAGCACCTGATGAAGTCTGGTTCGATCACCTTTCCTGAACTGCTGGAGCGCGCGGACGAAGATCCAATCGTGGCCGGGATGAAGGTGTACGCCGTTCTGTCCTCGTTGCCCGGAACCGGCAAAGTGAAAGCGAAGCGGCTGATGGAGGGCCATGGCATCGCAGACAGCAGACGAATCCGAGGACTTGGGCAGCGTCAACGGACCACCCTTCTCGAAGAATTCTCCTGATCGAGCCGCCCTGGGGCGGCTGATCGTTGTATCCGGTCCGTCCGGGGTAGGCAAGTCGACCGTCGTCGGTGCTCTGGCCGAGCGTCATCCCTTCTTCTTCTCGATCTCGGTAACGACCCGCATGGCTCGACCGGGAGAGACCGATGGTGTTGAGTACCACTTCGTCGAACTGGAAGAGTTCGTTCGCATGCGCGACGCCGGCATGCTCCTGGAATGGGCTGAATACAGTGGCAATCTCTACGGAACCCCGCGCGCTCCGGTTCTCGAACGGATCGCAGACGGCGATGATGTCCTGCTCGACATCGAAGTCCTGGGGGCAGTTCAGGTAAAAACGTCCTTCCCGGCGGCGCTTACCGTTTTCCTGGCACCACCGACTCCGGAGGAGCTGGAGCGGCGACTACGGAGCCGAGGTGACACTTCTCCTGCAGACGTCGAACGCAGGCTCGAGATCGCCCGCTGGCAGCTGGAGGTAGCCGAGGAGCAGTTCGATCACCTCGTGGTCAACGACTCCGTTGAGGCTGCGGTGGAACGTATCTTGCGTATACTGGGGCCCCCTTCAACGAAAGCAGACAGATGATTCACCCACCCATTGAGGACGTGCTGGAGGCGACCGGCGGCCGTTTTGACCTGGTGGTGGTTGCGGCGCGTCGAGCGCGCCAGATCAACGACTACTTCAACCAGCTGGGGGAAGGCATCGGCCACTACGTGCCGCCCCAGGTCCATTCCTTGAGTCACAAGCCGCTCACTATCGCCTTGGAGGAAATTGCTCAAGGCAAGGTGGCGGTCGAGCGCGTCGAAGAGTGAGCGGGTGCTCAACGGGCGCCGCATACTGGTAGGAGTGTCGGGAGGCGTCGCAGCCTATAAGACGGCGTACCTCGTTCGACGACTCGTCGAGCAAGGCGCCGACGTCCGCGTGATGATGACCAGATCCGCGCAGTATTTTGTCGGTGCCCAGAGCTTCGCGGCGATTTCCGGGCATCAGGTAGCAACGGAACTCTTCGGAGCGGCTGGCGTGAGTCCCCACACTGAGTTGGCCCGGTGGGCCGAAGCGGTCGTCATCGCCCCGGCCACCGCCAACACGCTTGCCAGGGCAACGCACGGCATGTCCGATGAATTGGTATCGGCCACGCTACTTGCGACCACTGTTCCGGTCGTATTCGCTCCGGCGATGCATACCGAAATGTGGGACAACCCGGCCACCCAGCGCAATGTTGCTGTACTGGAGAGGGACGGTCACACCATCGTCGGACCGGTGAGTGGTGCGCTGGCCGGGGGTGACATCGGACCGGGCCGGATGGCCGAACCCGAGGAGATCCTGCAGACGCTCGAGCGCCTTCTGGCCGGGCGGCTCCGCGGCGTCCGCATGCTGGTGACGGCCGGAGGAACTCGGGAACCAATCGATCCGGTGCGGTTCATCGGCAATCGGTCCTCAGGCAAGATGGGTTATGCAATCGCCACCGAAGCGGCCGCTTCCGGAGCCACGGTAACCCTGGTGTCGAGCGCCAGACTTCCCGCCCCATCCGGTGTCACGCTTATCGAGGTCGAGACTGCTGAGGAGATGGCCGCTTCCGTCGCGGAGCTTGCGGCCGCGGTCGATGTGGCTGTGATGGCGGCGGCGGTGGCCGACTTTCGCCCGGTTGCTGTGACCGCAACCAAACTGCGCCGCACGGACGGAATCCCGGAGATCCGGCTCGAGCCGACCCCCGACATCTTGGCCGGTCTGGCCGCGCTGGAACCCCGTCCCTATCTGGTCGGGTTTGCGGCCGAGACCGGGTCCATCGACAAGGCCATCGAGAAGGCCATTTCCAAGGGCGCGGATGTCACGGTCGCCAACGATGTAGCTGCGGAAGGATCGGAGTTCGGATCCGATACAGATCAGGTTGCGCTGATCGATAGTCAAGGAAAGGTCGACCGGTGGCCGCTGCTCACCAAGCGCGAAGTGGCCCGACGTCTTTGTGATCACCTGGCCGAGCAGCTCAGACAACCTGCCACCAAGGGTTGAGTCCCCCGTATACTCGCTCGCATGCGCAGTTGGTATTTCACGTCAGAATCAGTAACCGAAGGGCACCCGGACAAACTCGCCGATCGCATCTCGGATAGCGTCCTCGATGCGGTTCTGACGCAAGACCCGCACGGTCGGGTCGCATGTGAGGTGCTGGTCACCAACGACATCGTTATCGTCGCCGGGGAAATCACCACTACCGCCACGGTCGACATCGAGGCGGCGGTTCGCCAAGCCATTCGAGACGTCGGCTACAACGACCCGAACGAGCTATTCGCCGCCGATACGTGTTCGGTGGATGTAATCGTGAAGCGGCAAAGCCCGGATATCGCCGGAGGTGTGTTCGAATCCCTCGAAACGCGCAACGGTTCGACCGATCCGCTCGACGGTCTTGGGGCGGGCGATCAGGGGATCATGTTCGGGTACGCCGTCGACGAAACGACCGAACGGATGCCTTTGTCGATACAGCTCGCGCATCGTCTGGCCGAACGGCTCGCCGTGGTGCGTAAGGATGGCACACTCGGCTACCTCGGTCCAGATGGCAAGACGCAAGTCACCGTGGAGTATGACGGAAGCAAGCCGGTTGGGATTCATCGGGTGCTCATCTCTACTCAGCACAGCGAGGGCATCGATCGGAGCACGCTGGACGGCGACCTTCGCAAGCATGTTCTCGAAGCCGTTCTGCCGGAACCCAGCGGCGACTTCGAGTTCATCGTCAACCCGTCGGGGCGATTTGTGGTCGGCGGTCCGGTCGGCGATACCGGACTAACCGGACGCAAAGTGATCGTCGATACCTACGGCGGCGCGGCGAGGCACGGAGGCGGGTGCTTCTCCGGCAAAGACCCAACCAAGGTCGATCGATCGGCTGCGTACGCGGCCCGTCATGCTGCGCGCAATGTTGTCGCGGCAGGACTGGCCGCCCGTTGCGAACTGCAGCTCTCCTACGCGATAGGGCAGGCAGAACCGTTCTCGATCTATCTGGAGACCTTCGGAACCGAAACCGTGCCGGTAGTCCGCCTGGAGAAGCTGATCGCCGACCATTTCGACTTTCGTCCGCTGGCGATCATCAACCGCTACGGACTACAGCGACCGATCTACCAGGAAACCTCTGCCTACGGCCACTTCGGGCGTCCTCAATTCTCCTGGGAGGCAGAGGACGTCGCGGTGACGCTCGCCGCCGCCGCGGCGAGCCTCTGAGCCTCCCGCTCGTTGCCAGGGTCGTTCCCGATGTCCCCACTTTCGCGGTCGATGATGGGTTCGCTTATGCCGTTGGAGAAGGCCAGAACGTTTCCGTCGGATCGATCGTGCGGGTACCCCTCGGCGGTCGGAAAGTCCGCGGGTATGTCACCGACGTCCGCTCAGGATCACATGCGGGCCTAAAAGAGTTGCGCGGCATATCGGGAGAAGTCCCGGTTTTCGACGAACACTTGTTGGAGACATTGCGATGGGCAGCTCACCACTACATCTCGCCGATGGCAGGCATCTTCGCCAAATCAACTCCGCCCAACCTACCGAGACTCGGCACAGCGCCGTTCTGGCCGGAGGTCCCCCGGGTTGGCTCCGGCCCACTCACCCCCCTGGCCTCTGCGGCAGCCGGGGGTAGGAGAAACCCGGCTGCCTACTTCCTCGTCTCAACTGATTGGAGTCGCCATGTGGAAAGTGTCGTTGGCCCTGTAGCCGGTGCGGACCGATCATCGGTCGTGGTTGCCGCGACGGCGTTCGAAGCCGGGAAGCTTGCTGCGGACCTTTCTGCCACGTTCGGGCCGAGGGTCGTGCTCGCAACACCCGACCTCTCCGATCGACAACTCACTTCCGCGTGGCAGGTAGCGGCGACCGTGCCCGGTTCGATTCTGGTCGGTACGCACCGCATCGTATTCTGGCCGGTCGCCCGGTTAGGTCTAGGCGTGATCATCCAAGAGGGTCGCCGGGGGATGAAGGATCGACAGACGCCGACTATCCACGCTCGCGAGATTCTCAGAACGCGAGCCCGAATCGAGCGGTTCGGGCTTCTGTACATGGGTCGAGTTCCGACCACGGAGGTGCTTGGAGCCGGAACCGAGATCATCCGAGCTCCCGGCCGGAACCGGATATGGCCATTGGTGGAAGTTGTCGATCGTGGCGAGGACCCGCCCGGCAGCGGAATTCTGACGGATCGGGTCCGGTCGGCGCTTCGCAACGCGATTGCTCGGAATGAACGGGTCTTCCTGTTCACCCATCGTCACGGGTACGCGCCTGCCTCGCGGTGCGTGAGCTGTCGTACCCTGAGGAGGTGCGCAGAGTGCGGTTCCCGGCCCGATCCGGGCACCACCTGTGCTCGTTGCGGTGCGGCACTGGGACCTTGCTTCGCCTGCGGAGCAGCTCGCTTCGAGCCACTCGGGGCCGGCTCGGGTCGCATCGTAGAAGTTGTGCGCCGGATGCTTGGACCTGATTCTGTTGGGAACATCGACGAACACCGCCCCATTGTGGTCGGGACCGAACGAGATCTGGTCCGGGCCGGGACCGTGGAGCTGGCAGTGGCCGTCGACGCTGATGGATTGATTCTCGGCACCAACTACCGGTCCGCGGAAGAAGCGTTGCGGGTCCTGACTCGACTGGCCGGCATCGTGCCGTTTGGGCGGGGCAAGCGGCTCATGGTGCAAACCTCGCAACCGAATCATCCCGTCATTTCTGCTTTGCGAAGAGGCGACCCGATCGAGTTTCTCGAGGCCGAGCTGATCAAACGAGAAGAGCTGGGGTTCCCACCTGTCGGCGAGCTCATCGTTCTCGAGGTTCGCGACGGAGGCCTCGAGGACGATGTCCTGATCAAGGAGGCGGTTGGGGGAGACGCCACCGTGTACGGACCGGCCCCCGCCCCGCGCGGTTCGCGGTGGTTGATCCAGGGAGACCGCCTATCGGCCGTGCGGACCAGGCTGCGACCAGCCGTGCAGCGTCTTCGCGACGGAGGCGCGGCCGTCAGGGTCGATGCGGACCCTCTCGATCTCTGAGGGCATCTGACCAGCTTCGAGTACCGGCACCGGAAGAGACCGCCGATCAGTAGTTGTCACGCATCTCGACGGTCAGGCAACCGCGCTCGCCGATTTCCGGGATCATCGAACGGGGTCCTGGAGAGAGAGCACTAGGCTGCCTCATCCGGAGGTAGTTGTGGCCATATTTCCAATTCGGACTTTCGGGGATCCCGTGCTCCGGGGCCGGGCCGATCCCATCCTCGAAATCGACGAAAGCGTTCATCGTCTAGTGGCCGATATGCTCGAGACTATGTACCACGCTCCCGGGGTCGGTCTGGCAGCTCCGCAGATCGGCGTTTCGCGTCGGGTTGTTGTGTTTGATGCCGGTGAGGGACCTTGTGTGCTGATCAATCCCGAGCTCATCGAGAGCAGCGGCGAGTGGACGTTTGACGAAGGTTGTCTTTCGGTTCCGGGTCATTTCTGGCCGATCACACGACCGGGTTTCGCGCGGGTGCGCGGACTGGACCTTGCAGGCCAGGATATCGAGTACGCCGGCGATGAGCTGTTGGCACGCATATTGCAGCATGAGGTTGACCACCTCGAGGGCCAGCTCCTGATCGAACGGTTGGAGAGCAAGCTTCGCAAGCAGGCGCTTCGCGACCTGCGTGAAGAAGCGTTGGGGTTCGGAACGAGCGAGTGATCTCCACCGTCTTTCTCGGCACTCCGGCGGCCAGCCTTCCCTGTCTCCGGGTGACGTCCTCATCGACGGATCTCCATCTGGTCATCACGCGGCCCGACAAGCCGCGCGGCCGCTCGGGACGGGCTCGCTCGTCGCCCGTCAAGGAGGCTGCTACCCGGATGGGGCTCCCGGTTGCGCAACCGTCCAGCCGCAAGGAACTCGAGGAGATTCTGTTCGAAGTCGCCCCCATCGACGTGGGGGTAGTTGTTGCGTTTGGCATGATCCTGCCTCCGGCGGTGCTCAACATCCCGAGTCGAGGGTTTGTCAATATCCACTTCTCTCTTCTGCCCCGCTGGCGGGGTGCAACACCGGTCGAGCAGGCAATTCTGAGCGGTGACGAAGAGACCGGCGTGACACTGATGGTGATGGACGAAAGCTTGGATACAGGACCGATTGTTGCCACGGCAACCACCTCAATCGAACCGACCGAGACGGCCGGTGAACTGACCGGCCGGTTGGCTGATCTCGGCGCCGGCCTTCTTTCCGAGCACTTGACGGACTACGCGGAGGGTCGAATGGCTCCGGTTTTTCAGCGAACCGCCGGGGCAAGCTACGCCAACCGAATCACAACCGACCAGGCAAACGTGAGTGCGAGGTGGCCGTCTGACAAGTTCCTCAGGGCAGTCCGAGCGTACTCTCCCCGACCGGGAGCCAGATTTGAGGACGGTGCGCTGAAGGTATGGGCGGCTGCCCCAACCGATCTCCCTCCCATTGAGGCTGGTCAACTCGTTTTCGATGGCCGCCGGCTCTATCTGGGGACTGCGGACCGGCCCGTTGAACTCATCGAAGTGCAAGTTGCGGGCGGAAAACGCATGAGCGGAGCGGCCTGGGCGCGAGGGCGGCAGGAAGATCTCGGGCGGCTGCCTTGAAACCGGGGATTGCGGCGCGAACCGCCGCCCGGTTGATTGTGACCCGGGTGCTCCGATCGGGCGCCTACTCCAATCTGGTGGTGCGGAGTGTGATACGGGATCTACCCCCCGCCGATGCTCGCCTGGCTCAACGTCTCGCCTACGACACCATCCGCAACCTCTTGAGGATCGACCGCACAATCGCGTCGGTGAGCACCCGACCGTTGCACAAGATTCAGGACCATGTGCTCGACACGCTTCGGGTGGGCGTCAACGAGGTGCTCTTCGCCCGAACAGCCGACCATGCCGCGGTCGACTCCACCGTTGAGGTGGCGAGAGCCATCCAACCCGGCGCGACCGGTTTCTGTAATGCAATTCTTCGGGCGGTGGTCACCGGTGGCGAGCCACCCCTACCGGAGGGCGACCAGGGAACAGCGCTGCGATGGGGCCAACCGCTGTGGATATATGAACTGCTGGGGGAAGCTTGGGATTGGGGCGAGGCGGAGGCCTTCTTGGCCGCCTCGCAGATGGACGCACCCCGGACGGCCCGCCTTCGCGCGGGTCAAGCTCCGGAGACGGCACGACCGGTGGCAGGTATCAGCGGCGCGTATGTCTTGGATTCGTCGGAAGCAGTCCCGGACAACATGCAGGTTCAGGACGGCGCATCAATCGCAGTGAGCCTGGCTTTGGACCCGCACCCGGCCGATCGCATACTGGATCTGGCGGCCGCTCCCGCGGGCAAAGCTCTGCACATAGCGGATGTGATGGACAACCACGGTGTGGTCATCGCCTCCGACCGTCACCTCCGCCGGGTCGCCGCGGCTGCTCGTCGCATGCAAGATGGCCCGGTCCGCTGGTGCGTAGCGGACGGCCGCCAGACCCCGTACCGGTCAGATTCGTTCGATCGGGTGCTGGTGGATGCACCCTGTTCCGGATGGGGGACCTTGCGGCGGCGCCCCGAGGTCCGTTTCCGGACAGAACTTACCGACCTGACCAACCTGTCCGGCCTCCAGGCTCAGATGGTGAACGAAGCCCTCCGGGTAGTGAAGCCCGGCGGCTTGGTCGTGTATTCGGTCTGCACGGTGACCCCCCAAGAAACCATCTGTGTCATCGAAGGTTTGCAGACCGAACCGATTACAGGTCTGCCGGGCCGCCCTTGGGGCGGAGGCTGGCTACTGGCACCGCATCTTACGGGTACGGACGGCATGTTCATCACCAGAATCCGGGGATAGGAGGTTTACACTCGCCGGATGAAGCCCGCCCGGATTGCGCCTTCCTTGCTGGCCGCCGATTTTGCCCGGCTCGGCGAAGATGTGCAGAGGATCGAGCCCGACGTCGATATGCTGCATCTCGATGTGATGGACGGGCATTTCGTCCCGAACATCAGTTTTGGTATGCCGGTAATCGCTTCGCTGCGCGCCGCAACCACCGTTTACTTCGATTGTCACCTGATGACCACCAATCCAGACGTCTACCTGGAAGACCTCAAAGAGGCCGGAGCCGATCTGGTCACCGTTCACATCGAAGTGGTTCCCAACCCCACCAACATTGCCAGAAGGGCCAGGGAAATCGGGCTCGATTTTGGGTTAGTGATAAGCCCCTCCACACCCTTCGCGGGTGTGGAACCGTTCGTGGAACTGACGGACCTCCTTCTTGTCATGTCGGTGCACCCCGGCTTCGGAGGCCAGTCGTTCATGCCCGAAGTCCTGCCGAGAATTGAAGCCGCGAGAAATTACATTGATTCGCATGCACTTTCGGTCGATATAGAAGTCGACGGCGGCATAACCGCCCAGACGGCTCCGTTGGCCAGGCAGGCCGGCGCTGAGGTCTTTGTCGCCGGGACGGCGATCTTCAGGGATCCCGACCCACGTGCGGCAGTCCGTCGGTTGAGAGACGCGATCGAAGCAGTGGAGTGAGATGCCGGAAAGAATCCTGGTTGCAGACGACGACCCGGACATCCTTCAGTTCGTCAGGGTGAATCTGGAACTCGAAGGTTTCGAGGTCGACGTCGCCCATGACGGGAAGGAAGCCATAGCCAAGGTGATGGCTTCGCCGCCCGATCTGGTGCTCCTCGACGTGATGATGCCTGAGATGGACGGGCTCACAGCCTTGCGACGCCTGCGTATGCACCCCGCCGCCACCAACACATCGGTGATCCTGTTGACTGCGAAGACCCTTCCTGAGGACCGAGTGCGGGGCCTCGAACTCGGGGCCGACGACTACGTCACCAAGCCTTTCGATGTGGATGAACTCATGGCCAGGGTCAAAGCCGTGCTCCGGCGCACCCAGGCGATGCGAGATGTCTCGCCGCTTACGGGTCTACCCGGCAACTTTCGCATCTCTTCGGAGCTGGAAAGCCGGATTGCCGAAGGCGGGAGTTTCGCTGTCGTACACGCCGATCTCGACAACTTCAAAGCCTTCAACGATCACTACGGCTTCATGCGCGGCGACCTGGTAATCAAATTCACCGCCCATGTGATGCTCGAAGCTGCGGCGGAAATCGGCGATCCCAGCACCTTTGTTGGTCATGTGGGTGGCGACGATTTCGTAGCCACCGTGGACACCGATCTCGTGGAGGATTACTGCAAGGCGGTTATCAGGATCTTCGATGACGGCATCCTCGACCTGTATGACACCGCCGACGCACTGCGCGGCTACATCGAGGTGAGCGACCGAAGGGGAGAACATCACGCCTTTCCCATTGTCTCCTTCTCGCTGGGCGTCGCCACCAACCTGAGTAGGACGATCACCACGCAGTGGGAAGCCTCGGCCATCGCGGTCGAGATGAAAGAGTTCGCCAAGTCACGGACCGGATCGAGCTACGAGATCGACCGCCGAATCACCTAACCCTCCCCCCTGCGAGCGAAGCGAGCGAGAAGGGGGGAGGTGGCGAGCCCAATGGGCTCGCCGGAGGGGGGTTGGTTCCCACCAACGTTGCCGAGCGAAGCGAGCGAGAAGGGGGGAGGTGGCGAGCCCAATGGGCTCGC
>JAOTUY010000050.1 GCA_029863625.1 Acidimicrobiia bacterium
TGACTCGGCCGGGTAGGCTGGTTAGGGAGAACGAAGGGGAATACACCATGAGAATCCGCAACTTGTTGATGTTTGTCGCAGCGCTGCCCTTGGTCGCCACCGCGTGTGCCGGCGACGACACCGAAGCAGAAATCACAACGACCGTTGCCGCCAATGGGGTCACCACCACCACGGCGGCTGTTCAAGAATCAACCACCACCACCACCACCACCACCACCACCGCAGCTCCCGATGAGACGACGGCTTCGAGTTGCGGCGGATCGTCCGGAGGGTTGGCCAGCCTGCAGGAGTCGTTGTCCCGGACTCGGGATGCCACCAAGGGTCGGATGGAGGGATCGATAACGGTCGCGGGGGTGTCCGAACTCCCGGGCGCCAGCTTCGCGATGCCCTTCTCGGGTGCCTTCGACAACGGAGCCGGCAACTCCAGCTTCATCATCGACATGGGTTTCTTCGCATCGCAGCTCGGTGAAGAGATTCCACCCGAGATGGCCGGCCTGTTCGGCGAGATGGAGGTGAGAACTATCGGAGACACTTCGTATATCCGCTTCCCGTTCTTCTCGATCTTCTTGGGCACGGAAACCGAGTGGATCGCCACTCCAGTCGAGGAGGGTCAATCCGCCACCAGCGAGTTCGGCGGGCCCAGTAACCCGGCGGACTTCCTGGAGTTCTTCGAGGAGGCCAACGGCACGGTCGAGGAATTGGGCCGCGAGACCATCCGGGGAATCGAGACCACCCGCTACGGGGTTGTCTTCGACATGAAAGATTCGCTGGCCAACGCCACGCAGGAAGAACGTGCTCAGATCGATGCGCAGGGTCTACCGCCGATCGATTGCCTGCCTATGGACCTCTGGATCTCCGACGACGGCCTGGTCAACAAGTACGTGATCGAGATGGACGGCACCGATCTTGATGTGCCCGAGGACGAGGCGTTTGAGTCGATGGTCATTGATTTCGAGATGTACGACTACGGCTCAGATATCGTGATCGAAGCGCCTCCGGCGGATCAGGTCACCGATATGGAGAGCCTCAACTTCGGGATCCCTGAGCTCTAAGCCGAAAACAATCGCATTACTGCAAGGCGCGGCCACCCCTTGAGGGTGGCCGCGCCTTCTTGCTATCGTCCACGATCCCAATTGTCTTTGAGGAACTCGTGGCCGAATCTGAAGAACTCAGTGTCTCGCCGCTGGAACTCTTCTTCGACCTGGTGTTCGTTTTCGCCATCACGCAGATTGTGACGTTGATCGAGCACGATCTCAGTCCGGCCGGAGTAGCTAAAGGAATGTTGGTCCTGGCAATGATCTACTGGGGCTGGTCGATGTTCACCTGGACACTCAACGCGGTCGGCACTGACCGGATGGACGTGCGGCTCGGACTCCTGGTTGCCATGGCGATGAGTCTGTTGATGGCCCGAGTGATCCCCGAAGCCTTCGGTGACGGTGGCCCGTATTTCGTTGGGGCGTATTTCGTTTTCCGCCTGGTTGCCAGCATCCTTTCGTTTCGATCGGCGAGTCGGGAACGGCGCCAAGTTGTGGTGCTCTTTGTCCCACTCACCCTGCTGGCTAGCACAGTTGCCGTTGTCGGCGGGCTCCTCGAAGACCCCGCCCGCACCTGGATCTGGTTGGCGTCGCTGCTCGTCGACCTGGGGGCCTCCCGGGCAGCCCAACGGGGTGACTGGCAGATAAGGGCAGGTCACTTTGCGGAGCGGTACGGTCTGCTGGTCATCATTGCGTTGGGGGAATCAATCGTTGCCATCGGGGCAGGAATCGGGAGCAGCCGGGTTGGCCTTACCTTGGGGGCAACACTCGTCATTGCAACGCTGGCCACCTCCTTGTTGTGGTGGTCCTATTTCGATTGGGTTGCCGAGCGGGTCGAATCCCATCTTCGCAGCCTGTCGGGGGCAGCCCAGGGGGGCTTCGCCCGGGATGCCTATACGATCCTGCACTATCCGTTGGTGGCCGGAATCGTCCTTTTTGCAGTGGTCGTCGCGGAGATCACCGCCCATCCGGCTGAACAACTCGAACCTCTGGCGCGGACGCTCCTGGCGCTCGGTTTTGCTCTGGTGCTGCTCTCCTTTGTCGTCTCCGCCTATAGGGCAACTCGACGAATCCCCTATACGCGCACGGGTGCCGCCATCGCCATCGGCCTCGTGTCGGCGTCCGGGGCGTCGCTCGATGGCCTGATCCTGCTTGGCATCGACTCGGCCATCATCTTGGCGATGCTCGCCTACGAAACGTGGGCCCACCAAGAACCAGAACGACCACTCGGTATCCGGCTTCGACCAAACTCTCGAGGACAACGCTGATTTTGCGTACGGCCGGTATGGTGCTCGAACCTCGGATGGCTGGCACACTAGGAGCATGACCATCAACCAACCACGACGGGTCTTGATCATCGGCGCCAGCCGGGGCATCGGGTTCGAACTCGTTCGCCAGTACCTTTCCGAGGGCTGGGAAGTGCGTGCCACCACCCGGACTCCCGACCATCCCGGCCGGCTTGGTAAGCTGTCGGGCGATCTGACGATTCACCCACTCGATGTGCGCGATAGCGAGCAACTGACGTTGCTGGCCCGGTCGGTCGGCCACGTCGACGTGGCAATTCATAACGCCGGGGTCGGGCTGCGCATACCCCGGGCTGAGATGATGGCGGTTAACGCCGACGCTCCCATTAGCGCGGTTGAGGCGCTGTTGGACGCCGGAGCGATGGCGCCCGGTGGGAAGGCGGTATTGGTCACTTCCCAGATGGGAGCCCGGCGCGGCCGGGAGGGGAGCCTGGGCGACTACGGGGATTCAAAAGCCGCTCTCAACGATGAATTCCGCCAACGCGCTCCTGATTGGGCGGCCCGGGGTTTGATCGCCATTGTGCTGCACCCGGGTTGGGTGCGCACCGACATGGGAGGCAGCTCGGCGACCTTGAGTGTCGAAGCGAGTGTCGCCGGTATTCGTGAACTGGTGGCCGGCCTCACCGAGAGCCACCACGGTCGGTTCTGGACCTGGGACGGTCGCGAACATCCCTGGTAGCAATCCGGTTTTGGCGCTTATCGTGCCGGGTGAGCGAGCAATGTGAGCGCAAAAACCGGAATTCAGCGGGCCGCCTGACAGCCCGCGCAGTTGCGGCACAGCAGACCATCCGGTGGTGCCTCCGGGGACGCTCCCTCCAACCAATAGGGGAGGTAGCGGCCACAGCAACCCCGTGATCGGCACTTGACCGGGGCGTCTTCTCCATAGCTGCGTACACTTCCCCCACGCACCGGGGGAGGACAATGTCGTGGCTGTACTCAAACGCCGATCCGATCGGGTCGAGGCGCTCCGGGTGATTCCGCTGTTCTCACACCTGAGCAAGAAGGATCTGAATGAGCTGGCCAAACGGTCTGATGAGGTTGCCGTAGCCAGAGGTACGGTGCTGGCCAAGGAGGGCGAGCGGGGCAATCAATGTTTCGTGATTCTGAGCGGCAAGGTGGCGGTCAGCCGCAATGGGCGCAAGATCACCGCGAGGCGCTGGGGGGCGGTGATCGGCGAGATGGCCCTTCTGGATGGGATGCCCCGTAGCGCAACGCTGGTGGCCGAGGAAGATTCCGTTCTTCTGGTGATCCACCGGCGCGAGTTTCAGTACCTGATCGACAACCTGCCCGGTTTCTCGAGAAAGCTACTCATGAACCTGTCGGGACACCTCCGCCGCATGGATAAGGCGCTCGACGTCTGATTCACCCGGAACTCAGCCTCTCGTCACCTAGCAGGGCGGCTGGGGTAGGTTTGAAGAACCGCGTGGTTCCGCGGCCGGGCGCCGACGTCCCGCTCCCGGGACCCTCAACAGGGAGGCCCGCATGGCGAATGTGGTACGAGCAGCCATTGTCCAGACCGAGTGGACCGGTGACCAGAACTCCATGATCGACAAATCCGTTGAGTACGCCCGGGAGGCCGCCCGGCAGGGGACCCAGGTGATGTGCTTCCAGGAGCTGTTTTACGGCCCATACTTCTGTCAGGTACAGGAAGACGAGTATTTCGACTACGCCGAGCCGATTCCCGACGGCCCGACCACCCGCCGTATGCAGGACCTCGCCAAAGAGACCGGGATGGTGCTGGTCGTGCCGATTTTCGAGAAAGAGGACGACGGGTTCTACTTCAATACGGCCGCGGTGATCGACGCCGACGGGTCCTACCTGGGCAAGTACCGCAAGACTCACATTCCCCAGGTGAAGGGTTTCTGGGAGAAATTCTACTTTCGGCCCGGCAACATGGGATACCCGATCTTCGACACTGCTGTGGGTCGCATCGGCGTGTACATCTGTTACGACCGCCACTTCCCGGAGGGATGGCGGGCCCTCGGCCTGGCCGGAGCCAAGATCGTCTTCAACCCATCGGCCACCAGCCGGGGATTGTCGATGTACCTCTGGAATCTCGAACAACCGGCCGCGGCGGTCGCCAACGAGTATTTCATTGGGGCCATAAACCGGGTCGGCAAGGAGCCCCTCGGCGACAACGATTTCTACGGGTCCTCGTACTTCGTCGACCCGCGGGGTCAGGTCGTCGAAGGTGCCGCCTCCGATACCGACGAGGAGCTGGTGGTGCGGGATCTGGACCTGGATATGATCGAAGAAGTCCGCAAACAGTGGGCCTTTTACCGTGACCGGCGACCGGACGCCTACGGCGATCTGGTTGCTCCTTAGAGAGAACCGAGAGGACTCATGGGCGTTCATCAAGACCTCCACACCCGACACAAGCAGGTACTTCCCTCCTGGCTGGCGCTCTACTACCAGCAGCCGATCGCCTTGGTGGGGGGCGACGGCCGGCGGGTCCGCGACGCCGAAGGTAACGAGTACCTCGATTTCTTCGGCGGCATTCTCACCACTATGACCGGCTACAACGTGCCGGAGGTGGTCGAAGCGATCCAGCGCCAAAGCGAACGCATCCTGCACTCTTCGACGCTCTACCTCATCGAACAGCAGATCGAGTTGGCCGAGAAACTGGCTGGATTATCGGGGATCCCCGACGCCAAGGTGTTCTTCACCAATTCCGGGACCGAAGCCAACGATGCAGCCATGTTGCTGGCCACCACCTACCGGCGTTCCAACGAAGTGCTGGCGATTCGCAACAGCTACCACGGACGGTCGTTTGCGGCTGTTTCGCTGACCGGGAACCGGTCCTGGTCGCCCAGCAGCCTTGGACCATTGAACGTGACCTACGTGCACGGTGGCTATCGCTATCGGAGCCCTTTCGGCCATCTCCTCGACCAGGACTTCATCGCCGCCTGCGTCGATGATCTGCGCGACATGTTGAACGTGGCGACTGCCGGTGACGTGGCGTGCATGATCGCCGAGCCGATCCAGGGGGTGGGCGGTTTCGTGACCCCGCCGGACGGGTTCTTCGGGGCCATGAAAGAAGAGCTCGACAAACACGGAATTCTCTTCGTGTCAGACGAGGTCCAGACCGGTTGGGGCCGGACCGGTGAGAACTTCTGGGGCTACCAGGCGCACGGCATGGTTCCGGATCTCATCACGTTCGCCAAGGGATTGGGGAACGGCCTGGCGCTTGGCGGGGTGATCGGAAGAGCCGAGATCATGGATTGTCTGACGGCCAATTCGATCTCCACCTTCGGGGGCAATCCGCTCTCGACCGCCGGGGCCCTCGCCAACCTCGAGTACCTGCTCGAACACGACCTGCAGACCAACAGCCTCAAGGTCGGTCAGCATCTTCGGTCCCGGCTCGATCATCTGGCCGATGCTTACGAGATCGTCGGTGACGTGCGGGGCAAGGGTCTCATGATCGGGGTCGAGCTCGTGCACTCCGGCGGCAGGGACCCTTACCCGGAGGCGGCCGGCCGGATCATGGAGGGAACCCGGACCGGTGGGTTACTGATCGGCAAAGGCGGCATGTTCGGCAACGTGCTGCGCATCGCCCCGCCGTTGACCTTGACCGAGGAAGAGGCCGACGAAGGATTCGAGATATTGAGTCAAGCGGTGGCGGCGACGGCGGCCGACGAAAAGGGAGGAGCGGGCCGATGAAATCTGTCATCACGAACGGCACGGTGGTCACTGCCGAGCAGACGGTGGCGGCGGATCTCCTCATCGAGGACGGAAAGGTCGTGGCGATTGCAGCGCCCGGTTCGCACAACTGGCTCGAGGGTGCCCCGACGGTGATCGACGCCCGCGACAAATATGTCGTGCCCGGTGGGGTCGACGTGCACACCCACTTCGAGCTTCCTTTTGGAGGTACGTTCGTCTCCGACAGCTTCGAGAGCGGCACCCGGGCGGCGGCTTTCGGGGGGACCACCACCGTTGTGGATTTCGCCGTGCAGGTGAAGGGTGAAGCGGTCCGGGACGGGTTTGAGGCGTGGATGGCGAAGGCGGAAGGCAATTGCGCCATCGACTACGGCTTCCATATGATCGTCGGCGACATCAACGACTCGTCCCTCAAAGAGATGGCGGCCATCGTCGACGAGGGCGTCACCAGCTTCAAGCTGTTCATGGCCTACCCGGGCGTCCTGTACTCCGACGATGGCGAGATCTTTCGGGCCATGCAACAGGCATCGCTCGACGGCACCACCATCATGATGCACGCCGAGAACGGCATCGCCATCGACGTGCTGCGCGAACAGGCGGTCAAGCGGGGCGAAACCGATCCCAAGTATCACTCCATCACCCGGCCCCCTTCGACCGAGTCCGAGGCCGTTCACCGGGCCATCACCCTCGCCGAACTGGCCGGAGCACCCCTCTACATCGTGCACATGTCGGCCAAAGAAGCAGTGGCCGAGCTCACTCAGGCCCGGGACCGGGGACTCAACGTCTTCGGGGAAACCTGTCCGCAGTACCTGCATCTGTCGGTCGAAGACCATGTATCGCAGCCCGGGTTCGAGGGGGCGAAGTACGTCTGCTCGACACCCATCCGGTTCAAAGCCGAAGGCCACCAGGAGTACTTGTGGAATGCGCTGGCCCGGGGCGACCTCCAGGTCGTCTCCACCGACCATGCCTGCTTCTTCTACGACGACGACGAGCAGATGGGGCGGCAGAAGCGTTTGGGGGAAGGGAATTTCACGCTGATTCCCAACGGTCTGCCCGGGGTCGAGGAGCGGTTCAACGTCATGTACCAGAGCGGGGTGGTCGGCGGCCGCTTCGACATCAACCGGTGGGTTGAGCTGGTGGCCACCGCTCCCGCCAAGATGTTCGGCCTCTATCCCCGCAAGGGCACGATCGCCGTCGGATCAGATGCGGATCTGGTCGTGTACGACCCGCAAGCGTCCTTCACCTATTCGGCGCCCGGGACGATTCACGGCAATATCGACTACACGGCCTATGAGGGAATGGAAATCAATGCGAAAGTAGACAAGGTGCTCTGCCGGGGGAGGGTGATCGTCGACGGTGACCGCTATGTCGGCACCAAGGGCGACGGCAGGTATCTCAAGCGCGGTCTCAGTCAGATGCTCATCTAGAGGTGAAACAGTGAAAACCATCGAACATTGGATCAACAACAAGCCGGTCGCCGGTTCGACCGATCGGACCGGTCGGGTCTACGACCCGGCTACCGGCCGGGTGACGGCGGAGGTGCCCTTCGCAACCGTCGAGGAGGTCGACCTGGCCGTCGCCGCCGCCCGGGAGGCCTTTCCGGGCTGGCGGGATACTTCGCTGACCAGGCGACAGAAGATCCTTTTCGCCTTCCGGGAGTTGGTCGACCGGCACCAGGAGGATCTGGCCAAGCTGCTCACCGCCGAGCACGGCAAGACCTTGCCCGACGCGCTCGGGGAGGTGAACCGGGGTCTCGAGGTCATCGAGTTCGCCACTAACATTCCCCATCTGCTGAAAGGTGATTTCTCGGAAAACGTGTCTTCAGCGGTCGACACCTACACGATCCGCCAGCCGCTGGGGGTGGCGGCCGGGATCACTCCGTTCAACTTCCCGGCGATGGTGCCCATGTGGATGTACCCGATAGCCATCGCCTGCGGTAACACCTTCGTGTTGAAGCCGTCCGAGAAGGACCCTTCCGCCTCGATGTTGTCGGCCGAGTTGTTCGCCGAGGCGGGTCTGCCGGACGGGGTGTTCAACGTGTTGCACGGAGATCGGGTCGCCGTCGAGCGTCTGCTGGAACATCCCGATATCGCCGCCATCAGTTTTGTGGGCTCCACCCCGGTGGCTCGTCACATCTACGAGACCGGCACACGGCACGGCAAGCGGGTCCAGGCTTTGGCCGGAGCCAAGAACCATATGATCGTGCTGCCCGACGCCGATATGGACCTGGCCGCCGATTCGGCAGTCTCAGCCGGTTTTGGTTCGGCCGGGGAGCGGTGTATGGCCATCTCGGTGGTCGTCACGGTCGGTGATGCGGCCGACAAGTTACTCCCCAAGGTGAAGGAGCGGATCGCGGCGCTGAAGGTCGGTCCGGGGATGGAATCCGACTCGGAGATGGGTCCGCTCATCACCAAAGAACACCGCGATCGGGTCGCTTCCTATGTGGCCAAGGGAATCGAAGAAGGCGCCGAGGCACTCACCGACGGGCGGGACCTGATCGTTGCCGACCATGAGGAGGGTTTCTTTCTGGGAGCGACCCTGCTCGACCACGTCAAAACCGACATGACCGTCTACCAGGATGAGATCTTCGGGCCGGTGCTTTCGGTGGTGCGGACCGATTCATATCAGGAAGCCATCCGTGTCATCAACGACAACCCGTGGGGCAATGGAACCGCCATATTCACCAACGATGGAGGGGCGGCCCGCAAATTCCAGAACGAGGTCGAAGTCGGCATGGTCGGCATCAACGTACCCATTCCCGTGCCGCTCGGGTTCTACTCGTTTGGGGGATGGAAAGACTCCAATTTCGGGGACCACTCCATCTACGGACCCGAGGGCATCCACTTCTACACCCGACCGAAAGTCGTGATCAGTCGTTGGCCGGAACCCATTCACCGTGGCGTCGATCTGGGTTTTCCGCAGCACGGTTAGGGGTACAGCTATGGATTTCGGAGTCGTCCTGCAAACCGACCCGCCGGCGACCCGGGTGGTCGAGCTGGCCAAGCTCGCCGAAGGGCACGGTTTCTCGTATGCCTGGGCCTTCGATTCCCATGTGCTCTGGCAAGAACCCTTCATCGTCTTCGAGAAGATTCTGGCCGCCACCGAGCGGATGATCGTCGGGCCGATGGTCACCAACCCGGGCACTCGCGACTGGACGGTGCTGGCTTCCTTGTTCGCCACCCTCAACGATAGCTACGGGCCTAGGACCATCTGCGGAATGGGACGGGGCGATTCGGCGCTGCGGTTCATCGGCCGCAAGCCGGCCACGCTGGCCACCATGTCCGAGTCGATGAAGGTGATCAAAGGCATGGTGGCGGGCGACTCGGTCATGTACCGGGACGTCAGGCTGCGGCTGCGCTGGGTCGATGAGCACGGTTGGGATCTGCCCATGTGGGTAGCCGGGTACGGACCCCGGGCTTTGGATCTGATCGGCCGTCAGGCCGATGGATTCATTCTCCAACTGGCCGATCCAAAGATCCTCGAGTGGACGATGGCGGCGGTCAAGTCCGCCGCCTTGGACGCCGGACGCGACCCGGAGGAGATCTCGTTTTGCGTGGCGGCTCCCGCCTACGTCGGTGAGGATCTCGCCCACCAGCGGGAGGAGCTGCGCTGGTTCGGGGGGATGGTCGGCAACCACGTCGAGGATCTGGTGGCCCGCTACGGAGGGGACGGCAGCACCGTGCCCCGCACGCTGACCGACTTCATCGAGGAACGCCAGGACTACGACTACCTGCACCACGGGAAGAAGAAGAATCCGTCGGCCGATTTCGTGCCGGATGCCATCGTCGAGCGGTTCTGCGTGCTGGGCACCCCGGCCGACCACATCGCCAAGCTGACCGAGCTGCGTGACCTGGGCGTCGATCAGTTCGCCATTTACCTGATGCACGACGCCCAGGAAGCGACATTGGAGGCTTACGGGCAGGAGATCATCCCGGCGCTGGGGTTTGGCAATCTCTTGCCGCAACGACCACCCGCCCCGATATGATGCCCGTCTGCGTCTACTCGACGTAGAGCGTACCGTCGCGTTCGACCACCCGGCCGCGGCCCAGGGGCACCACCAGGGTCAGAGCTTTGAAAGCCAGGCCAAGGCCCGGGATCTTGGCGAAGATGCCCTGGGGTCCGAGCACCATCCGGCCGGTGTGCACGTCGTACTTCGATCCGTGCCAGGGGCACGTCAGGCAGCCGGCCTCGTCGATGCTGCCGTCGGCCAGGTCGGCGTAGAGGTGCCGGCAACGCCGGGTGACCGCAAACAACTCGCCGTCGGCGTTGCCCACGGCATAGCGGCCGGCACCTTGCACAGTTCCGGGAGTCAGGTCAGCGACCGGCCCCACTTCCACTTCGTTTGGCATCGGTTCCAACCTCCCCGGTGGTTTTCTCGCTCGAGAAGAGCCTACGCCCCGGCAACGCCGGGAGCTCTGTCCCGCTTCGCCCAACCGCCGGGTTCCGGTTGGGTCTATCGTGCGGTAGGAGCAGACGGCGCGACATCAGGATGCGGAGGTTGAGGCATGAGCTGGAAACTGTGGATCGACGGACAATGGTCTGATTCCCGGGGTGGGGGAGTCCTCGAGGTCGAGAACCCGGCCACCGGCGAAGTTTTTGATGAGGTCGTTGATGGTTCGGTTGAGGACGTCGACGCCGCCGTGCAGGCGGCGGGGCGAGCCTTCTTCGACGGACGCTGGTCGGGTTTGGCGCCGGGAGAGCGGGCTTTGGCTCTCCACCGTCTCGGTGATCTGCTCGAAGGGCATGCCGAACAGTTCGCCAAGGTGGAGTCGGAAGACACCGGCAAGCCGTATGCCCAGAACTCATTGGGCGGCGATCTGCCGTTCGGGGTGGACAACCTCAGGTTCTTCGGCGCCGCCGCCCGGTCGGTGATGGGTACCGCGGCCGGGGAATGGGCGGCGGGGTACACGTCGATGTTGCGCAAAGAACCGGTCGGTCCGGTCGGCCAGATCGCCCCGTGGAACTACCCGCTGCTCATGGCTATCTGGAAGGTGGGTCCGGCCCTGGCGGCCGGCTGCACGACAGTGCTCAAGCCTGCCCCGGGAACTCCCCGTACGGCGCTCATGCTGGCCGAGCTGGCCAAAGAGGCCGGGATCCCCGACGGGGTTTTCAACGTGGTGACCGGCGGCAACGAAACCGGCCAGGCACTGGTCGAGCATCCCGGGCTGCGGATGGTGTCGATCACGGGATCGACCGGCACCGGCAAGAAGGTGATGAGGACCGCCGCCGATACGCTCAAACGAGTTCACCTCGAGCTGGGCGGCAAAGCCCCCTTCGTCGTGTTCGAGGACGCCGATATGGAAGCCCTGGCCGAGGCGGCCATGATCGGGGCCTGTTTCAACACCGGCCAGGACTGCACCGCAGCCACCCGCGTATACGCCGAGCGGGGACGCTACGACGAGACGGTCGAGGCGCTGGTCGAGTCTTTCCGGGGGGCCGTAGTCGGCGATCCCTGGGACGACGACACGCTGGTGGGACCGTTGATCTCGGCCGCCCAGCGGGACCGGGTGGCCGGGTTCGTCGAGCGGGCCAAGGGCGAAGGTGCCCGGGTACTGACCGGAGGTGAGATCCCCGCCGGTCTCGGACAGGGGTACTTCTACGCCCCGACGGTGATCGTCGATGCCGACCAGCGGTCGGAGATCGTCCAGAGTGAAGTGTTCGGTCCGGTGGTTGTGGTGCTGCCCTTCGAAGGCGAGGAACAGGCCGTCCAGATGGGTAACGATGTGGTCTACGGGTTGGCCGCCTCGTTGTGGACCAAGGACATCGGTCGGGCGATGCGGGTGGCGGCCGGACTGGAGTTCGGCACGGTGTGGGTCAACGACCATATTCCACTCGCCTCGGAAGCCCCGCACGGCGGGTTCAAGCAATCCGGGTTCGGCAAAGATATGTCGGAAGAAGCGGTCAACGACTACCGGATCACCAAACACGTGATGATCAAGCACTCCTAGTCAATGGCGCTCCTCGTGGATCGAGTTGCCGCCGTCGACTACTACGAGCTGGCCGGTCACATAGGAGGCGGCCGGTGAGCAGAGAAATGCCACCAGCGCGGCCACTTCGTCTGCCCGTCCCGGGCGGCCGATCGGGCTGAGTTTGCCCTCGTCGATTTCTCCCCGGCTCGATGAGCTGGTGGCGATCCAGCCCGGGGCGACCGCGTTGACGGTTACCCCGTGCGGGGCCGAGTCGAGGGCGGTGGCCCGGGTCAGCCCCACCATGCCCGCCTTGGCGGTGGCGTAGGCCACCTCATTGCGCATCGCCATCACCGGTCCGGTCACAGACGTGACATTGACGATCCGTCCGTACCCGCGCTCTTGCATGCCCCCCAATACCGCCCGGGTCATCACGAATGCAGTGGTCAGGTTGCGATGGAGCCCATCCGACCACCGTTCGTCGCTGGTTTCGGCGATCGATCCGCTCTCCGCCTGCATGCCAACGGCGGTCATCCCGGCGTTGTTGACCAGGATCGAGATGTCACCCAATTGCCGGGCGACCTCCGTAGCGAATTGTTGGGCGGCAGCGGGGTCCATGAGGTCAACCACCGCCGACCAGACCTCCGTGCCCCCGGCCCGCAACTCTTCCGCCCGTTCGTGGATGCGGTCGGTGGTCGAGCACAAGGCCACCCGGTGGCCGGCTTCCGCGAGATGGCGGGCACAAGCGAAGCCAATCCCGTCCGGGCTGCCCGCTCCGGTGACCACCGCCACCTTCGAGGCCTGGTTGCCGTTCATCGTCCCAGCACTTCCCGGGCGACGGCCAGGAAAATCTCGCTGTGCCGGTCGACATCCGCCCCGGTGGTGGTCGGAGCCATCAGCGCCATGTTGTGGAAGGGGGTGAGTAGCACCCCCCGGTTGAGCGCATAGAGGTGGAAGAAGGCGGCCAGGTCCTCGTCGGCGAGTGCGGCGGCTTCCCCGCCGGTGCGGGGCGGAGGGGAGAACCAGTACTCGGCCCGCGCTCCAAGTTGCTGCACGCTCCAGGGAACCTCGAGGTGATCGATGGCAGCTTGCACTCCGGCCGCCCACCGGGCGGCCAGCGGGATGGTCACCGCAAAGTCCTCTTCCCGCAAGCTGTTCAGCAGGGTCACCCGCATGGCCGCCACCGACAGCGGGTTGCCGGCCAGGGTCCCTCCCACCCCGGCTTCGTCTCCCTCGGGGGATTGCAGCACGGCGGCGGCTCGTTCGGCCAGCTCCGTGGTCATCCCGAAGGCGGCGGCCGGAATCCCGCCGGCGATCGGTTTGCCGATGGTCAGCAGGTCCGGTTCCAGCCGGTGGGCGGCGGTGTACCCGCCGGGTCCCGTGCAAATGGTATGGGTCTCGTCGATGATGAGCAGGGTGCCGGTGCGGCGGGTTGCCGCGCGGAGTGCCGCATGGAAACCCGGATCGGGCAGCACGATGCCGATGTTGGTGAGGGCCGGTTCGGCCAGCACCGCGGCGACGTCGCCGTGGGCCAGAGCCGCGGTGAGGCCGTCGACGTCGTTGAATTCGACGACCCGGGTGGTGGCGGCCGGGTCGACCGGAGGTCCGATGTTCCCCGGCCGGGTGATGACCCGGCCGCCTTCCAGCACCGCGAAGGTCTCGTCGACGGTGCCGTGGTAGCACCAGTTGAACACCAGGATCTTGGGGCGGCCGGTTAGCCAGCGGGCCAGGCGGACGGCGAAGCGGTTGGCGTCGGTGGCGGTGAGAGCGAACTGCCAGACCGCCAGTCCGAAACGGCGGCGAAGCTCGTCACCGACGGCGATGGAATCTTCTGAGGGGAGCATGGTGGTCAGTCCGGCGGCGGCGACTTCCCCGACGGTCTTCACTGTGGCGGGCGGCGCGTGGCCGGTCATGGCCCCGGTGTCACCCAGGCAGAAGTCGATGTATTCGTGGCCGTCAACGTCGACGATGCGTGAACCCCGGGCGCTGCGGCCGAATATCGGGAACGGGCCCGGCCAGCGGCTCATCCAGTTCATCGGCACCCCGCCCACCAGCGAGCGGGTGGCCTCCCGGGCGAGCCGCTGCGACTCCGGGTTGGCCCCGGCGAAGGCCTCCTGCTCGGCGTGGAACAGGCGGGTCAGGCGATCGCGATCGACGGTCGGGTGGTGGTCCATTCCCATCTCCTCGGCCCGGAGCCTAGCGATACCTCTCCGGCCACTCGGGGCTGTGTTCGTTCCCCGACCGCTCTTTCGGGCTGTGCTCATTGCCCCGGGCGCTTCATCCACCTCTCCGGGCACGTATCGTTGCGGTAATCGAACGAAAGGACCGCCGTGACCAGTACGGACCAAGATCGCATCGCGGAGTTGACCGACCGGCTCGAGCAGGAGCTGACCGACCGGACCCCGCGTTCGCAAGAGGTTTACCAGCGAGCGAAGCTCGTGATGCCGGGCGGGGTCCCGTCTTCCTTTCAGGAGCGGGAGCCCCACCCGATCTATGTGAGCGGGGGGTCAGGCTCGAAGGTGATCGATGTCGACGGGAACGAGTACATCGACTTCCACAATGGTTTCGGCGTGATGGTGGTCGGTCATGCCCACCCGGCGGTGGCCGCCGCCATAGCCAAAACCGCCGGACAGGGCACCCACTTCGCGGCACCAAACGAGGCTTCGGTGCGGGTTGCCGAGGAGTTGGCGCGACGGTTCCGCCTCCCCAAAGTGCGATTCTGCAACTCCGGGACGGAGGCCACGATGGATGCGGTCCATCTGGCTCGCGGTTTCACCGGCAAGGACTGCATCGTCAAGATCGAAGGTACCTACCACGGCCACCACGACGCGGTGATGGTTTCGGTCAAGCCGCCGCCCGACAAGCTCGGACCGCCCGATGCTCCCGCCTCGAACCCGTTCTCGGCCGGCGTTCCCCGCGCTGAGACCAACCTGACCCTGGTGGTCCCCTTCAACGATCCCGACGCTTTGGAACGGCTGCTGTCGGCCCGTGCCGACATCGCCGGGGTGATCGTCGAGCCGATCATGCTCAACATCGGCGTGGTCATGCCCAAGCCGGGGTACCTCGAGGCGCTGCGGGAGATCACCGCCCGCCATGGAGTGGTGTTGATCTTCGACGAGGTGAAGACGGGCATCACGATCGCCCCGGGCGGTGCCGTCGAGTATTTCGGTGTGATCCCCGACATCGTCTGTCTGGCCAAAGCGATCGGCGGGGGAGTGCCGACCGGGGCCGTCCTGGGCACGGAGGAGATCATGGCCACCATCTCCGAAGGCAAGGTCAAACAGCTGGGTACCTTCAACGGCAACCCGCTTTCGATGGCGGCCGCCGAGGCCACCCTGTTCGAAGTGATGACCCCGGATGCCTACAAACGGCTGGGCGAAGCTGCCGAGCGCATCGAGGGAGGCTGCCGGGAAGTGATCGACCGATACGGTCTACCTGCCTACGTGGTCGGGGCGGGGGCGAAGGGGTGCGTCATGTTCTCGGACACCACCATCACCGACTACCGCAGCTATGCGGTGAATTTTCGCGAGGATCTCAACAACCTGGGCTGGTTGTTCCACATGACCGGCGGGGTGTTCATGACCCCGGGCGGTGACGAACAGTGGACCCTGTCGGTGGCCCACTCCGACGCCAACCTCGACCATTACGTTGGCGTGTTCGAGAAGTTCGCCAAGAGCATCACTGCCTGATGACTCGGGTCGCCCCGCATGGACCTGCGGATGGTGCTCTTCCTCGATCACTACCCATGTCGTGCGTGCTCCCACGTCTGTGCCGGGGGAGCACGCATGGGGAAACCAGCACAAATACACAAGGCCGGACACCAGACAATCGCTGTTTCGAAAGGCGCGGAAGGTGAAAAAGTCTTACCATCGACGCGGGAAGGCCGCGCCGGTCTCGAGCGAAAGGGAGCTTACGATGGATTCCAACGATGCACGCCGCCGACTGACCGGAGTTCCGCGTCTATCGCAGATGAACCCGCTGAGTAGGCGGGAGTTCCTGCGGCGAATGGGTTACGGGGCCCTCTTCGTGGCGGGCGGGCCCACCCTGCTGGCTGCCTGTGGGGACGGGACCGGAGACGACGCCGCCGGATGTACCTTCGCCTCAACCAATTCTGGAGACAACAAGCAGATCAACTTTGCCAACTGGACGCTCTACATCGACGTCCTGGAAGACGGGTGGTTCGAAACCACGTCGTTGGAGGACTTCGAAGCGGCCACCGGGATCAAGGTGAATTACCTGGAGGAGATCAACGACAACGACTCCTGGTTCGGCAAGGTGCAGGGTCAGATGACCGCCTGTGCCAACATCGAACGTGATATCGCGGTCCTGACCGACTGGATGGCGGCCCGATTCATTCGCCAAGGTTGGGCGGAAGAGCTCAACAAAGCGAACCTCCCCAACGCGGTCAACTTGACTGATTCCCTGAAGAGCCCCGGCTTCGATCCCAACCGGACCTACACGCTGCCGTGGCAGTCCGGGTTGACCGCCATCGGCTACAACCCCCAACTGACCGGGCGGGAGCTCACGTCGATCAACGACATCTTCGATCCGGCTTTCGCCGGCAAGGTGACCATGCTGACCGAGATGCGTGACACCCTGGGCCTGGTGATGCTGGGGATGGGGATCGACCCGGCCACCCCGAGCCTGGCCGATGCCGAAGCGGCCACCGACAAGATTCGCCAGAACGTCGAGAACGGCCATATTCGCCGGTTCACCGGCAACGATTACGGCGATGACTTGACTGCCGGCAACGTTGTAGCTGCCTTCGCCTGGTCGGGCGACATCATCCAGTTGCAGCTCGACAATCCCGATTTGCAGTTCGTCATCCCCGACGAGGGGCTGATGCTGTGGTCCGACAACATGCTCATCCCGGCCGGGGCGCCCAACAAGGACGCCGCCGAGCAGTACATGAACTCCGTGTACGACCCGAGGGTGGCAGCCAAGATCGAGAGCTGGGTGAACTACATCTGTCCGGTGAAGGGGGCCCAGCAGGCGATGCGTGATCTGGGCGCCGAGATCGAGGACGAGGATCTCGTGGCGCTGGCCGACGATCCGTTGATCTTCCCCGACCAGGCGACCCTGTCGAAGACGCACATCTTCAAGAACCTCGACGAGGAAGAAGAGCGGCAGTTCAACGACCTGTTCCAAGCAGTGATCGGAGCCTGATTGGCTGCCGTGACCGATGTCGCTGGGGGGCTCCCCGACGGCGGGGAGCCCCCCGCCGTCCAGCTCGAGTCGGTTACCAAGCGATTCGGCGATTTCACGGCAGTCGACGAAATCAGCTTGGACATTGAAGAGAATCGGTTCTTCGCGCTGCTCGGCCCGTCCGGGTGCGGAAAGACGACCACCCTGCGGATGATCGGCGGCTTCGAGGAGACGACCGCCGGGATCATCCGCCTGCACGGCGAAGACGTCACCGGGCGCAAGCCCTACCGGCGGATGGTCAACACCGTCTTTCAGAGTTACGCTCTTTTCCCGCATCTCACCATCTTCGAGAACGTGGCCTTCGGGCTGCGCCGCCGCGATGTCGACGACGCCGAGATCAAGACGCGTGTTGCAGAGATGCTGGAACTGGTGCAGTTGGGCGGTCGGGAGAAACAGAAGCCTCACACGTTGTCCGGCGGCCAGCAGCAGCGGGTGGCTCTGGCCCGGGCACTGATCAACCACCCCCGGGTTCTGTTGCTCGACGAGCCGCTCGGGGCCCTCGACCTCAAGTTGCGCAAGGAAATGCAGATCGAACTGAAACGAATCCAGAACGAGGTGGGGATCACCTTCATTCACGTCACCCACGACCAGGAAGAGGCCATGACGATGGCCGACACGATCGCGGTTATGCACAAAGGCCGGATCGAGCGGATGGGGACGGCGACGGAGATCTACGAGGATCCGCAGACCGGGTTCGTGGCCGGGTTTCTGGGCGCCTCGAACCTGATGCAGGCCGATATCGTTGATGCATCCACAGGAGAGGTGGTGCTGGCGCAAGGTAGACGGCTGCGGGTCTCTCCCGGGCGGTTGCCCGCCGGTGAGAAACAGGTGCGGCTCGGGGTGCGCCCCGAGAAGATCCATCTCGTCCCGGTCGACGCCGAGATCGAGGGCAATGCCCTGGAGGGCCTCGTGATCGATGCGAGTTTCATCGGCGTGTCGACCCATTACCTGGTCGAGACCGGGGCGATCGCTCAGCTGGCGGTGATGGCTCAGAATCTCGACGACCGCCGCTTCGCTCAAGGCGATCGCATCAAGGCGGTCTGGCGACCCGAGCACACCTTCGTCGTGACATGAGTGCCGTGGGCCGGGAAGTGTCGTCTTCTGCCCCGACGGCGGCGTGGAGACGGAAGCTGGTCCCGTACGGCCTGCTCCTGCCCGGAGGCCTATGGCTGATCATCTTCTTCGTTGTGCCGATGCTGCGCCTGGTCAGCGTGTCACTCCAGACCGGCATCTACCCCCGCTACCGGTTTGCCTGGGCCTGGTCGAACTATGCCGAGCTGGTCACCAACTACGGTGGGCAGGCGGTCAACTCGCTCGTGTATGCCTTCCTGGCCACCGCCATCGCCTTCTTGATCGCCTACCCGCTGGCATACTTCATTGCGTTCCGGGGAGGCCGTTGGAAGAACTTCCTGCTGGTCATGCTGCTGATGCCGTTCCTGATGCCGTTTCTGCTGCGCACCCTGTCGTGGAAGATCATCCTGGCCGACCACGGACTGTTGGTCGACCTCCTCAAGTCGGTGCATCTGCTCGGTGAGGACGGGCGTTTGCTGGCCACCGGGGTGGCCGTGGTGGCCGGGATCGTCTACAACTTCCTGGCTTTCATGACCTTGCCGATCTATGTGTCGTTAGAGAAGATCGACCGGTCGCTGGTCGAGGCGGCCAACGACCTCTACGCCAGCCCGGCGGTGGCCTTCCGCAAGGTCACCTTCCCGTTGTCACGCCCCGGGGTGGTGGCCGGCACCCTGCTGACGTTCATCCCGGCGGTGGGCGACTACGTCAACGCGGTGCTGCTGGGTACCCCCCAGCAGTTCATGATCGGCAACGTCATCCAGAGCCGCTTCCTGGTGGTGCTCGACTACCCGGTGGCGGCGGCTCTTTCCTTCACGCTGATGATCGTGACCGTGCTACTGATCATTCCCTACGTGCGAGCCGCCGGCACCGAAGATCTGGTGGCCTGATGGCTGTCACGACCGCTCCCCGCCGCCGGATCCTGCCGGTGCTGCGCCGTCACACACTTACCTTCTACGCGGTGCTGGCGTTCGCCTATTTGTTCATTCCGGTTCTGCTGGTCATCCTGTTCGGGTTCAACCAGGTCAGCGGCCGGTTCAATTACTCCTGGGAAGGGTTCTCCCTCGATGCCTGGCGGAGCGTGTTCGGGGGGGCGCAGTTCGGCGGGGTGCCGGGTCTCTTCGACTCGCTGTTGGTGAGTCTCCGGCTGGCTCTCCTGTCCGCGCTGGGTGCGACCGTGCTTGGCACGTTGATCGCCCTGGCCCTGGTCCGCTACA
>JAOTUY010000010.1 GCA_029863625.1 Acidimicrobiia bacterium
GGGCTGACTCGGTTCTTCTCGATCTCAGCTCGCTGCGACCACATTTCGCTCCCCGCTACAGGCGCACGAGATCGCCCTAATCTCGCGCCATATCGCCCGTTTCCCCAAGGCGCTCGGGATCGGCACATATGGGCGGGTGTCCCGCCCCCTCCGTCTCGAACTCACGTGTGATTGCGATTCCAACCTGACGCAGCGATTAGAACGATCCCGATGAAGCCAAACCCCATCGCCGCACCAGACTCAAGTACATCCGCCAGCAAGAGGCCAGCAGCGACCAGGACGACGAGGAGTCCCAAGCCGAACTGAATCTTGTTCACATTGTCCAACATCGGGGCCTCCTTCGATGTGGCTTCATCATCGCTTCTGGCGGCCATGAAATCCAGTCTGCGTGGCTTCTCGGGACTATCCGGCTGATAGCGCAAGAGTCCCAGTCATCCGACTCCCTTGCTCATGGCGTACACCATCGCCGAAAGGAGTGCCGTGGCGGTCACAGCCGTCACGGCCCACAACCGCCGGCTGATCCGCAACATAGGTGCGCCCATCAAGAAGATGCTCCCAAAGAACAGGCTCACCAAGGGGACCAACACCTCGAGTCTCCCCGGCGACCGCCACTCAATCGCCAACATGTACTCCACCACCACCAGCAGAACAACAAAGGCATCGAACATCAACGGACCGCTGTAAAAGCCCCAACCGGCTCCACGGCGCACAAAGCTCACCAGCGCCAGCGTGGCGGGAACCGCGAGACTGGCGATCACGATTCCCACAATCCGTTGCACATCCCAGTTCGAGACCCGCGTCACGAACCCGACCGCCTGCAACACATTCACCAGGTTCACGACCACCCAGATGGTCAGCACCGCCCGACCAGGGATACCCCAACCGGGTGTCGTCGTCGATCGGCTGCTCGGCATGGCTTAACCTTCGCGCCCCAGATGTTGTGAGTCCAGCCGTGCCATCAGCCGCAACGCCCAAGACACCCAGATCCGAGCATGCAATTGGAGGTGTGTCAACTCGCCCCGATCACCAAATATGAGCGATAACTACTGTCCGGTTTGTCAAGGGTTCGGTGCGGACGCGTTGGGCTGAACGCCATGGTGGGGGCGTTTTAGAGTCGTTGTTGTTCGTGCGGCCGGTCGAGGCGGCCGGGTGGTGGGGGATTCGCCTTCGACGCTCGTTGACATATGGCGTGCTCAACCGAGATCTGGCCGGCGACTGACAACCACGTCCGCGTTCGATGTGGGCGGGCCGGACCCAGCGTCTTGTTATCGGCGAGATCCGCACGTGGGTTCGCCCTGGGACGGTTACGCGCCGGTCTTGATCGCCTCGACGAGCGGCGCCAGAATCGCTGCAGCTTCGGTATCGCTAGCGCCGTCCAGCAGAGCCACACTGACGCGCAACTTGTCGTTCAGTTCACTGATGAAGACGCCGTACTTCGGCCCATTCACCTTGAACCCACCCGTCGTTTCCTCGATGACCCATCCGGCTTGATCGAACAGCACCCGCAACGAGTCGATCTCGGATTCGGCGTCCGTAACATCGAATTGGTAGATGACGCCCCGGCGGGTTTGGTCGTCGGATGCGCTGTTGCTGGTTTGGTGGCCTCTAGCCCCGGGTGCCCAGTCGATCGATTCGACGATCCGTTCGAGGTTGGGACACTCACATGGCGGTGGCGACATGCCACCATCGTCGCCCGGAAAGATGCACGCGCTAGAGGCCAGGACGATGAGGACAGCGGCCAACCAGACGGTCCATATGGTCTGCCCGCCGTTCAAGAAAAGTGCAGATCGACGATTTCGCTCTATCTGGGTTCTTCTGTTCTTTCGTCGCACACCGCTGGTATCGGTATCGATGCTCGTACAGTTGAAGGGTCGATCCGCCCAGATCACTCATTTCCGATCAAGAACGCCCATCTAGCCGAATAGCCCCGAGCGGCACGTCGGCGCTCGGTTCCCACGGCTCTCGGCGACCACGGCGAGTGTTGACCTCGGTGTTGTCCCTTCCGCGCCAGTCGCGAACGGGCGGCCGCAAAGAACTGCCGGTTCGGGGACTGTTGGACTGTGAAGATGGCGGTAACACTGTGTGTCGTCATGAGTAATATCGGCACGATGCGGTCGGTTTTCGGTTGTCGAGGCCGCGGTCTTGCCTACATCACGAGGTCCAGTTGGCGACCTTGGCCGTCATGCCGAACACGCACCCATCGGAGGTCTCGAAGCGGCTCAGGCGCTCTCGAGCAACTTGCACAAGATTGGCGAGTTGTTGGTCGGAGACCGAATCACCGAGGGTCCATCCTCTGACCTCTGTCGTAACCCATTGATCAATGGACGTGAACCGACCCGAGCCCCCGGTACTCGTGTACGACACGTCAGCTACGCCCGCCGTTTCGAACAAGTCTTCCAACACACCCTCTTTGCCCATGGCAAACGGGGCATTGAGGGAGGCTGCGGCATCGTCGCCGAGTTCATTTCGGAACAGCTCTTGCATCGCGGTGTAGCCCTCAGACCGCTCGATCGAATCCCACACTGCAACCGTTCCCCGACGAGCTACCCGAGCCATCTCTGCGACCCCACGCCCGGGATCCCGATAGAACATCACTCCGAACTGGCACGTTGCCAGGTCGAAGGCACTGTCCTCGAACGCCAGATCCGTAGCATCGCCCTCGCGGAACTCGATGTCGCCGCCGTGGCGGCGAGCAACGGCCACCATGGCCGGATTCACATCGACCCCGACCACCCGTCCAGAGGTTCGGCTCCGTATCGTCCTGGTGAGTGCGCCCGTACCGCACGCCACGTCCACCACCGAGTCGGCCGGTTCGATCTCGGCCGAGTCAGCGATCGGATCAACGAACCTGCCGAACAGTGCGGGCACAAACAGCGCCTCGTAGACCTCCGCAGCGCTCGTGTCTATCTGTCCTCGATCGTGATCCGTCACGGCTCTTCTCCTCAAGGGTGCACTCACGCTACCAACACGACTCGCCTCTGGCCTTATCTACCCGGGGGTAGGTCCTCGGAGCTAGTGATGGGCTCAGGCAAACGTCCCCTCAACCGACCCCGATCACCAAATCCGGCGAGATAACGAACAATTCGAGAAGTGCGCTAGATCGGCACATCCAGGATCGGTTCCCGGATGCCCCCGGCGCCACGCAGTGTGGTCTCGCTTAGCCCAGTCTTCTGCTCCGCTATTACCCAGACCTTATTGGTCGACGCGGCGGTAGGCGCAGCAGCTTCGCAGCTCAAGTGTCGTCGGAGCGATGGTGGATGATCCCATCGACCATTGTGTCGAGGGGCTCGTCGGTCAGTTCCTCGTGTTTGAACAGCACTCGGTCGAGGACAATGAACTTGCTGACCCAAACCACGCCGAAGGCAACGAGGTTGGTCAGGTTGATAACCAGCGGGTGCGGGTCCCATTGCCGCTCGACGAACCAGACGGCCACCGTCGACAGACCGAAACCCAGCAGAGCAAGGGTCCAGAAGGGTAGGACCTCCCCCATGAAGTGGTTCTTACCCCGTTTCTGCCAAACCCAGTACCGGCTGAGGAGATACGCCGGAATGGCGCTGACACTGACGGCGAAGATGTTCGACCCTACGGCGGGCCAACCGAAGACTGTCTGCGCACCGAGCAGGAGGCTCTGTCCGAACACGACATTGAAGGCGCTGACAGCACCGAACCTGAGCAGCTTCGCACCACGCCGTGTTCGGATGCGGCTGACCATTGAGTCGAAGAGGTTGTCGGACACTCAACAATCATATCGGTCGGCAGAGGATCACCTGAATGGCCCGGGTGCATCACGCCTCAATCGTCCGCATCGGCATTGGTGGCTCTCAATAGGCGAATAGATCACCAAATATGAGCCCATTACACACAGATTCTCAAACCGCCCCGATCGGCACCTCCGCCGCTACCTGCCCAGCTCCGCAGCGAACGCAGGCCGTGGTGACCGTTCCATCGCTGGTTGCGCTCGATCTGCCGGATCTGCTCGAAACGGAATGCGCCATATCGCTCCGGGTCGTGAGTGATCTGGGCGCTTGAACCACCTGCAGTAGGGTCTGTCGATGGGCTACATCCAAGAGCTGCGTCGTTGAGCGCGGCCTGCAACTTCGGACTTGCGACTTGCGACGCTATTCGAATTTGATCACGATATTTCCGGTCTCGTGTCCCTGGTCCACGAACCGATACGCCTCGACGATCTCGTCGAGCGGATAGCGGCGGCTGATGACGGTGCGGATCGTGCCCGCTTCGATCATCTCTCGGAGCTCATCCAACGCCTCCGCGCTCTCGGGAGCGACGCCGCCGATCAACCGCTTGCCGCCCCGACGGGCGGTCCGGAACGCTTGCAGGAACTGCAACGGCGTAGTGATCAGAACGACCAGCGCCCCAGTGGGGTGAGCGATGCCTTGCAGCCAGCGAAGGTCAGCGTGCCGGGCGTGTCGAGGATGACGTCGTAGGTCTCGCCGTTCTTCGTGAAGTCTTCAGCCGTGTAGTCGATCACAGCGTCCGCCCCGAGCGACCGGACGAGGTCGAGGTCGTCGGTCTTGCAGACGCCGGTCACTTCGGCGCCGAAGTGTTTCGCAAGCTGAACCGCGAAGATGCCGACGGCGCCCGCTGCTCCGTTGATCAGCACCTTCTTGCCGGGCCCCACCCCGGCCTTGCGGAGGAAGTGCAGCGCGCCGAGCGCACCATGGGGCACGGCGGCAGCCTCATCCCAACTCATGTTCGCTGGCTTCCGCGTCACGGCCCCGTCTTGGGACATGCGTTTACTGCGCGTGACAGCCGTTGACGTCGTAGCCGTAGACCTCGTCGCCTGGAGTGAACCTCGTCACGTTGTTGCCGACGGCTTCGATCTCGCCGGACAACTCGACGCCCAAGACCGGATTCTTCGGACGGAAGATGCCCTTCTCGATGCGGAATGGGATCCAGTAGACCGCCGGAACCCGGAACGCCCGCAAGCGGACGTCCCCCGCCGAGATCGTCGTCGCATGGACCCGGATCAGAATCTCACCATCCTCGGGCGCGGGCTTTGGGATCTCCCGCACCTCGACGACCTCAGGGGATCCGTATCTCTCGGCTTGTGCTGACATGCACCATGATGTTTGGTAGTATGCCTACATGGAGCAGAAAGCATTTACAGTCCGACTCGACACCGATCAGGCCACCGACCTCGAGGCGGTAGCCGCCGCCGATGGTATTTCGGTGGCGGAGGTAATCCGCCAAGCGGTCGCCGATCGTATCGAGGCTCGCCGTCACGACCCCGCCTTCCAGGAACGGATCCGGTCCATCATCGAACAGAACCAGCGGGTACTCGAGCGGCTTGCTGAGTGAACGTCGCCTATCTGGACCTCGCCGACTTCCTCGCCATCAGTGAGTTAGTCCTCGGGAATCCTGCCTGCCACGCCAGACCCTCGCTCACGGGGGGACTCGCTGCGTCTGGAGATCGATCGGTGAGGCGGCTCGGGCTACGCCCGGGCCTCGAGCGGATTGGGCGACCCCGTCTTCATGGGTCGGGAGACGTCGCTGTCGAGACGTCGAAACCGGAGAGGATTCTGTTGGCGGCGTAGACGCCCGTGATGTAGGCATCTTCGAGGCTGCAAACATTGTGGTCCCCGATCAGATACAGGCCCGGCCCCTGTTCACACTCAAGGAGCGCATCTCCCTCGAGGTGAAACGCCGGGTTCCAGTACTGGTGCTCGACGACTTGCCAGGTGTCGAAATACTCACCGAAGTCGGGATGTTCGTGAACCGAGCAGAACAAGGTTGACCCATCCGCCTGCCGGGCGATAGCGAGCGTGGGGTCGGCCTCGGGAAACAGGCTGTAGGCAGCTCGCGACCACGGTGGACGCAGATTGCCTCTTACCAAGAACGTGTGGCTGTGGATGGGACTCTTCACGGGGCCCAGGTCGAGCAACGTGGCGGAAACTCCGATCGGGGTGGCAACCACGACGTTGTCGGCCGTGAATGTGCCGTTGGCGCGGGTCGTTATCACATAGTGGCTGCCGGCGGGTGTCACCTCGATCACCGAGTCGAAGAGCGGAGGCTCCTCGAAGTCGGCCATGAGGAGGTCGAATCGGAACGTGAACTCAAACATGGGGACGATCATCGGCAGCGCTCCCACCAGCATCGTAAAAGCGGTCAACCGGTCCAGGGATGTGAACCCGGTCCCCTGCGCGAGAGGAGTGAGGTAGGACCGGGCAATGTCCTCGATCCGATGCCGTTGGATGAACCGGGGGGCCGGTTCGTGGTAGAGGTCGAACAGCAGTCGATCCGCTCTGATCGCCTCAGCCTGTGACATCTGCAGACAATCCTGTCTGAAGGTCTCGTAGCGGCGACGGAACTTGCTCATGAGGCGAAGGAATCGGACTGCTTGCGGCAGATGCAATAACACCGGCGAGTCCGATCTGGTGAACGAACCGTTATGGTTGCCCCGCAAGGCATCCCGCCGCCTCATCCGACGGCCCCGATCGACAAATCGATTGACGTGGCGGTAGTCGCTCCTCACGTAGTAGGCACCGAGATTGACCGTTCCGTCTGCAGAGCTGCGGATGCGGCCACCGATGGTCTCGGTGATCAGCAGGAACGGTCGTTGCCGGTCTTGGAGCCGGCGGCCGCACGCCAGGCCGGCGATCCCGCCGCCGATGATGACCGTCTCATGCCGAGGGGGCAATGGGGACCTCACCTCTCCCTCAGGACCCGCGATCCGTGAGATCGGTGCCGACCTGATCTCGGAGCGAGGGCGCCTGACGACGTTCTTGCTTGGTGTACATTGCCGAGTATATGAACGGCGGCCGACGGTCGACGAGCAGACGCGATCTCATCTTGAGGCTGCAAAGATCAGATCCGGTTGAAGACACTGCCCAGAACGAGAAGCACGCCACCGCCGGTGACCAGCCAGAATGCGACATCCGGACCGACGTCTCCGCCAACCGGTATGACCCATACCGCAATGCCCAGCACGATCAGCACCAGCGCGGGGAAGAATGTCTTGTTGGTCGGTGCACTCAACCGCATCAGTTTTCGCCTCCAGAATCAGTCATCCGGATCCAGCCGACCAAGCCTAACCAAAGGAGACCAAGCACCGTGGAGATGTCCTCTTTACGCCATTTGTCGCCGATTGCCAAGACCCCACTCGTTCCGATGGGGACAGATCGTCGGCCGATTTCTCCCGGGCGGGTCTACTTCCTTGGCGAAGGACGGTCACGCGCGGTGCGGAATCGACCATATAGTCTGTCATCCTGCCAGAATCATAAATCCCACTGAGAAAGACCCCTGATGTCCGGTAACGCCACGTTCAACATGACCGACACCGCCCTCGTGTCCATCACCCATGTCGATGCACCCGAGGTGGTCACCTCCGCCTATTTCGACGACCTGCTGGCCGAGACCTACAAGCGGGTTGGGAGTCAACCTGGGTTGTTGGAGAGCCTGGCCGGCATTCGGGAGCGCCGGTGGTGGCCGGAGGGCTACCGCTACACCGATGCGGCCGCCGCGGCCGGGGCCAAGGCAATCGAAGCCAGTGGGGTGCGGGTCGATGAGATCGGCTTGCTTATTGATACGTCGGTGTGCCGGGACCGGTTAGAACCGTCCTCGGCGGTGACGGTCCACAATGCTCTCGATCTGCCCAGCTGGAGTCTCAACTTCGACCTCTCCAACGCCTGCCTGGGATTCATCAACGCGTTGCAGGTAGCGGGAAATATGATCGAGACCGGCCAGATCAATTACGCGCTGATCGTCGACGGCGAGGGAAGCCGGACCATTCAGGAGAGAACACTGGCGCGGTTGGCCGAGCCCGAGGCGACCATGGCCGACCTGTTTGCCGAGTTTGCTTCGCTGACGCTTGGATCGGGAGGGGCGGCGGCGGTCGTGGGGCGACACTCCGACAACCCCGGCAGCCACAGGGTGGTTGGTGGGATCTCCCGAGCCGATACCAGCTACCACAACCTGTGCGTGGGGAGCCTCGATCAGATGCGCACCGACACCAAAGCGCTCCTGGATGCCGGGCTGCAGGTCTCCAAGCTGGGCTGGGGCGATGCAGAGGAGCGGGGCTGGATGGAGATCGACCGCTACATCCTCCATCAGATCTCCCAGGTCCATACCAGCCTCCTGGTCGAGCGTCTTGGCATCGACATCGCCAAAGTGCCTCTCACGTTTCCTTTCCTCGGCAACGTCGGCCCCGCCTCGATACCAATCACCCTGTCCCGCGAAGTCGATTCGCTCCAGGCCGGCGACAAGCTGTTGCTGTTGGGGATCGGGTCGGGCATCAACGCGATGGGGATCGAACTGATCTGGTGACTACCGGTCCGACCGCGTCCGCCGCGCTACCCCCTCCCGGGCTCGACGGTCTCGAAGCGCATTGGTCACAGCTCGTCATCACGCCTGGACTAGACGGGGTGGGCCGCACCTGGCACGTGCTCGACAACCGGGTAGCGGATCCGACCGTTACCCTGCTGTGCGTCCACGGCAACCCGACCTGGTCGTACCTGTGGCGAGACCTGCTCGCCAACGCCCCCTCAACTGTGCGGGTGGTGGCGATGGACCAGCTCGACATGGGATATTCGGAGCGGACCGGGACCACCCGCCGCTTCGAACAACGTATCGAAGATCTGGGTGCCCTGACCGATACGCTCGAGCTGATCGGGCCGGTGGTGACCGTTGCCCACGACTGGGGTGGTCCGATCTCGCTCGGCTGGGCCGAACGGCATCGCGGTCAGATGGCCGGGATCGTGCTGTTGAACACGGCCGTGCAGCCACCGGCCGGCTCGCCTGGTCCCCGCTTGATCCGGCTGGTCCGGATCGGCGGGATCGTGGAGAAAGTCTGCGTGGCCACGCCGACCTTCATTCGTGGGACGATGGCCCTGGCTCGTCCCCGTCCCGCCCGCCCGATCCGGGCGGCATACGAAGCCCCCTACCGCAGCGCCGACCGCCGGATAGCCATCGGCGCCTTCGTCGAGGACATCCCGCTGAGCGACGATCACCCGAGCCGTCGGGCGGTGGATGAAGTCGCCGCCGGCCTCGACCAGCTGGCCGGAGTGCCCGCCCTGCTGCTCTGGGGACCATCGGACCCGGTCTTCTCCGACCTGTATTTGCGTGACCTGGCGACGCGGCTGTCTGCCGCCGAGATCCACCGGTTCGAGGGCGCCGGCCACCTCGTCCCCGAAGACGCCGACGTGGCAACTGCGGTGTACACGTGGTTGGACCGGCTCGATCGACCGGCCGAACCGACACCGCCGGTCCGCGAGCGAGCCCCGATGTGGGCCGCTCTCGACCGGCAGGCGGACAACGGTGAGGTGGCAATGGTCGAGATGGGGTCGGCCGGGACCCAGATCACCTTCGCCCAACTCCATGCCGAGGTCCGGCGAGTGGCGGGCGGGCTGGTCGAACTCGGCGTCGCCAAAGGCGCTCGCGTCGCCCTGATGGTGCCGCCGGGCATCGACCTGGCGGTGTGCGTCTACGCCTGCTGGCGGATCGGGGCGGTGGTGGTCGTCGCCGACGCAGGACTGGGAGCGCGGGGGATGAGCCGGGCGCTCGGGAGCGCCAACCCGGCCTACCTGATCGGGATTCCCGGGGCCCTGGCCGCTGCCCGGACCCTGCGCTGGCCCGGAATCCGCATCTCAACCAGGCCGCTGGCTCCGGCTACGGCGCGCTTGCTGAAGGTGCGAACCACCCTCGATGACCTGCGCCGCCGTGGGGAAGGGCAACCTCTGCCACCGCCCCCGACCTCCCTCGATGAAGCGGGAATCGGGTTTACGTCCGGGGCGACCGGGCCGGCCAAGGGCGTCGCCTACCGCCACCACCAGCTCCAGGCCCAGCGCGACGCCCTCGTCGATCTGTACGACATACGGAGCAGCGACCGCCTGGTGGCCGCCTTCGGACCCTTCGCCCTGTTCGGGCCGGCGATGGGCATCCCGTCGGTGGTCCCCGACGCGAAGGTAACAGCACCGGGCCGTCTCACCGCCCGGGCGCTGGCCGAGGCAATCCAAGCAGTAAAGGCCACGCTGGTGTTCGCCTCTCCCGCCGCCCTCAGCAACGTGGCCACGACCGCCAACGGGATGTCGTCCGAGCAGGCTACCGCCATGCAAGGGGTGCGACTGGTGATGTCGGCCGGGGCTCCGGTTCCTGCCTCCGTCTTACGGAAAGTGGTCGAGCTCATGCCCGGTGCCGAGGCTCATACCCCGTACGGCATGACCGAGGTGCTGCCCGTGGCGGACATCAGTTTGGCGGAGATCGAGACGGCTGGACCGGGAAACGGAGTGTGCGTCGGGCTTCCGGTGCCGGGCGCCGAAGTGGCGATCAGCCCGCTCGCCTTCAGTGGTGACGCGACCGGTTCCCTCACCTGTGAGGGGGGCGTCGTCGGCGAAGTCTGTATCCGCGCCCCGCACATGCGAGATGGCTACGACAAGCTGTGGGTAACTCACCAGGCAGCCTCCCAACCCCCCGGCTGGCATCGCAGCGGAGATGTCGGGCACCTCGACGAGGCAGGGCGGCTGTGGATTGAAGGCAGAATGGGGGACGTCCTGATGACTCAGGAAGGCCCGGTGACCCCGGTCGGAATCGAACAAGCCATCTCAACTCTTCCAGAAGTCGCCGACGCGGCCGCGGTCGGGGTCGGTCCGGCCGGAACCCAGCAGCTGGTCGTGGTGGTGGTCCCGATCGCTCATATTCGACGCCCCGGCCTCGCCGCTGAAGCGCTGACCGACCGGATCCGGGCTCAGGCCGGACGAGACGTCGCAGCCGTTCTGATGACCTCGACCCTGCCCGTCGATAAGCGGCACAACTCGAAGATCGACCGTCCGAAGATCGCCCGGTGGGCGGAAGGGGTCCTGGCGGGCGGCCGGATCGGCCAGATATGAAAGTCCTCGTGACCGGAGCGACCAGCCTGTTGGGACGGGCGGTCGTGACTCGACTGCAAGAGCGAGGCGACGAGGTCGCCGTCTTCCAACGACGGCCGAGCGGCCTCGGTGGGGCCGAGCACCTGGGTGACGTTGTAGATCGTGCTGCCGTCGCTACCGCCATGGCCGGAGTGGAGGCGGTTGTTCACCTGGCCGCCCGGACCATGGCAGTGGCGATCGGACCGTGGGCGCAGTTCGAAGAAACCAACGTGCGGGGAACGCAGTGCGCCATCGATATGGCCCGAGAGGCCGGGGTCACCCGCTTTGTGCATGTGTCGTCGCCCTCGGTCGCCAGCGGCGGGCAGTCGCTGGTCGGGGCCCCGGCCGCAGCCGCCGATCCAGATCGGGCCCGGGGTCACTATGCCAAAAGCAAGGCGCAAGCAGAGCTGATAGCTCTCGCCGCCAATTCGCCCGATTTGGCGGTGGTTGCCATCCGGCCCCATCTCATCTGGGGACCGGGCGATACCCAGCTGGTGGGGCGGATCGTGAGTCGGGCCAGAGCGGGACGGCTGGTCATCGTGGGTTCTGGGGCGTCGCTGATCGACACGATCTACGTCGACAACGCCGCCGACGCGCTGGTCGCTGGCCTCGATCGAGCCCCGTTGGTTGGGGGAAGGGCCCTCGTGGTCACCAACGGACAACCGCGGCCGGTGCGTGAGCTGATAAACAGGATTGTTATCGCCGCCGGACTGGAGCCGCCCCGGTTCAAAGTGCCGTACCGGTTAGCGCGCACCGGCGGACTGGCGGCCGAGCAGATCTGGGAGCTGTTAGGGAGGGAAGATGATCCGCCGATGACCGGCTTCGTGGCGGAGCAACTCAGCACGGCCCACTGGTTCGATCAGCGCGAGACCCGAGAAGCTCTGGGGTGGGAACCGGCGGTGACCCTCGCCGAAGGATTCCGCCGACTCCAGGAATGGTTTGCCGCGGGTCGACAAGGATCGGGGCGGTCCTGACGGCGCGGTGTTCCTGGTTCGGCGCCGGCGGGCCGGTGGACACCCTCCCCGTTCGGCCTCCCGCGAGCGGTGTGGCACTGCGTAATAGGTGCGACACTTCGCCCTGTCGGGTCGCAACGTGCTCCCCCGGCGCAGACGGGGGAGCTGTCTGAGCCAAGCGAGGACTGAAGGGGCAGGCAGCCCTTCGAGAACGATCTTCTTCCTCTGCCCCTGCCCCCTCCGTCCGATTGTCACTCGCAATCGGACACCTCCCCCACCTTCGACGAGGGAGGCCGTGTGAAACCGTCCCACAAAAACGGCGATGGATCACTGCCGGCCGGAGGGGGAATACATCGACCGGGCGGTCGCCTCATGACCGTCGGCTTCAGACCGCGCCGCGAGCAGGGGAGGCTCCTGAGCTCCTATGCGGTCTGTCGGCGTTGGAACCAGCGGTAGACGACCAGCACGATGACGGCGCCGATAGTCGACCAGATAATGCCCTGGTCGGAGTAGTCGGTGTCTCGTTTGAAGATGAACCCGGCCACCACGGAACCACCCATCCCGAGGAGCGCCGTCTGCCACAGCTTCATCGGTACCTTGCCGGGAATGAAGAAGCGGGCGAGCGCACCTGCGATCAATCCGACAATGATCCAGCTAACAAGACCCATGAAAGCTCTCCCTTCGATTGGCGCAAGCCTACTTCGAGTCGGAGAGCGGAGAGCGGAGGTTGCCTACGTCCTCCCGTACACCGGTATCAGCGCTCCGGTGATCACAGCCGAGGCATCGCTCAGGGCGAATTCGATCACGGCGGCGATCTCATCAGGTGTCGGCCAGTCGATATAGTCCGCAAAAGGCAGTGCCTTGCGGGTGGCCGGGGTGTCGATCACCGACGGCATGATCACATTGGCCGTGATGCCCGTGTCGTCAAGCTCCTGGGCCACGGTCATCCCCAACGCTGCCACGCCTGCCTTAGCTGCATTGAAAGCGGCCTGGCCTGCGGGGGCTTCAACGGCGGCGCGACTACCGATCAGCAAGATGCGCCCCCACCCGGCCTTTTTCAGGTGCGGAATGGCTGCTCGGACCGTCGCAAACGCAGAACGAAGGTTCACATCGATCATGCGGTCGAAGCGAACGTCGTCGGTCTCCTCGGCGTCTCTCCCGCCGGCCCAACCACCGACGAGGCTGCACACGATGTGGATGGCTCCAAAACGTTGCGCGACCTGCTGCATGAAGGCATTGACCTCAGATGTGTTAGTCGCATCGACCCGGCTCAACATGAGCCGGTCTTCGCCGACGCCGACTTCTTTCTCGAAGAGTCTGGCTTCTTCCGGCACCAGGTACGTAACCGCGAATCGGTAGTTCTGACCTGCCAGTCGCTTGACGACGGCTGTACCGAGGCCGCCCGTCCCGCCCGTGAGGACGATCACTCTTGGGTCGCTCATGTAACTGCTTTCTGCAAGCTGGTGTTGGTCAGACTACGCTGCTAGGGGCAGTATCGCACGAAGGTCGCAACGCCTTGGAGGTTACGGTGTCCGAGATCACATTTGAAGGGGTTGGCAAGGTCTATCCGGGTGGCACTCGTGCCATTCATGATGTGGATTTGGAGATCGCCGACGGCGAGTTTGTGGTGCTGGTTGGTCCGTCTGGGTGTGGGAAGTCGACGTTGTTGCGGATGTTGGCGGGTTTGGAGGAGATCACCGAGGGTGTGGTCAAGATCGGCGACCGGGTGGTGAACGATGTTCCTCCCAAGGATCGCGATATTGCCATGGTTTTTCAGAACTATGCGTTGTATCCACACATGTCGGTGTTCGACAATATGGCGTTCGGGTTGAAGTTGCGCAAGATGGACAAGACCGAGATTCAGCGGCGGGTGGATGAGGCGGCCCGGGTGTTGGAGATCACCGACTTTTTGGATCGCAAACCGAAGGCTCTCTCGGGTGGGCAACGCCAGCGGGTGGCGATGGGCCGGGCGATTGTACGGGAACCTTCTGCGTTTTTGATGGATGAGCCGTTATCGAACTTGGATGCCAAGTTGCGGGTGCAGATGCGTTCTGAGTTGGGGGAGTTACATACCCGGTTGAAGACCACCACCTTGTATGTGACCCACGACCAGGTTGAGGCGATGACGATGGGCGACCGGGTGGCGGTCCTCAAGGCTATCTCGGGCAAGGAGATCCCCAACCTGATGCAGGTGGACACTCCCCGCAATCTCTACGATCGACCCAAGAACCTGTTTGTGGCCGGATTCATCGGGTCTCCTTCGATGAACTTCGTGAATGGGACGGTGGCCGCCGATGGTGATTCGACGTGGGTGACGTTCGGTGATGACCGTTTGAGACTCGATCGGCCCACGTTGGATGCTCGCCCTGGTTTGGCGAACTATGCCGGCAAAGAGATCGTCGTGGGGTTGCGCCCGGAGGGGTTCGAGATCGATCGGGCGGTGACCGGGGGGTTCTCCGAGGATCACACCATGATGGTCGAGGTGGGGTTGGTTGAGCAGTTGGGTTCGGAGGCCTATGTCCACTTCGAGAAGAACCTGTTGCCGGTGGTCACCCCCGACATTCAGGAGTTGCTGGCCGACCAGGGGCAGGGACCGGAAACGTTGGGCAACACGACCAAGTTCACCGCTCGGGTCAACCCCGACTTTGCACCGAAGCTGGGCGATCAGGCCAAGCTGGTGATTGATACCACCAAACTCCACTACTTCGACAAAGAAACCGGCGAGGCGATCCACTAGGGGTCTCTATTCCGGTTTCCCTTTTCTCGTCGGTAGCCAATACGGTCGTATCAATCCTTCATCACAACCCACACGTCGCCGACGTTGGTGCCGGTTGGTCCCGTGACCAACAGATCCCTGGTGGCCTGAAGGTACGTCCCCGAGTCGTTGTTGGCCAGAAAACGCTCGGCATCCAGTCCTGTCTCCAGGCCGCGGGAAATGGTGCCTCCGTCCACGATGGCGCCGGCTGCCTCGGTGGGGCCGTCGATGCCATCTGTGCCCAGGGTTGCGAACACGGTCGACGGGTCACCGGCCAGCTGTTGAGCAGCGGCGAGGGCGGCCTCCTGGTTGCGGCCGCCTCGGCCTCTTCCAGCCAGATGCACGGTCGTTTCGCCCGCGAACACGGTTACTCCGGGCCCGGTCGCTTCCAGGCACCGGAGGGCCTCCGTGCGGGCGTCACCGGTCATCGTCGTCGTGGCGATCACGACCGGTAGGCCGGCTCGCCGGGCTGCCGTCGCGGCGCCTCGAGCGGCCGCAGCACCGTCGCCCACGATGGAGATAACTTGTCGGGGGTACCGTATTTTGGGGGTCTCGTCGATCGTGGCAGCCAGGCCCGCCAGAAGATGGCTGACGATCGCTTCCGGCACCCGGGATCGCAGGTTGTAGCGGTCGAGTACGTCCAGCGCATCGGCGTAGGTCGTTGGGTCGGGGACCGTGGGTCCAGAGGCGATGACGTCGAGCGGATTGTTGACCACATCGGAGAGGATCAGGGTGAACAACCAGGCTGGATCGGCCGCTTGGGCTAGTCGTCCGCCCTTAATCGCCGACAGGTGTTTTCTGACCGTGTTCTGCTCATTGATATCCGCTCCGGAGGAAAGCAAGGCGTCCACCGTTGCCTGCACGTCCGGTAACGCCACCCCGGCGGCCGGTAACTCGAGGAGGGCCGAACCACCGCCGGAGATTAGACACAGCACGAGATCGCGCTCACCGGCTCCGTGCAGCAATTCGAGCGCGGCCTGCGCTGCGTCGGCGCTACGTTGATCGGGCAGGGGATGGCCGGTGACCCGCAATTCGAGTCCGTCGGGTAACGGTTCGCCATGGTTGGAGACGACCAGGCCGCTGATCTCGGTTCCTGCCAGTTCATCCACCGCAGCGCGAGCCATTGCCGGCGCCGCTTTGCCGAAAGCCAGCAACCGCACCGCATCGATGTTCGCTTTATCTAGACGGTTTCCCGCAATCTCGAGGTGGCGAAGGGCCCGCCGGACCGCGCGGTCCGGTTCGACGTCGGCCAGGGCATGTTCGAGGATTCCGAGCAGAGTGGTCCGCCGAATCGGGTCATTGTCGAGTACTCCGGTGTTGAAGCGGGGGGCGGTCATGGTCGGATCACCTTGAACGTCTCCGCCGCTTCCAAACCGACTGGCTTTCCCTGTTGGGTCGCCCAATTGTGCAGCCGATCGGAGAACTCCCGGCGATGCTCGGCGCTTTCGTGCGCGTCTTCCATCGTGGTGGCGCCTTGGCTGGAGTGACAGAGGAGGGCTTCGACCTTCTGGTCGAAGGTGGCTGAGATGTCCTCCCAGTGGTCCGGTTGGTCGGTCGCCCATAGCAACAGGGCATCGGGGCGATGTTCGACCAGGCTCCCGTCCAGCTGATCTGGGAAGAAGAGGTGGTCGCGGGCCGCCACCACCCCATCGATTGCCGCCCAGCCGGTCACGCGGTGGTCGGGATGCAGCATGTAGCGGCGCCATGGATCGTGGGTAAGCACCACATTCGGGCGGAGGCGCCTGATCCACAAACACAGCTCTTCCCGCAGCGCCATCGTGTATTCGAGTTCCCCATCGCGGTGGTCGAGCATCACCGGCTCAGCGGCGCCGATGACGTCCGCCGCTCGTTGTTGTTCCTGACGCCGAATCTGGGTCAGCTCGTTCGGGTCGAGCGCGTGGTCCCAGGTGCCTTTCGATCCGTCGGTGACGATCAACATCACAACCTCACACCCAGCGGCCGTCCAGCGGGCGAGGGTACCGCCGGCGCCGAACTCGGCATCGTCCGGGTGGGCGCCAATAGTCATGGCGCGGGCCGGTACCTCCAGAGCCGCACGGGCCGGGCTTGGTTCAGCGAAATATCCCTGGGTCATGGCCTGGTCAGGCTAGTGGGGCCGTCGGGTCGGACCGGAAGACTCCGACGGATCCGCCGATCAAAACCGGCAAGAGCGGCTCCAGCCACCGACCGGCCGGCAACCCGACGGCTGTGGCGAGGTCTTCGGGCCCGTCCAGGTCGATGGCCAAACCCGGACGCACGAGCACCCGGTGGGTGAGCGGGGCGACCGCTGCAAAATGGCGGCGGAAACTAGCTTGACCATAGGTGAAAGGGAAGGACTCCAGTTCCGCCGTGATCAAGCTGGTTCCTCCGTTGTGACTGGGAGCCAACAGAACTCCACCCTCGGGGGTCGCGGCCAACGCCTCGGATAGATCAGCCGGCGTCAGGGTGGGAAGGTCCGCGTGGAGGATCATCCACCCAAGTCCCATTCGGCGAGCCGCTTCGACCGCGCCGGTGGCTGCACCGTTGAGCCCTCCCTCCAGAGGCTCTGCGATGGTCGAGGCGCCCAAGCGGCGCGCCCATTCGGCCACCCCCTCGTTGTCGGTTACCACCCCAACCGCGCATCCGGTATCGAGGGCCGTGGTGATCACATGCGCGGCCACCGCTTTGCCCAACCGACGCCTTTGTTTGGGGTTGAGGACGGGAGCCAGGCGCTGCTTCGCAACGCCGAACGGCTTGACCGGAATGGCGATGAGCACTTGAGGGGAAGACATGGCCGGCGAATGGTATCGGCATATTTCCGCCTCCGGCCGTGTTGTCGCTTCCGAGTAGAGAAGAAATAGGACATGGCGAAAGCAATTTGGAACGGGACAACCATTGCCGAGAGCGACGCAACGGTCATGGTGGAAGGGAACCATTACTTCCCGGCCGACAGCGTCAACACCGAGCACCTGGCCGAGAGCTCGACCCACACGCTTTGCCCATGGAAAGGCAAAGTCAGTTACTTCGATGTGGTGGTCGACGAGCAGGTCAATAAGGATGCGGCCTGGTACTACCCGGATCCTAAGCGGGCCGCCGAGCAGATAAAGGGCTGCGTGGCGTTCTGGCGGGGGGTGCGGGTCGAAGCCTGACGGAATCGAAGCCCGGCGTATCTCCTAGTCTTGGATTCCTCCGCTGAAAGGGAAGCGATGCGTTTTGGAGCGTTCGTACCGCAAGGTTGGCGTCTTGATCTAGTCGGGGTTCCGCAGGCCGAGCACTGGCCGACCATGCTTCGAGTGGCCAAGGTCATAGAAGACGCCGGGTATGAGTCCCTGTGGGTCTACGACCATTTCCATACCGTTCCCGTGCCGACGCAGGAAGTCACCTACGAGGCGTGGACTTTGATGGCCGCGCTGGCCGCCACCACGGACCGAGTCCGGCTCGGTCAGATGTGCACCTGCAACTCCTACCGGCTCCCGTCCTATCTGGCCAAGGTTGCTGCTTCGATTGATGTCATCTCAGGTGGTCGACTGGAGATGGGCATCGGCGCCGGTTGGTATGAGCACGAATACGACGGCTACGGCTACCAGTTCCCCAAGCCATTGGTACGCATCGGCATGCTTCGCGAAGGCGTCGAGATCATACAACGGATGTGGACGGCCGATGAAGTGTCGTACGAAGGCAAGTACTACACACTCAAGGGAGCAATCTGTCGGCCCAAACCCGTCCAGCAGCCTCACATTCCGTTCTGGATCGCCGGGGGGGGCGAAAAGCTCACCCTCAACGTCGCGGCCCGATACGCTCAATACACCAACTTCGGCCAATCGTTTGAGGAGTTCGTCCACAAATCGAAGCTCCTGCGCGGGCATTGCGAGGATGTCGGGACCGACTTTGGTGCGATCGTCCGTTCGTCCAACTTCGACGTGATCTGCGAGGCAACCGAGAAGGACGTTGAGGATCGCATCGAATTGATCAAGGACCACTACCGGCCGTTCGTTCCCGCCGAGCGGATCGAACGGATGGACGGCATGTGGCGGCAGTTCGCCGGCACCCCGGAACAGCTCGTGGTCAAGCTCCGGCCGTGGGTTGAGGCCGGCCTGACCTACGGGATTGTCTACTTCTCTGAAGCTGCCTACGACACCGCGGGGCTCGAACGCTTTGCCAGCGAAGTCGTACCGGCCCTCGCCTAGGAATCCCGCGTGACCGCTGCCCCTTTTTCGCATCCCCTCAAGCCTATGAAGGCACGGGTGCGAGAGACTCCGCCGGAGCCGCCGGGGTGGGTATACGAACCCAAGTGGGACGGGTTTCGAGTAATTGTCTGGGGCGGGCCCAACCCGCGCCTCGACAGCCGCAACGGCAAGCCACTGTTGCGATATTTCCCAGAACTCGGGCCGGCTCTTGATCAGCTTTCGGCCGGAACCGTTGTTGACGGCGAAGTGGTGGTGGTCGTCGACGATGTGACCGACTTCGATGCGTTGCAACTACGGATCCATCCGGCTGCATCGAGGGTTGCGTTGCTGGCTGATGAGACTCCGGCCGAGTTAGTGGCGTTCGATCTTCTGGCCGACGGGGGAGAAGACCTACGCGGGGTCCCGTATGGGGAGCGGCGCCGACGGCTGGAGACTCTCTTCGCCGGGCTCCTGTATCCGTGGCACCTGACGCCGGTAACCGACAACCTCGCTGAAGCGACCCGCTGGTTTTCCGAGTATGAGGGAGCCGGATGTGACGGGATCATCTGTAAACAGGTGGACGGTATCTACCAGGAAGACAAACGGGAATGGATCAAATGGAAACACCGGCGTGACGCCGATTGTGTCGTGGGTGGCTACCGGGTCCACAAAGACGGAGACAAGATCGGGTCCATCCTGTTGGGTATCTACAACGACGACGGTGAATTGCACTTCATCGGTCACTGCTCAGGTTTCAGCGATCAGGACCGGGTGGCGATCCTTGCCCAGCTAGAGCAGATCCGGTCTGACGACAGCTTCGGAGGCGCGGACTATGTGCGGGTCCCGGGTCAGGGGAGCCGCTGGTCGGCCGGCAAAGACCTCTCATGGATCCCGGTCGAACCGGGCGTGGTAGTGCAGGTGAGTTACGACCAGCTCGAAAACGGCCGATTCCGCCACGCCACACGGTTCGAACGGTGGCGATCCGACAAGTCCGCCGAAGAATGCCGGATGGATCAATTGGTGAGGCCGGAAGGTGTCGGGTTCGGAGAAGTAGTGGGGTAGGCCGCCTCGGCGGCGTATTTCGTACTTCGTATTACGTACTTCGACTCTGCACAGCCGAGCCGTTTAGGTGGGAACGATCCCCCTCCGGATTGGCTCTTTCGAGCCAACCCACCTCCCGCCAAATCCCACTCGCTTCGCTCGCCAGGGGGAGGGCACTACGAAATACAAAGTACAAAGTACGGTCGAGCGCAGCCCGACCCTATTCCCAATTCTCTTTTCGCATCTTGGAGGGTTGTACGCGGGGTGGTTCACCCGGCATCTTCGGGTAATGCGGCGGCCAGGGGGCATCACCGATGCCTTGTTGTTCGTCGGCGGCCACCATGTCGAGCAAACCCTCCAAACGCCCGGCCGCCTCGTCGATCCCTTCGGTCAGATCGCCGACGTCCACCCAACGGTCCCGGAAGCTGGCCAGATTCATGGCCCGGTGGTCGATGTTGCTCAGTTCATCCCAGCTGAACGGGGTTGAAACCAGTCCGGTGTGGCGGATGCTGTAGGCACTGGCGATCGTCTTGTCCCAGGCGTTCTGGTTGAAATCGATGAAGACACCGTCCCGCTCTTCCTTCCACCAGGCGGTCGTGGCCAGTTCGTGGCGCCGTTCCACCTCTCGAGCTAGGGCTAAGGCTGCTCGGCGCACCTGGTAGAAATCCCACTCGCGCTGCAATCGAACGTAGACGTGGATCCCGCGGTTGCCCGACGTCTTGGGCCACCCGACCAAACCGAGTTCATCGAGGAGCGCTTTGATGGCGAAAGCCACATCCCGGGCTGCCTCGAAGTCGTGGCCTTCGGTTGGGTCGAGGTCGACGCGGAGTTCATCTGGATGGGTCAGGTCATCGGCCCGGGCGTTCCAAGGGTTCAGATCGAGGCAGTTCATCTGCGCCATCCAGATGACGTCACTCTCATCCAGCGGAGCGAACATCTGTCCGGGCCTCGCCGATGGAAAGCTAACGTCCACCAGGTTGCGAGCGCCTTTGGGCCGCTTCACGAATAGGGGACGCTCGGCGACGCCGCCGTTCCAGCGTTTGAGAAGACTTGGTCGATTGAGGACCCCCCGGAGCGCACCGGTTGCGCACATGAGGTAGTGCTCGACCACGTTGAGCTTCGTCCAACCCTGATCCGGGAACATCACTTTGCCCGGGCTGGTGATCCGGAGAGTGCGGCCGGCGACCTCAACGGTCGTTTCATCGGTTCCCATGGACACCAGGATACGGAAACCACCGCTGAATGTTTGAGTCGAGTTCCTGGTCCTGTCCTCGCCGGCTGCCTACGCTGGTTGCCATGACCCGCCACACGAAGATCATCGCCACGATGGGACCGGCCATTTCCTCAGCCGAGACGGTCGATGCCCTGGTGGGTGCAGGCATGGACGTCGCCCGCCTCAATTTCTCCCACGGCACCTACGACGACCACGGCCGCTACGCCGGATGGGTCCGGGAGGCTGCTGCGGCCGCGAGTCGGCCTATCGGTCTCTTGCAGGACATCCAGGGACCCAAGATCAGGACGGGCACCTTTCCCGGCGGGGCGTTCGAGCTGACCCCGGGGGATCAAGTTCTGGTGCGCAAGGGCAAAGGGATGGCGAATCCCGGTGAGATCCTCGTCGATTACGAGTATCTTCTCGAGGATGTTGGCATCGGCGATCTGATTGTCCTGGCCGACGGCCTGCTGCGCCTCGAGGTCATCGGCAAGGACGACGGTGGTCTCATGGCTGAGGCTGTCCAGCCCGGCGTGCTGATCGACCGAAAAGGGGTTGCATTCCCCAGGTCGAAGCTTCGTGTTGGCGCGATTACCGACAAGGACCGGCGAGATCTGGAATTTGGCCGAAACCTCGGTGTCGATTTCGTGGCCGCCTCATTCGTGCAGTCTGCCGCTGAGATCGAGGAGATAGCAGAACTGGCCGGAGGATCGACGCCAATCATTGCCAAGATCGAACTGGCGGCCGCCTACGAGAACCTCGACGCGATATTGGACGTCGCTCAGGGTGCCATGGTGGCCCGTGGAGATCTGGGCGTTCAACTACCGCTCGAAACGATCCCGGCGGTGCAGCGTGACATTCTCGCCAGGACCAACCGGGCGGGCATCGTTTCGATCACGGCCACGGAGATGCTGGAATCGATGACCAACTCGATCCGTCCTACCCGGGCAGAAGTCACGGATGTGACCAACGCAGTTCTCAATGGCACAGACGCAGTGATGCTGAGCGGCGAAACAGCTATCGGGAAGTACCCGGTTCAAACGGTTGAGGTGATGAACACCATCTGTCGGGAGGCGGAGAAGTCGCCGGCCTCGAGGGTAGAGGCCAGTGCCGCATTCATGGCCAGACATCTCACCTTTGCTTCGGCGACCGCCAAGGCCGCGGTCGAAGCAGCCACAGACCTTGATTTACACACCATCGTTGCGTTCACCGAGTCGGGCAACACAGCTTTGCTGCTTTCCAAGTACCGCCCGACTGCCCAGATCATGGCATTCACGCCGGAACCGTCGACCCTGCGCCGGATGGCTCTTTATTGGGGAGTTATTCCAAACAGTTTCGTCCGTCTCGACCATACCGATGTCATTATCTCCGCGGCTGAAGAGGCTTTGCTCAGGATGGGAACCTGCGACCTTGGAGAAGGAGTGGTGATGGTGGCCGGAATCCCGCCCAACCAAAGGTCGTCCACCAACCTCATGAAGCTGCACACGATCGGCGACGCCACCCTGGATGAAAAAGACGGGCATTAGTGCGATGTCACACCGCACTAAAGTCCCAGGATAGGACACCGGGGAGCTTCACACGATGGGCCAGACGATTGAGGTCAAGACCGTCCTCTTGGGCGATGTAGCCGTCTTCGATACCGATCGGAGTGTGACCGGTCAGGATGGTCAAGGATTCGGCTCCATTGCCGCCGCTCGGGATGGAGCAACCACGGCGGACCGCCTGGCAACCAAGCTATTCGCCAGTGAGGCTGCCATCGATCATGTTTTCGTGTTATCCAATCAAGTCACGGTCCGCCGGACCGGCGGGTGGAGCGAAGAAAGCGCCGGGAAAGCGGCCCAGGTCATTGGCGACTTCTTCATCTTCTACGAAGACAACCGGGGCTTCCCGACGCAGAAGCCTGAGGACTAGCCGCCGGTTGTCGTTGTCGTGTCGGTAGAGGTCGTCGTGCTCCCGGTGGTCGTTGTTGTTTCCTCGACGGGGCACTCGTCCACATGGGCGGGGTGGTCGGCGGGGAGCATGCAGGGATGAACCTCGACTTCGCGAGGCTGGGCTCGATACCGCACGGGCCATGACTCTTCAGTCACCCTGCCGTCCGGAAATGTGATCGTGCGGGTGACGGTCACCGTCCAGCCCTTGCGACCGGATTCGACGACCCTCTCTGTGTCAGGGGTGAGCGACTCGTTTGGGTAGTACTCGACCGTTGGTTCGGTGTACGCGTAGCGACCAGATACGTCTCCCTCCACCACATAGGCAGTGCCGTCGCCCTCAGAGGGCAGGGTGAGGCGGGTGATTCCTCCGCTTTGCTCGCCGATCACGATGCGGCCACCGTTGTTCCCGTAGAACCCGACCGTGATCGATGTATCGGTATGCGTCGTGCGAATCAGAATGCCCGAGTCGTGGGTGTTGCGGAATTCGAGGTTCGGAGCCGGCCAGGAAATCGTCGCCTCGATACCTTCCGGGTAGCGCGAGAAGTAGTAGCTGTGGGCGGTGTGGGTGATGTCCTCGTAGCCTCCCCAGAAGACTGCGTTGTAGAACGTCGTGGCAAATTGGCTGACGCCGCCACCAACGGTGTCTTCGATCTTTCCTCGGATGATGGTGCCGGCCGGTTTGAATCCTCGTTCCAAGGTCCGTTGCCCCACGAGTTCGTTGAGTGAGACCGACTCGCCCGGTTTTACGATCGTCCCGTTGACTAGGTCGGCGAACAACTGGATGTTGTCGACCCGGCTTTCGCAACAACTGTGATAGGTCGTGAAGCTTGCGACCAGGTGCTTGATGTCCAATGCGTCTGCGTCCTCGGTGGTGAACTCCGGTTCGGTTCCGTCCTGAAAGGGAAGCTCCCCTTGCCGCGACCCGGCCAAGGCCGCCCCTTCGAGGACCGCGGTCGCCAGCACGGGGTCGATCAACGTGCCGGGCTGGCCCGGCACCACCGATACGGTGTAGTTGTCATTGAATTCGAACGAGGCATCGATTGGGGCCAGTTCCAGATCGGGGCGGAGAGGAGCGAGCAGGCTTTCCACCTCATCGGGGTCGAAGCCGATCTCCAGCCGGGCGTCGGAATTGGTGACTAAATCGCTGATGAGCGCCCGCGCCAGGTCTTCTACAGTGAAGGTGACCGAGATGGGGGGGTCGAGTCGGGAGAGCACCACCGGGCCGGAAAGCATCTTCTCTGCCGTGCGCAGCGCCTCGTCGACATCCTCGTTGGTGAGCGCCGGCGAGGCGGGGGCGATTTCGAAGGCGACGATCTCGCGATCCTGGGCGGCCAGGGTCTTCAGGACGGTGGCGGTGGCCGATTCGATGGCAATCCGGCGCCCTGCCCGGGGATACTGGGCCACCGGCGTTACCCCTTCGACGATGATCGTTCCCTCGAAGGGCGGATCCGAAATAAATTCCTTCGACCACTCAGCGGCAACCGTCGCAAAGGCCTCTGTATCGAGGCCTACGGGCAACTCCAGGACCTCGCTGGTGAACAGATGAGTCCACCACCAACCGAACTGCTGGAAAATCGAGCCAGATCGGCCGACCTCCATCGCCCCATCAGCGGCTGCGGCTTCGTCGGCAAAGAAGCCGACCGTTGCAGGATCAAGAGTGAGGGTGGTGCCATTGAGCTCGAAACGGGCCGGGGCCATCACCAGTTCGTCCTCGAAAGCCTGTAGGGCGGTGAGCGCTTCGTCGGTTTGCATGCCCGACAGGTCAACTGCACTCACCTTCACGTTGCGGAGTACCTCATCGGCGTGCATCGCTCGGTCGATTCCGAACCCGGTGAAAACGAGCAGAACCGCAGCCGCAAGGGCGGCGAGCGCGATAGCAAGAAAACGAAGGTTGCGTGACATGATGATCTAGCCCCGGCAGGCCGCCAGTGTAGCCGCTACCGGCTCATCGGCTAACTGCCCGATACCATCTAGTGGTGTTCAGTTTTCCGACTATCGCGCCGGGCGATCCGGTCCGAATCTCCGCCTCGGCCTTCGTTGCATTCCGGCAGTGCCCCGACAGCGCTTTAGCCCGACTCCGGGGCGAATGGGGTCCGGAGAGCAGGGCAGCCTTCTCTGGCGGTCTGGCCCACCGCCTCTTCGCCAGGCATCTCGGTGGAGATCCGATCGACGAACAGGATTTCGGCCGGGTATGCCGGAGCGAAATCGGAGGATCCAACCTCAACCACAAGTTGGCGGCGCTCGGGCTCAAGCCGAGTGAGCTCGGGAAAGTGATTGATGAGGTTGGCGCCGTCTACGAGCGTTTTAAGAAGATCCCCGCCGAAGGCTTCATCGGCGCGGAGGTGGCTCTGATGGTCGAGCCCGCCGAAAGCGTCACGCTGGTCGGATCGGTCGATGCGGTCTTCATGGCGGATAACGGGGTCCGGTTGGTCGACTGGAAGACCGGGGAACTCGGCGACGTCGTCGATCAGCTGCATTTCTATGCATTGTTGTGGGCTCTCGAGAAAGACGAAATGCCCCAGATGGTCGAAGCTGTGTCGGTCAGGACCGGCGAGCGTGTGACGGAAGTCCCCAACTCCGGCATAGTGGCAACCACAGCCGGGCAGGTGGGAGAAATGGTCACGCAACTTCGTTCTGCCTGGAATGAGGACCGGGATATCGAACGGCGAGGCGGTCCCTGGTGCAAGTACTGCGCGCTGCTCGACTCATGTGCCGAAGGCAGGGCCGCGAGCCGCCTGGGCGTGTGAAACGACGAGCGAATAGCCAATAACCCATAGCGAGCAGCGAATAGCTATTCCGTCAGTCGTCGTCTTTCTCTTCGATCTTTGGATCGAGCACGCCGTTGTCGCACTTAACGATCAGTTTCGATTCATGCTTGCCGCCGGATTCCTCAAACTTGATCTCGACCATGTTGGGTCCGGCCGACTCGATCTCGATGTGGTAGCCGGCGTTGGGGGCATAGGTGGCGAGCCCTACTCCGTTTCCGGCGCAGCGCGCCGTTGCCCATCCCCCAGTGAGGTAGAAAGTCTCTTCCTGGTTGGTCGTCACCGTGGTGGTCGTCGACGTTGGGGCAGGCACCGACGTGGTGGTTACCGACGTGGTGGTCACCGGCGTGGTGGTCACCGGCGTGGTGGTTACCGGCGTGGTGGTCACCTCGGCCTGGGTAGTCGAGGATGCTTCTGCCAGGGTGGTTGTGGTCGTCTCGGCCAGCGAGGTGCTGGCAGATGCGACCGAGCGCGGCGTTCTGGCCGACGAAGCAACCGCGGTCGACGTGGTCGTTTCTAACGCCAACGTCGTCGCAGCCCTCGAGGGGCGGTCGGTGACTTGATCGCGCACCAGCGCTACTGCCTGCGATGCCAGCAGCGTGGCCGTCAACGTGGCGACCACCCAGGCGACCAGTAGGCCGATCCTTCGTTTCTTCACGCTCTCAGTATGGACCACAGAGGCGTTTGTGAGCCTAAGCCATGGTTAAGCCTGTGCTAAACCCTCGATTGGGTAGACCGATCGGGTTGGCCGGCGGTATCGTGTCCCGATGGCCGCAGTACTGATCATTGAGGATGAACAGAGGATTCGCGAGACACTGGCCCGCCGGTTGGCCGAACGCGGCTACGACGTCGAGTCTGCCGCGGCCGGTCTCGTTGGGCTTGAGTTGGTGATCGCCCGACCCCCCGATGTGGTGGTTCTTGATCTCGGGTTGCCGGATGTCGATGGGCGCGAGGTCCTCAAGATGATCAGGGCGGTCAGTGCCGTTCCGGTCATAGTTGCGACCGCTCGTGACGATGAAACCGAGATCGTCAGGGTGCTCGATGCCGGAGCCGACGACTACGTCGTCAAACCATTCTCGGCGGAGCAGCTCGAGGCGCGGATCCGGGCAGTGCTCCGACGCGGAGGCGGTGATGACGTTGGTGGGACGATTGAAGTGGGCGAGCTGTCCATTTATCCTCAAGCCAGGGTAGCGCAGCTGTCCGATCGTGACCTCGAACTCACCCGCAAGGAATTCGATCTGCTTCTCTACCTGGCCGAGCGAGCCGGGACCGTAGTCGGCCGGAGGGAGTTACTGGCCGAGGTGTGGCGCCAACCGTACGGCGGGGCAGACAAGACGGTGGACGTTCACCTGTCTTGGTTACGGAGGAAGCTGGGCGAATCGGCGGCCAAACCCGTCTACCTGCACACGGTGCGGGGAGTGGGTGTGAAGTTGGCCGCCCCCACCCCGTGAGGCGCCGTCTCGCGCTTGTATCGGCGGCCGTGACCGCCATGGTGGTGCTGGCCTTCGTGATTCCCCTGGCAGGCTTGGTACGGTCGTTGGCGAGAGATAGGGTGCTGGTAACCGCCGAGCGGGAGGCGCAGACGCAGGCGCAGGCGCTGGGTGTTGTCCTGCCCGAGGCGGGAATCGACGGAGCTCGAGTTCTGGTCGGTTCGGGGAAGCTGCCGAACGACGAGTTGCTGACCGTGACGTTGTCGGATGGGACCATGCTTGGCGCGGAGGTTCCGTTTGACGGCGGGTTTGCCAGGGCTGCCGAAGGTGAAGCCTTTCGGCAGAGGGTGACCGGCGGTGAGGCCATCTTCGTTCCTGTTTTCCTGGCCGGAGAACCGTTTGCGGTCGTCCGGGTGTTCGTAACTCAGGAGGAGCTAACCAGAAACGTCGGTGCATCCTGGGCCGTTCTGGGTGCGCTCGGGATTGCTCTCGTAGGGCTGGCAGCCTTGGTGGCCGACCGGCTCGCTCGCTCGATCGTGGAACCCGTTCTGGTCCTCTCCACGGCTGCCCATCGCATGGGGGAGGGTGATCTGGACGCTACGGTCGAGCCGGCCGGGCCGCCCGAAGTGATCGAGGTGGGGCACGCGTTCAACCGGCTCGGCTCTCGAATCCGCACCCTCATCTCAGAGGAGAGAGAATCCGTCGCCGATCTGTCCCATCGCCTGCGAACCCCTCTGACGGCCCTGCGGCTCGACGTGGGGGCGATCGACGATTCGGAGGTAGCCGCCCGGATCGCTGAGGATCTCGATGACTTGGAGAGAACCGTTGACCACGTCATCAACGAAGCTCGTCGCCAGGTGCGAGAGGGTCCCGGGGTTCTTGCCGATGTGGCTTCCATCGTCCGGGATCGGCTCGAGTTCTGGGGCGCGTTGGCCGAGGATCAGGGACGGCGCTGGTCGAGCGACCTTGATTCCGGGCCGCTCCGAACCGCCGCCCACGCCGGAGATATCGCGGCAGCACTGGATGCGCTCCTGGGGAACGTGCTGGCGCACACGCCGGACGGTGTTCCCTACTCGGTGAGCCTTCACCCCGTCGGCCGATTCGCTGTCCTGACCATCGAAGATCGCGGGTCCGGTTTCTCCGATCAGGCTGTGGTCGAGCGAGGGACCAGTTCCTCGGGCTCGACAGGTCTTGGCCTCGACATCGTGCGAAGAACGGCCGAGGCCAGCGGTGGGGATCTCGATATTGGTCGCTCCGTTGCCGGAGGTGCCCGGGCGATCGTTCGGTTCGGGCTGACCGACTTTTAGCCGGCTTCCGAGCGAAGGTGAACCACGGCCGCGGATGGCGGTTCGATAGCAATCGGGCGGTCGATCTCGTGGCTGATCTCATCGACCAGGAACAGCAGTTCGGACCGGATCTGCTCGAGAGAACCGTGCACGTTCTCGACGGAGGTCTTGATGTCCGTGAGGGATCGGCGGTTGTTCGTGAATAGTTGGGCGAGTTGGCGTAGGCGTTGCATCCGGTCGTGGAGGAAACCGCGGTCGATGTCGGCCGTCTTGCGGTCCGAGCTCTTGTCGAGCATCATCTGGGCCAGACGCAGCCCAACGGCCAGCATGGTGCCGTCGCCCTCGTCGACGATGAGGATCCGGTCGCCGTACACGCCAATTGGACCCACCTCTTTGGGGAACGCGTCACGGGCCGAGACGCAGATTGCGAAATCGGCAGAACGATTGGCCATTGCCCGGTCCAACTCCTCGAGGATCCCGTCCTTCCCGGCCAAGTTGATTCGAGTCGTGTTTTTGGCCTCGATGACGATTCTGCGGTCGGAGGGGAGGGCGACGACGAAGTCGCCAACCAGGGTCTCGGCTCCCAGATCGCCCTTGACACGCCCGGTCCGCTCCACGACGCATCCGGAGCTTCGTACCGTCTCGCGAAGGGCATCCTCGATGGCGTCCTCGTAATCGAACCCTTTGCGGGTGCCCCGGTCAACCTCGGTTTGCTTGCCGCGCTCGTGCATGAGGAGATCGCGCAACTCGCCAAACCGCTCGTCGATCGACTTGGAGAGGCGAGCCAACACTGACCCGTCTGCATCAGGATCGAGTACACCCCGCAGTCGAGCCTCGAGCATTCCATCCGGACCGAGGAGCTCATTGACCTGATCCAGGAATCGGCCGGTGTGACTGTCGGTGAAGTCGGGGTTGAAGCTGCGGAGGAACCCGTCACGCCATTGGGTGAATTCATCGAGCGCGCGGCCGACCATCGATGAGCGCAGGTCCGGGTCGAAATGCTCGCCGAAAGCCTTCCGTGCCGCGGCCAGCACTTGTTCGACTTGCAGGCGGGCCTCAGTGGTCACTTCGTCGACCGAGCGACGCACCCGTGCATCGACTTCCGCAATATCGATACCCAGTCCCATGGTCAGCAAACCCCGAGCGCCAACCTCGAGCACTCGCCGCACCATATCTGCCTGCCGTCCATTCGGTTGGACGCTCAACAACTCGGCCAGGACGCTGTCGTCCACTTCGAGATCTTCGATGGTGACTGCCGTTCCGCTGATGCCTATCCGCGCCATGAGATCAATGTATCGGGAGGGTGTGACAGGTTTGGGTATTTGGCATGTGGGACAATCCATCTTCATGTCCACCGGCGTAGCACCATCTGCAGCTCTGAGGGCTTCGCTCGACGCCCTTTCCGAGCTTGTCGAGTCGATGTCGTTCGACCTGCCTACCGCCGAGCAGCTGCAGCGCGAGGCGCTGCGAAACGACGTGGCCTGGACGATCCGCGAATATCTCCTTCCCCGGCTGAGCGATTTCGAAGCCCCGCTCCTGGCCGTTGTCATCGGTTCTACGGGGAGCGGCAAGTCGACGCTGGTGAACTCTCTTGCCCAGCACCGTGTCAGTGATCCGGGCCCCATCCGACCCACGACCCGGGTGCCGGTGGTTTGGACGCACCCTGATCATGCACATCGTTATCAGGAGGGATTTCTGACGGGGTACGGCACGGCCGTCGACGCGGCTCGTCGGCTGCGGATCGTCACGTCAGACGATGACTTGTTGGAGGGCGTGACGGTGCTGGATGCGCCCGATTTCGATTCCGTGGTCGAAGGTCATCGGGAGATGGTTGAAGATCTTTTAGCGGTGGCCGATCTCACGATTTTTGTAACGTCAGCTCAGCGATATGCAGACGCCGTGCCCTGGGAGTTTCTCGAGAGGGCTCGCCGCCGGCGGCTGCCGATCCTCTTCGTACTGAACCGGCTCCCGCCGGAAGGTGCAGATGAAGTGGTCGATGATTACCTCGACCATCTTTCAAAACGAAGAATCATGTCACAGGCCGAGGCCCCGACCATCCTGCGGATCCCCGAGCAGCCCATCCTGGCCGAGCATGGCGGATTGCCTCCGGACTCGGTCGTCTCGCTCCGGACCACATTAGAAGCCATGTCCGATCCTGAACGCCGGCGCCGGGTGGTGATTTCCGCTACCCAGGGTTCGGTTCGAGACACGGTCGATCGCACCATCGATCTGGCTGCTGAGATAGAGGCCGAGGTCCGCCAGGTCGACTCCCTTCGTCTCGCCGCCCGACGGTCCTATCAGGCTCAGGCAGCGGAGATCGCCGAATCGCTCCGGGGCGGAACGCTCATACGAGGTGAGGTCCTGCGTCGCTGGCAGGAATTTCTTGGTACGGGTGAGCTGCTCAAAGTGCTGACCGAAGGCGCCGGCCGGGTCCGGCGATGGGCGACCAAGGTGTTCGGCGGTACCCGCAAGGTCGAGGAGATCAACGACGAGGCGGGCGACGAAATCGTGGCTGCTGTAGTCCGTCGGGCTGACCTGGCGGCCGGCGCCACCGCTGCCTCTTGGGAGCTCGACCAGGCCGGTAAAGTCCTGCTCACCTCAACGGGCCGACAGTTGTGGCATCACGACGTGGAAACTCCCGAACGAGCCAGGACGGCAATCGAGGACTGGATCGGCGAGTTGAGTGGACTCATCACCGAACAAGGTGCCGGGAAACGCCGTTGGGCACAGGTAGCTTCGTTCGGGGTGAATGCCACAGCTCTGATCGTGCTGCTGGCCGTTTTTGCCCAGACAGGTGGGATCACCGGTGCCGAATTTGGTGTGGCGGCCGGCGCCGCCGCTGCCCAGCAGAAAATCCTCGAGCACGTCTTCGGAAGCGCTGCAGCCCGCTCCCTGATCGAAGAGGCTCGCGGGCGGCTGGTAGCCGCCCTTGGATTGGTCCTGGCTGAGGACGAACGTCGATTCACCAACATCGCCGATGCCTATGGCGCCCGCCAGGGTGCGGCCGATGCCGTGCGATTGGCCGCTCATGAGATACGCGCCCGGTCGGGGGAGTTCTATGGTCGCTGACCTGACCGAAGCTCTCGAAGCGCTTGATCTGGCCGTAGCCAGGGCTGCGGGAGTGGTCGGCGACCAAGCGGTGCTGCCCTTTGCAGCAGTTTCGCTCAACGCTCGGCGGCGGACCGGGTTCCTCGGCGCGACCGTGGTGATTGCGTTGGGAGGAGGCACAGGAGTTGGGAAGTCCAGCCTGCTCAACGCCCTGGCGGGGTCCTCCGTCGCTCCTACCGGCGCGTTGCGGCCGACGACCGACAAACCACTGGCATGGATCCCGGAACACCCCGAGCCCGGCCTCGTCCGGTTGCTCGACGATCTCGTCATCGTCGACCGGGTCGGCCAGTCGAGTCACCCGCACCTGGCCGTGCTGGACCTGCCCGACTTCGACAGCGTGGTCGGGGAGCACCGAGCCACCGTCGAACGGCTGCTGCCGAGGGTCGATGCGGTGCTGTGGGTGGTCGACCCTGAGAAGTACAACGATCGAACCATCCATGCCGACTATCTGCGACCCCTGGCCGGTTATCAGGGTCAATTCGTCTTTGCGCTCAACCAGATCGACCGTCTGGCAGGAGGAGAACTCGACCAGCTGCTCGCAGACTTGGAGCAAACGTTGTGGCATGACGGTATTTCGCAGCCGGTCATCTTCCCGCTTTCGGCCGCTCCGCCGGGCTCCCCTCCGTCCGGCCTCGATCCCTTGCTGAATTTTCTCGATCAGAAGCTCGACGCCAAACGAGTCGCGACCGCAAAGCTCTTGGAGGATCTTCGCCGGGCCGGGACGGGTCTGGTTGAGGTGACGGGTTTGACCCCCGGGATCGGACTTGAGTTCGACCGGAGCTGGTCTGAGGCTTCGGACCTAACGACCGGCGTCCTGTCCGGCATGTTGGCCGGTCCGCAGGTAGCCGCCGCCGCCGAGAGGGCAGGAGTGAAGGTCGCCCGGCGGGTCGGGGGTGGACCCCTCGGGCGAATAGCGGCCGCTCTTCGGCGCAGTCCGGTCGGTCGGGCGCTCGGGGCCGGACGCGAAGAGGACGCTGTTCAAGAAGAAACTCGCAACTGGGAGGGGAGGGCCGGCCTGGAACGCGCGCTCGCCACCCTCGGTGGACTCGTGACCGAGCTCTCGTTCCAGGCCGGTGGCGCCTTCGGGGCGCGCCTCCGACATGAGTTCGGCGATCAAGAGGTACAGCGCCAGGTCCGGGGCGTCATCGAAGGCACCATGGCCAATGTGCGGGAGCCGGGAGTGCCACGCCCTGTCCGGTGGTGGTCGATGGCCGGGTTCCTCCAGTTGCTGTTTTTCTTGATGGTGATCGGGTGCGGCGTTTGGATCTGGGCTAGTCCCGACTCGTTTGCGCAGGGGACCTGGCCGTGGCCGCTGATCGCGGCCGCGGGCGTCATCTTGCTCTCCCTCGGAGTCGGCTCCCTCGTCCGTCGCAGTGGACGGAAAGCCGGTCGGGCCATAGCGAGGTCATACCGCCAAGCGGTAGAAACCGAATTAGCCGACCAGCTGGCCAGGAGAATCGGTGGGCCGATTCGCACCGTGGTGAGAGAACGGGCCGAGCTGGAAGGCGCCCTAGCCGAGCTCGCCGTACAGGTGGCCCGGGCCGAGCGTTTGAGTGGCTGAAGCCCAGGGGTAGTCCGTCGTTTCTCGTTTTTCGTTCTTCGTATCCGTGCGGCTGGACCCCGACCGAGCAAGGAGGAACGGGGAACGAGTCGCAGCCCAAAAGCCACAGTTCCTGCGGCAACGCAACCTACTCTGCAGGCCATGCAAGACTTCTTCACCGACCCCGTGCGCCAATCACAACTGGTGCAAACCGCCGTCGTGATCATTGGCACAGTTGTCGGGTGGTGGCTATTCGTGCGGGCGGTGGGTCGAGCGGTCGATCGCCTGGGTCAGGGTGAAGACATCGAAGCTACCGACCAGCGGCAGCGGGCCAGGACCTTGTGGAAAGCAGGCAGGAGAGTGGCCGTCGTCGTGTTTGCCATCATCTTGCTGCTCACCATCATGAACATCTGGGACCTACCTATTACCCCGTTCGTAGCGGTCGGATCGGCCATCGGGGTAGCAATCGGTTTTGGCGCCCAGAGCATGGTCAAGGACATCATCGCAGGCTTCTTCATCCTCTCCGAAGATCAATTCGGTATCGGCGACGTGGTTCAGATTTCCGGCGCAACGGGGAGGGTTGTCGACATGCGCTTGCGGGTCACGGTGCTTCGAGATCTGGATGGCAATGCCCATTACGTTCCCAATGGCGAGATCTCGGTCGCCTCGAATTTCACGCAGAGTTACGCCCAGGTGGTCATCGACGTGGGCATCGCCTATCACGAGAGTGTCGACCGTGCCCTGGAGGTCTTCGGCGATGAGTTGCGCCGGTTCTCCGCCGACCCTGACTGGTCAGATTCCGTGCTGGATGATCCAGTGGTGCTGGGTGTTGAAGAACTTGGAGACTCCTCGGTGACGATCCGCGGCTATCTGAAGGTGGCTCCGGATCAGCGCTGGTTGGTGCGCCGAGAGTTGTTCAGGAGGATCAAGAACCGTTTCGACGCCGACTCGATCGAAATTCCGTTTCCGCAAAGGACGGTGCACGTCGCGAATGCCGAAGAGCTGCGATCTTCCTAGTTATCAGGAGAGGGCGGCCGTAGGCCGACCGACTGATACAGTGGCCTTTCTGCAGAGGTGGAAATGACCGAGTGGCGTGAATGGTCTGCCTGGCGTCAGGTAGGCGCAGCTGCGGTGGATGAAGTGGGTAGTGCGGCGACGGTAGGCACCGCCGCGGCCCGGGCGGTTGCCGAGCTGGCGCGTAACGTCGCCGACCACGCTCCCGAGGTTTTCCCCGAGCCGATCCGTGACGCAGTTGACCTGCTCCTCGAGCGCCAGCCGGTGATGGCTCCCATCGCCAACCTCCGTAACGTTGTGTATTTGGCTCTGCCGGGCGGTCCGACAGAGGTAGCCGCGGCGGCGATCGACCTCGCCGAACGCCTGGAGGCATCGACCCGCCTGATCGGCAAGACCGGTGCCCAACTCATCACCGAAGGTTCAACCGTCCTGATTCACTCGGCGTCCAGCTCGGTACGCTCAGTTCTCGAGGAGGCCAAGACGCGGGTTTCGTTCAACGTGTGCTGCACCGAGGCCATGCCGATTGGAGAGGGCATCGAGATGGCTGCCGATCTGACTGCCATTGGATTCGATGTTGAGGTGCTCACTGACGATGTGGCTATCGAGCTGGTGCCGGGCATGGACCTGGTGCTGGCCGGGGCGGATGCCATAGGACCGGGATCGGTGATCAACAAGACCGGGACTACAGCTCTGGCTCGTCGAGCACGGGCCGTGGGTGTCCCTTTCTATCTGGTCGGAGCAGTGGAGAAGGTGTTGCCTGCCCGGCTGTTCGAGCGGGCGGTTGGCAGGCTCCGGCCTGAAAGTCTCGCCGAGGTTATTTCTCTCGACTGGTTCACGGCGGTCGTTTCAGATGTCGGAATCCTGGAGCCGCAGGAAGCCGTAGCGTTGGCGGCGGGCCGTCCCGTTGCGGATCAGTTGCTGTAGAGCCGGTCGATTTCCGCCGCGAATCGTTGCGACGCTTCCCGGCGCCGGAGTTTGATCGTCGGAGTCAGCACCTCGGGTGGGAACCCTTCCGGCACGATTGCCCACTTCCGAATGCGCTCAGCTCGCGAGAACCGCCGATTGACGTCATCGACGACCTTCTGGACGTGTTTGCCGAGGGAGGCGGCCGCGTCGGGGTGGTCGGGGTCGGTGAAACCGTGATGCTGCAACCAGGCCGCGGTTTCGTCCCCACCCAGTGCCAGCAGCGCAACCAGATGGGGACGGCCGTCACCCACCACCAGCGCTTCTTCGATGATCCCGTGGGCCTTGAGTCGCTTTTCGATCTCCTGCGGTGCGACGTTCTTGCCGCCCGCGGTGATGATGATGTCCTTTTTTCGATCGATGATGCTGAGCCGGCCGTCTGCGCTGACCCGACCCACGTCGCCCGTGTGGAGCCAGCCGTGCTGATCCAGCACCTCGGCGGTCTTGTTCGGCTCTTCGTGGTACCCGGCGAACACACTGCCTCCCCGTACCAGGATTTCGCCATCGTCGGCCAGTCGCAGTTCCAGACCATCGATGAGGCGCCCGACCACTCCCGCCTGGAGGTCATTGGGGGCTTGCACCGCCGATACGGCCGAGGTCTCGGTCATTCCCCAGCCTTCATGGAGAGGAAGGCCAAGTGCCTGCCAGAAGTACTGCACCTCAGATCCGAGGGCTGCCGCTCCGGAGACGGCATACCAGCACCGGTCCATGCCGAGTTCACGCAGCGCCCGACCGCCGATGATCCGCCGGGCGAGATATCGGGCGGCGCGCTGATGCGGCCAGATCGTGCGGTCTGCATCCCTGCGCCGCAAGGCCGTGATGGCGGTGTCTATCACTGAGTGAATGAGTCGCCGGTAGCGAGGATCGTCCTGGATTTCGGCAATCACCCGGGAGCGCAGCTTTTCCCATGTCCTGGGGACGCCAATGAACACGGTCGGTCGGGCCTCGCTCAGTGCGCCGGCCAGGTTGCGGATGTCGGGTACGAAGTAATAGGTCGGTCGGACCGGATAGTTCGTGGCCAAGAGTGTCGTCGTCACCATCCGCTCAAACACATGGCTGAGGGGAAGGTACGAGACGATCGTCTCCTCGCGGTTCATTCGGAGTCGCTCCACGGTCCTTTGCACCGTCCAAACGGCATTGTGGTGGGTGAGCTTCGTCCCCTTGGGCGGGCCGGTTGTGCCTGATGTGTAGATGATGGAAAACACGTCGTCCGGCCGAACTGATTGGATCCGTTCGTCGAGCGTGGACCGGTCCCTCGAAATCCTCTTCCGTCCCAGTTGCGCCAGCTTCTCGAGGCCGATCAGGGCGCCATCGTGATGGTCGCCAAGGTGTCCCGCGACGAAATGCTCCACTTCTGATAATCCCGACCGCTGAGCCTTCTCGAGCTGCTCGGCGTCTCCGGCGAAATAGATCCGGCTTCCCGAGTGATCCACGACGTAGGCGACCTGCTCCTCAGCGAAGGTCTGGTAGAGAGGAACTGAGATTGCGCCCGCATGTTGGATGGCATAGTCGAACGCGACCCAGTCGGCGCTGTTGTTTCCACTGATCGCAACTCGATCACCGCGGGCCACTCCGAGTTCGATGAGCCCGGCGGCCAGTTCCTCGACCCGGGTTCGGATCTGTCCCCAGGTCATACCCCGCCATATTCCATCGCGAGATTCGAACCATCCGAGTTCCTGGGACCATTCCCCGCTCCGCTGCTGAAAACCGGCCACGATGGTACCCGGCTGGGTGGCGGTCGAGGCCGGAAGGGGAACCGAATATCGGCCGGAAAGGGACTCTCGTTCCCGGGTGAGGGGGGCGATAGCGCGCACGGCGCGAGGAGCGGACGTGATGTCGACGGTGGTCACCTCGCCGAGTGATTCTCCATCGGCTTGCAGGAACCCGGGAGGATCTGCGGTGATCGTGAGCTGGCGTACGTCGTCCCACACCTGAACTCCCTTCACCTTGCCGAGATCCCGGCCCAGCGCCGCGCGAAAGAGGATCGACGGAACCCGGATGAGCGAGATGCGCTCGATGATCAGAGCGGCCAGATGCTCGGGGTGGCGCCGGGTTACTGCCAGCGGTAATCGGCCGAAATAGGTGTACGGAGCATGAATCTGTACCAGCACCGACACAGCATCGCCCGTGCGCGATCCGCTTTCCACTCGGAGGTGAGGGCTTCTGCCGATGAAACTGCGAAGCACAACTGTGGCCGAGGTCCGCGCGTAGTGAATACCGCCAAAGCGGTACTTCCGGTACGGTTCGAGATCGGCGGCCCGGACCGATTCAGCATCGAGGCCGATTCCGGTCGCAAAGGTTGCGAAACGAATGGTCGTCGCCGAACCCGTGGCCGCCTCCACCCTGGCCAGAGGAATCTCAATCGCCGGTTCGCCTTTGGCGAGGAATCGGGCGGCGGCGACCGGTTTCGAGGGGAGGCCAAGGATTCGGGCGAGGACATTGGTCGTGCCGGCCGGGATGATGCCAAGCGCGGTTGAGCTGCCGGCAATTCCGTTCACCACGTGATGCACCACACCGTCGCCCCCCATGGCCACCACGACGTCGGTGCCACCGTTGGCTGCTTTCATCGCGATCGCTTCGACTTCACTGGCGTCCATCGGCCAGGCGGTCTCCACTTCGAAGGATTTGCGGAGGATGGCGACCACCGTTCGGTGGAGCCCCCCGGTGAAGGCCGAAGCAGCCGGGTTGGCGATGAGAAGGAGCGTCTGCACAGCCGAAGGTTAGGAGACCGCCGAGCATTGCCGGTCTTCATTCGGTGGGCCGGCGATACTCGAGGCCAGTCCCGCTCAAGGAATTCCACCCGGTCTGCCGATAGCACCTACGTGACCGATACCCAGGGGCCGATTCTGCATTCCCGCAAATACGATGGTGGGGGATCTGGTGCTGTGCTCGGCGCAGCCGCCGGGGAGGTATTGGCCGCCGGCCAAGATCGCGTGTACGGATTCCTTACCCAGCTGAACGTCATTACTGCGTACCACCTGCTGCGGTGGGGAACCGTCGACCCGGATCGGTTGGGTAACTCCTTCGCGGCGTTCGCGTTTCCTGAACGAGGATTCGATGTGTACCGGTCGGCGGCTCCCTGGTTTCGAGCGTGGTTGGAGGAACACCGGCGTGGGTCGCCTGCCCCCATGCCTTTCGAGAACGCAGGAGCGGCCGCCCGGATGGTGCCGATCGGCGTTTGGTTTCGCAAGGATCCCGTCGCATTGGTCGATGAAGCCATTCGTGGCGCGATGATCACGCACAACCAGGAGGGTGCGTTGGTAGCGGCCTGCTCGCTGGCCGGCGCCGTGGCCGGCGCCTCTTTCGGACAATCCGGACAGGACCTGGTGTTCGGAGCCGCCGAAGTGGCCAAACGGGCTGAGGCCAGGATTGCCGATGTTCGAGGAACCGTTGCACCGCCCGCCGGCAGTCCTCCACTGTCGCTACTCCTGCGACACTCCATCCCACTGGTCGGGATGCCCTTTCGCGAGGTTGCCGAGCAGATTCGATCCTGGACTCCCAACGCAGCAGCGGTGGCCGGGGTCGTCACCTCCATCGTCACGGGGGCTCCTATCCTGGAACGCCCCTCTGTCGGGGTACGGGAAGCTGTCGCCATCGATTTCGAACCTCGAGAGGTGGCGGTGATGACCGGGGCGATTGTCGGTGCCAGGGTGGGCCCTCATCGGTGGCCGTGGCAGATCGTGAATGACCTCTGGTTCGCCGAATTGGGCCGCCGTCTCGCGAGTATGGACGCTCGATACGAGGACTTGCCGGACGCGTACGCCGTCGAAGAGGTGCTCACCTTCGCAGGGCGGTCAGCTCAGCCGGCCGAGCCGACCGGTAGCGACTCCTGACTTGTCAGTCATCAGTCATCAGGGGTCTACTAGAAGTGCCGACCGACTGGTTACTGATCACTGAAATGAATCGAGGTCGTCGGTCGTCCACTGTCGCGGGTGATCGCTCACCTTCTCGAGGATGATCCTTCCCGCGGCGAAAAACAGAAGCAGACTCCCGATAGCGGCCACCCGGCCGAAACCAAGACCGTCGGCGACCAGGGCCCAGACCAGGGGACCGAAGAGGGTGGCGAAGCGGCCTACTACGGCATACAGACCATAGAATTCACCGAGGTGGCGGGGCGGGGAGATTCGGGTCATGTACACCCGATCTGTGGCAGCAGTAGCACCCAATCCGGCACCTCCGATGGCTCCGATCAGCCAGCCGAGCTTGGTCGCCCCCGTCGCTCCGACCACGACCGCCAGAGCGATACCGATCATCCAAAGATAAATCGCCCCGTTCAAGGTCTTGCGCGGTCCGATCAGGTCGGTGAGCCGCCCGGCGATGAGCGCCCCCACCAGAGCCATCACGATCCCGACGATCGTGAGGAGGTCGGTTTCCCGGTCGTTGAAACCCATTTCCGTTTTGGCGAAGATCGCAACGAAGATGAAGACGGTGTTCATAGCGTCCGTATAGAAGAAGCGCGCGACCAGGAACCGGGTAACGCCTTCGTACCTGCGGGTCCGGCGCCAGGCCTCGATCGTCCGTCGCAGGGTTTGCGACAGTGCTGGTGGAGCCCCGCCCAGCACATTGCGAGGCCGTTCTTTGATGAGAAGAAACGCCGGCAGCGCAAATAGCAGGAAGAGGGCGGCCTGGGTCCGAAACAAGACGGCGTATCCGTACGGCTCGAGCAGCAGCAAGCCAGTGCCGACGGCGATGAACGAACCAACATAGCCGACGGCTACACCGGTTCCTGAGATGCGACCTCGAGTCTCGTTTGTGCTTACGTCGGGCAGCATGGCGTCGTATGCAATGCTCCCCAGGTTGAAGCCGATCTGGCCTATGACGAAGGCCGCCAACGCGGCGGCTACCCCGAACGAGGCAAGCGTGGCGGTGGCTGCGACGGTGACGAAGGTAGACGCCACGAGATAAGGGCGGCGGCGGCCGAAGTGATCGGACCTGGCTCCCATCCAGGGCGCAACGATGATGACGACGATCATGGCCACATCGACGGCCAGGCTCATGTGCCAGTCCCTGCCTCCCTGATCTTCGACGACCCAAACACCGAAATACCGGCTCGTCACGCCCAGCACGAAGATGGTGTTGGCCAGGTCGTACAGGACCCACGAGGTAACGCTCAGGCGCGACGGGGTCCAGGAGTTCGGTCCGCTCACATTGGGGACTGTACCCAGCGCCTTGGATCGGGGGGAGTTGAAGTGTTCTCCCCTTGGCCGGTACTTCGTACTTAGTACCGAGTACCGCGACCATGGTTGCCACAGGAGTGGGGGCGATCGAACCACTCTCGCCCCTCCATCTCCGGGATTCGCTTGGTAGCGGTACGCAGTACAAAATACGTCGCCTTCCGGATCTCCGACATGGCCTTTGCGGTCCGTTGCCGCTACGAGGAGGCCTAAAACGTCACGGCCACGGAGATCAACTCCTCGCGGCCCAACAGACCGGCGGTGGCCTGGATGGCGCGATCAGCTTCCGCGAGGGGAAACTCGTGCGACACCATCTCGTCGAGTCTCGTGTCGACGTCGAGCTGGCGGGTCGCCCAGTGATATCCGGCCGAGCCGGCCCCGAACGCCCCGAGGATCTTGAGTTCTTTGAGGGTGATGATGTCGGTGAACAGCTGGTTCACAGCGTTGGTGCCTTTGGTCGAGGCCAGGACCACTGTCCCGCCTGCTCGTACAAGGTCGAGTGACATGTGTAGGGCTTCAGGGTCGTCGCTGGTTACGTCGACCACGATGTCCGGGCGGGCTCCGAGGCTGTTGGCTACCGCGCTGGCTACATCCTCGGCTTCGGCATCAGCGACCATGTCGGCCCCAAGCCGCTTGGCGAGTTCCAGCCGGTCGGTGTCGTGACTGAGCCCGGTGACCCCCACCCAACCGGCGCCGGCCGACTTGGCCGCCAGCAATGAGGACAAGCCGCGCGGTCCGGGCCCCATGACCAGCACGTTGTCGCCGGGTTTGAGGTCGGGAAGCTCGACGGCCCACGTGAATCCGGCCGCCAGGGGATGAGCGAATGTGGCAACCACCGCCGGGATGTCGTCGCTCACGGCGTGGAGTCGGGCACCCGGATCGATGTACACATATTCGGCGAGCCCACCCCACAAAGCAGGGTACTCAGTCGATGGCAGTCTTCCGTAAGCGTTGACGGGGTTCCGCAAGATGCAGCTGTGGAGTCGGTTCATACAGCGGCGGCATGCCCCACAGCGGATCGAGGATTCGACGATAACTCTGGTTCCAATCGGGAACCCGATGCTGTCGTCGGCTGCAGCTGCGATTCGCCCGACGATCTCGTGGCCGGGGATCAGGGGGTATTGGGTCCGGCGGCTGGTGCCTTGCCAGAGCTGAACGTCGACACCGGTCAACCCGGTGGCTTCGACGGCCAACCACCCGCCCACCTCCAGGTCGACGAGCGGAAAGCTCGTCGAGGCGATGCTGCGAGGCTCAACCAGAAGCATCGCTTGTGCTCGCGATCCGGTCATATGTGGCCCTTCCTGCCGGAGATGTTAAACCCCGGGCAGGTGGTTCTAACCGGGCGCTAGCAAACGGGCCAGGCGGTCGATGCCTTCGACCAGGTCATCGTCACCGAGCGCATAGGAGAAACGTCCGTACCCGGGTGCGCCGAATGCCTCTCCCGGCACGAACGCGACCCGTGCTTCGTCGAGCACCACCTCGGCCAGCTCCAGCGTGCTTTGGGGAGTTTTTCCCCCGACCGGCTGTCCGAGGATGCCGGCGAACGAGGGAAAGGCGTAGAACGCCCCCTGCGGTTCGATCAGCGCAACCCCGGGAATACCTCCAAGCAGCTCGGTTATCGTCTGCCGGCGCCGATCGAAGGCCGCTCGCATTTCGCGCACCGGTTCCAGACTTCCCGACACTGCGGCCAAGGCCGCGGCCTGCGCAACGTTGCACACGTTGGACGTAGCGTGTGACTGAAGATTGGCGGCGGCCTTGATCACGTCGTTTGGTCCGATCATCCACCCCACCCGCCAGCCGGTCATCGCGTAGGTCTTGGCCACGCCGTTGACGACGACACACCGGTCGGCGATCTCAGGAACGACCGTGGGAACTGACGTGAATTGGCTATCACCGTAGACCAGTTGCTCGTAGATTTCGTCGGTGATCACCCAGACGTCATTGGCGGCTGCCCATTGACCAATGGCGATGACTTCCTCGGGCGCATACACCGCACCGGTCGGGTTCGATGGTGACACAAAGAGGAGTGCTTTGGTCCGCGCCGTTTTTGCGGCTTCCAACTGGTCGACGCTGGCGCGGAACCCGGTCGTGTCATCGGTTGGGATGAGGACCGAAACACCGCCGGCCAGAGCGATGGCTTCCGGATAGGTGACCCAGTACGGAGCGGGAAGAAGCACTTCGTCGCCGGGATCGAGAAGGGTCGCCATTGTGTTGTAGACGGCGTGTTTGCCGCCGTTCGTGATGAGTACTTGTGACGATGTCACCTCGTAGCCGGAATCGCGCTTCGTCTTCGCCGCTACGGCTTCGCGCAACTCGGGCAGCCCGGCACCAGGACTGTATTTGTGATAGCGGGGAATGCGACAGGCGGCCTCGGCCGCCTCGACGATGTGGGGGGGCGTTGAGAAATCGGGTTCTCCGGCGCCAAAGCCGATCACGTCGATGCCTTCGGCGCGCATAGCCTTGGCCTTCGAGCTGATGGCAAGGGTCGCCGACTCTGCAATCGAACCGATGCGTTGCGAGATCCTGGTCATATGGTTTCCTCGGGTCGAGCTCCTTGGTACCGTGTCCGGCGAGTGAACGATAGCGAGTGAAATGACCATCTCTGTTCCCGATATCCGAATCCCGGCCGACCTGCTCCCGGCCGATGGCCGGTTTGGTTCCGGTCCGGCCAAAGTGCGCGAAGAGGCCGTGGCGGATTTGGCCGCCGCGCCTTCGTTTCTTGGCACGAGCCACCGTCGTCCGGCGGTCAAGGCCGTCGTGCGTAACATCCGCGAAGGTCTGGCCGATCTCTTCGGGTTGCCTGCCGATTACGAAGTTCTGCTCGGGAACGGGGGCGCTACCGCGTTCTGGGATGCGGCCGCCCTTGGCCTCATTGAGCGAAAGAGTCAGCACCTCTCCTTCGGCGTCTTCTCGGCCAAATTCGCGGCGGCGGTGGCCGGCGCGCCGCACCTCGAAGCGCCGGAGATCATCGTTTCCGAATACGGCACGCATCCGTTGCCCATCCCTTCGGCCGGCGTCGACACCTATGCCTTGACTCACAATGAGACCACCACCGGGGTACGCATGGAGATACGTCGTCCAGACGCGCCCGGGCTGGTCGTGGTCGATGCCACTTCGGCCGCGGGGGCCCTACGAGTCGACCCGGCTGAATTCGACGTCTACTACTTCAGTCCCCAGAAGGCTTTCGGGTCCGATGGGGGTTTGTGGGTGGCTGCCTGTTCTGGAGCCGCGGTTGATCGCATCGAGCGTATCGGTGCCACCGATCGCTATGTCCCGGCTTTCTTGAGCCTCGAGGTCGCGCTGGAGAATTCCCGCCAGTTCCAGACCTACAACACACCCGCGCTGGCCACGTTGTTTCTCCTCGATCACCAGATCGAGTGGATCCGCAGCATGGGGGGCCTCGAGTGGGCGGCTTCCCGGGCCGATCGCAATGCCGCCGCCCTGTATGAGTGGGCCGGGCGGTCGGACTTCGCTTTCCCCTTCGTCGGCGAGCCGGGCGACCGATCGCCGGTCACGGCCACCATCGACTTCGATCCAGGGGTTCCGGCGCCCGTGGTGGCATCGGTGCTGCGGGCCAACGGCATTGTCGATACGGAGTCCTATCGCAAGTTGGGCCGCAATCAGCTCCGCATCGGATTATGGCCTGCCATCGAGACGGCCGACGTCGAAGCCCTCACCCGCTCGATCGATTTCGTTGTGGAACGGCTCGGCTAGCGCCGAGCGTATTTCGTACTCTGTACTTCGTACTCTGTACTTCGTACTTCGTACTTCGTACTGAGTACTTCGTACTGAGTACTAGATCTTTACATCGATCAAGGTTGGGGCCGGGCGAAAGTCGGCCCGGTTGCGAGCGGACAGCGACGCCAGCGGGTGAGATACCACCACCACCTCTCCTTCGAGGAGAGATGTACGCAGGGCCACATCGGCCGCCCGGACCGTGGTCCACATCCGCGAACCCATGAGGGCGGCCACCGGGAGCAGGACGGCTTCGGCTTCTTCTGGCGGCGCTACCTCGACCATCATTCCCAGGTAGGTGAGGCCTCTGGCGATGGCGCGCTGGTCTGTGAACAACGCCGCGGAGGCACCGCCCAGATCGCGAGCTGCCTCCAGCACTGCCAGCGTCGTCTCGCCGAGCGAAACAACTCCCAGGGTGCCGTGGTGGGCAATCCGCGATCCGATCTCGTCTGCCCAGGTGCGGTCGTCCAACTGCTCCATAACCACCAGAAGGGCCGCTCGGCCGGCGTTCGGTTCAGAATCCAGCACGGTTTTCGTTACCGCCAGAATGAATGGGCTATCGGCCCGGCGGCGCCGGAGTTCCCGGACTGCTTCGGCCTGGGGACTGTTCCAATGGCCGTCCAACATTCTCAGGATGGCCTGCGCGGCGGCGGAGGCCGCAACAATCGGATCAGCCCACACATCCCGGGCCACGTCCTGCAGGCGGTCCATAGGAGTATCTGCCATACAGCATCTAACGCTATCTGCTCGGAGTTGAGCGCGGGGCGTGGTTCAGAGCAGGACCGATCCCCCCGGCTCCGCGTTGACTGCTAACCCCGGAAGGCAGCCCGAGCGGAGGCAAGGATTTCGAGAGTCTCGTCGAGGTCATGCCACCCGAGCGCTGCCGTCTTCTTCTCTTCGAGGTCTTTGTACACTGTGAAGAAGTGCTCGATTTCCTTGAGCATATGGCTTGGCATGTCTTCGAGTGCTCGTACGTCCGCCCACACCGGTTCGCCCAGCGGCACACCGATCACTTTGTGGTCTGGATGACCCTGATCTTCCATCAGGAAGAGGCCGATTGGTCTGATCCGGATGTGACACCCGGGAAAGGTAGGTTCCGACACCAACGCCAGCGCATCGAGAGGATCACCGTCCTCGGCCAGCGTGTCGGGGATATAGCCGTAGTCGGCCGGATAGCGGGTGGCCGTGAACAACATCCGATCGAGGTAGAATTTGCCAGACTCGTGGTCAACCTCGTATTTGTTGCGGCTCCCCTTGGGGATTTCGACGATCATGGTGATCGGTTCTTGCTGCATGGTGCTCCTCATTGCTCGCCGCCAGGCTACCGGCGGAATCGCTCGGCGAATCCCGATAGGCTCCGGAGCACGAGACCACACCGAGGAGGCCAATCGTGTTTCAACCCTTCGTCAACGAGCCCTATTCGGACTTCACCGTCTCTGCCAATGAGGCCGCATACCGTCTGGCATTGGCCGGAGTACGGGAGCAGCTCGGCGGTCACTATCCGCTCGTTATCGGTGGAGAGTCGATTGACACCGGTAGGAAGATCGACAGCGTGAACCCCTGTCGGCCGGCCGAACTCGTCGGATCGGCGGCCGGAGCCGACGCCCAGCTGGCCGAGCGGTCTATCGAGATGGCCTGGGCTGCCTTTGCCGGGTGGTCCCGACGATCGGCCGAGGATCGGGGCAGACACCTCGTGAAACTGGCCGCACTCATGCGTGATCGGAAGTACGAGTTGTCCGCGTGGGAAACGATTGAAGCTTCCAAGAACTGGCTGGAGGCTGAGGCCGACGTGGCCGAAGCTATCGACTTTGTTGAGTACTACGCGCGCCAGGCCGTTCAGCTTGCGAATCCAATTGAGGTAGCTGGGTATCCCGGCGAGGAGAACGAATCCCACCTCATTCCGATCGGCGCAGGCGTCGCCATCCCTCCCTGGAACTTTCCCCTGGCCATCCTCGCCGGCATGGCTATCGGACCGGTGGCGGCGGGGAACACAGTGATTGTGAAGCCTGCCTCAACGACTCCGATCATTGCCGCCAAGTTCATGGAATTGGTTGAGGCGGCCGGATTTCCCCCGGGAGTGGTCAACTACCTCCCCGGGGCGGGTAGTGAGATCGGCGATGTGCTGGTCGACCATCCGCGTACCCGCTTTGTCAACTTCACCGGCTCAAAGGAAGTTGGCCTGCGGATCGCCGAACGGTCGGCCAAAGTGCAACCCGGGCAGATGTGGTTGAAGCGGGCGTACATGGAGATGGGCGGCAAAGACGCCCAAATCGTCGATGAGACCGCCGATCTCGGTGCAGCCGCCCGGGCCGCCGTGGCGGGCGCTTTTGGCTTTCAGGGCCAGAAGTGCTCGGCTTGTTCGCGTTTGATCGTGGTTGACGATGTCTACGACGAAGTTTTGGACGCTGTCGTCGAGCACACCGCGGAGCTGTCGGTTGGTCCGGCCGAGGACAACTTCAACGTCAACGCCGTTATCAGCGGTGGTCAACAACGGTCGATTCTCGACGAGATCGAGAAGGGGCGGGCCACCGCCAAACTGGTGGCGGGTGGCGAACCGGTGGATGTCGAAGGAGGCTTCTACATTCGGCCGACCGTATTCGCTGAGGTTGAGCCGGATGCCCGTCTTGCCCAGCACGAGATCTTTGGTCCGGTGCTCTCGGTCATTCGCGCGTCCGATTTCGACCAGGCATTGCGGATCGCCAATAGCACGGAGTATGCCCTCACCGGTGGGCTCTTCAGCTCGAGTCGCGATCGTATTGAGAGAGTGCGCCGGGAATTCCAGGTCGGCAACCTCTACATCAACCGCAAGATCACGGGAGCGCTGGTGGGTGTGCAACCGTTCGGAGGCTTTCGGATGTCCGGATCGAATGCCAAGGCAGGCGGGCCGGATTACCTGCGGCTCTTCATGGAAATGAAAACGGTCGCCGAGCGGTGGATCGACTAGAGACAAAAAAAGGGGACGCACCGGAGTGCGTTCCCCTTTTTCGAAAATGGCGACTACTGGCCTTCGACTTTGTCCTGAACCTGCTCGACGGTACTTTCTGCAGTGTCCTTGACATCGGCAACGACATCATCGCCCTTGCCCATCTTGTCCTCGACGAAATCCTTGGCCTTTCCGAAAGTATCGCCGGCCGCGTCGCCGATGTCCTCAGCGACATCCTTGACCTTGTCGAAGGCGTCCCCGCCCATTTCCTTGGCCTTGTCAACCATCGGTGCGGCCTTTTCAGAGAGCTCCGCAGCCTCCGCTTTTGCCTGGCCAAACCAGCCCTTCAGCGTGTCCATAAAACCCATTTCTTCACTCCTCTGATCGTGGGGTTTTCGATATCTACTTCATCATAGGGATTGCCAGACGGTCCCGAATCCTTGCTGCACGAATAGTTCAATAGTCCAATGTTGCGGCTGTGTGCCCTTCGGTGTCGAGAAGCAGCGCAGAGTCACCGTCGTTGCCCCATACCGGGCCGTCCGCGCACCAATACCGACGGCCGACCTCGTCGACCCCGCAGCCTGTGTGGACGGTGAGATCCGCCCCAGGTGCGAGCGTCGTACCTGCCGGGAACAGATAGCGGTGGACGGACGAGGCGTCCCGCAGAGTCCAACCGGAGACATCGATTTCTGTTGTGCCGGTGTTGGCAATAACCACCCATTCGCCGTTCAGATTCTCCTCGTCCGGTCCCGAAGGGTTGGGTTCGATCTCCGTAACCGCAACGCTCGTTCCTGACGTCGAGACGCAGGTGTTTGGCGACCACATCCCGCGCTCGTTGTCCCGCGCCTCCTGGGCCGCTGCATCCAGGCGCTCTTGCAGTGCGGTGTTGGGTTGAAAGGCTCGGGCCAGCACCAGACCGCGTCGGGCCATCTCTTCGTTGATGAGGGTCCCCTCACGGTAGACATAGCCGAGGAGACGTCCGTATTGGTCTCGAGCTTCCACATCGGGCACGACTTGAACTTCCGTGTCGGCAATCAAGTCTCGGAGACCGGTGGCTGATTCCGGCCCGAAACATTCGTCGTATTCCGGAGCGTTGATTCCTATGAGCCGGACCTTCTCTTCGGAGCCGTTGATCTCAACAACGAGCGAATCGCCGTCTTGTACATCAATGACATAGGCCGCTACTCCCGGCGTGGTTGGGTTGGAAACGGTGGCCGGGGAACAGGCGGCCGCGCCCGCGGCGATAATGAGGATGGATAGGAACGGCTTCATGGAGGCCGTATGGTACGGGACGGCTGTGACGTCCGGTCATTGGAGGCGATCATGCACTTCGTAGAAGTTGGCGACACCACGCTCGCGTATCAATCGAGAGGAGGGGGCGACCTGGCAGTATTCGTGCACGGGTTCCCGCTCGATCACCGATTGTGGCTCGATCAGCTCGACGCCCTCGGGGATCTCCGGCAATGTGTGGCGCCCGACCTGCGCGGCTCCGGGAGCTCAGACGCGGTCGCTTCCCTGGTGCTCGCTATGGAACAGGTCGCGGATGACCTGGCGGAGCTCATCGAGAGTCTTGGTCATACTTCTGCCGACGTGGTTTCCCTGTCGATGGGCGGCTATGGCGCGCTGGCACTCTGGGAGCGGCATCCGGAACGGGTTCGCAGCCTGGTTCTGATGGATACTCGACCCGGCGCAGACTCCGAAGCCGGGCGGGCCGGTCGGCGGGAGACTGCGGAGCGCGTCGCCGACGAGGGAGGGGGAGTCCTGGTAGCCAGTCTCCAGAAAGCTCTGCTTGCCCCCGGCGCCGAGCTGGCTGCCCGGGTCAGGTTGCGGGGGATGATCGAAGCAACGGCACCGGAGACGATCGTGGCCTCGCTGGAAGGCATGGCCCGCCGGGCCGATCGCACCGATATCTTGTCTTCGATCACTGTGCCGACCCTGGTGATGGTCGGCGCGGACGACGGGCTTACACCTCCCGATATGGCCGAGCATATGGCTGAGCTGATTCCCACCGCCGAATTGGTCGTCATTCCCGGCGCCGGTCACCTTCCGCCGATCGAGACGCCCGAGGCTGTGAACGACGCGCTGCGGGCGTTTTGGGAGAGGTCAGACAGCTAACTGCTGGTTCATATCGTTGGTGGGAGCCGGCCTCCCCTCCGCCGAGCCCTTCAGGCCCGGCGCCTCCCGGGGTCAACTCAGTGCTCTTTCTCCCGCTTTTCGTGCCGCGATGTGGACCGGATCCCATACCCCGGAAAACGGTGGTGCGTAGGACAGATCGGTCCAGGCGAGTTCATGGGCAGGCAGCTCCGACCACATCGCCGTTGCGAAGATATCGATGCGTTTCCCGGCGCCGGGACCACCGACGATCTGGGCGCCAAGCAGCCGTGCGGTGTCCCTTTCGGCGACGGCCTTGACCGTCATCGGGCTCGAGCCCGGCCAGTAATGGGCAGCGGTGGAGCTCTTGATGCGGGCCGCGACCGCTTTGAGGCCGGCTTCGGCTGCCTGCCACTCGGTCAGACCGGTGCTGGAGATCTCGAGATCGCCGACTTTGGTTATGGCGGTGCCGAGGACACCGGGGAAGGTTGCGTCGCCGCCTCCGAGGTTTATCCCGGCCACCCGCCCGGCCTTATTCGCCACTGTTCCGAGATGCAGGTTGACGGGCTGGCCCGAGATCCGGTGGTGGGCTTCGGCACAATCGCCGGCCGACCAGACCCCGTCGGTCTCGGTTCGCTGGTGATCGTCGACGGCTACGGCGCCGGTTGGTCCCAACGGTATGCCGGCAGCTTTGGCAAGGTCGACGTGTGGCCGGCTCCCGAGCGCCAACACCACCAGGTCGGCGGGGAAGCTTCGATCATCGCACCCGACCCCCGCCACTCTTCCTGCGTTTGCCGCAATGCACTCGACTTTGATTCCGGTCTCGACGTGAATTCCCATCGACCGCATGCGGTCGGAAACGAGTTCGGCCATATCCGGATCAAGGGTTCGTTCCAGAACCGTCGGCATCATGGTCACGACGGTCGTGTGAATCCCGACATGTTCAAACGCCTCAGCGATCTCGAGCCCGATATAGCCGCCACCGACGACTACGGCGCGTTCGGGTCTGGATGTGACGAGCGATCGGAGCCGGGCGGCATCGTCGAGGGTGCGCAACGTGTGGACCCCCTCGAGGTCTATGCCCTGGATGGGTGGGCGGATGGCGGTGGCGCCGGTTGCATAGAGCAACTGGTCGTAACCCACTGTTTCCTCGCCCCCCGAGTGTTGGACTGTGACACGGCGAGCGTCGAGATCGATGCCGGTGACCTGATGGTGAATCCGGGCATCGATGCCGCGGGCCTGGAATTGCTCGGGAGTGCGTACCTGCAGGTCGCCAAAATCCTCAATCCATCCGCCCACGAAGTACGGCTCTCCGCAGGCGGAGTAACTCACATAGGCGGATTGCTCAAACACGATGATCTCGAGATCATCGGCCCTGCGCATCCGTCGCGCCTGACTGGCCGCGGACATACCCGCTGCATCGCCTCCAATGACGACCAGTCGTTCCGCCATTATTCGATGCGCGGGTCTCTGGAATCTGCCTTAGCGCGGAGATGCTTGAGCTCTTCACGCTCGGCGAGGACCTTGCGCTTCCGACGGCGAATGATCATCCCGATCAGCTCATCGATCAGGACCGCCGCCAGAGCCCCCACCAATATGACGATGATCAGCGGCGCGGTGGTCTCCCAGAAGTACAGCTGGACCGGCACCGTTTCGGTGTTCTGGACGGCCAACACGATGATGGCAACGGTAAGGAGTACTCCAAAGATGAACGCCCAGGAGATCCCGGTCCCGGCGAACACCCGATGTTGTTCAGGCTCAGGGACGGTCACCGGTTCAGGTTTTTCCTTTGCCTCAAACTTGACGGTCTCTTCGGGTGGTTCGATCGCTCCCGGAACGAACGAACCAAGATCAGATTCAGACGAAAACGGCTCCTGCTCAGGGTCGCCTGTGGTTTCTCTATCGCTCACGACTTCCTCCAGTAAGTCCGTCGTCTGAAGGCTACCCATCGTAGCCCGGCTCGCCGCCCATCAGTTCCCTGTCTGCCTGTTGGGCGGTACGTTGTCCGGCCTCGACATCGACCTTGTTGAGGAGAACGATGCCGACGACGAAGAAGAGCACCAAGCTGAGGACGGCCGGCCGGCTGCTGCCGAATACTGCCACTGCCCCGGCGAAGAGAACCGGGCCGAGGATGGCGGAGAATTTTGACATCACGGAGAAGAATCCGAAGAATTCTCCACTCACCGACGTTGGTGACATGGAGGCATACAAACTTCGGCTGAGTGCCTGTGAACCGCCCTGGACCACGGCCACCATCCAGGCCAGGAACCAGAACTCGATGACTGCGGTGAGGAAGAATCCCCAGACAGCCACGATCGCATAGGCAATCAAGGCCAGAATGATCGAGCGTTTGGTCGTCATCGTGTCGGCGAGGCGGCCGAACATGGACCGGCCGAAAAGGGTGGCGAGGGCCAGACCGACGACTTCTAATAGCAGGAGGGCCGCCACGATGGTGGCGAGGCTGCTTCTTCTCACTCCCGGCAGCACTTCCACCTGACCAATGCTCAACACGCTGCCGGTGCTCGCCTCGTTCTGAGGCGACACCGATGAAACGCTGAGGAGGTGGACTCCTGGCACTCCCGCGTCGATCTTGGTGCGAACTGCATACCGGAGGGTCTCGGAGTACCCGTCGATCACGAGAGGGTCGTCATCGTCGAGGACAGGTCGGCCGTCGACGGAAACCGCCCATGATCCATGATCCGGGCCGGTGCTGTGGGTCAGGTCGATCACCTGGCCGTTGTATTCGAACTCGTAGCCGGCGTCCGGACCTGACGTTGTCGAATAGCTGATCGGATCCGCCCCGGTCAGGACCACCAACTGGGCTAGCGCGGCGAGCAGCAATGCCAGCACACCCGATGCTCCGAGGCCGATCAATCCCCACCGGGTGGTGCCCGTGGTGGTGGCACTCGGCCGCCGCGCTAGGGCCCAGGTGGCCAGCAGAGCCAGGATCCCGATCGCGAGGAAAATGGGGGTCAAGCCGGCAGCTACGTTGGTGATGCCCTGGGTTGCCTCGGCAACTTCGGATTCCGGGATGGTCGTCCAGAGGCCGGGTTGGGTCAGGGTTCCCGAGCCGACCCCATAGCTGCCTTCCCCGACGGCCCCGCCGATGGTGGCGAACGCGGGAGGAGGAGTTCCGACCGTATCGGCCGCCAAGACTTTCGCTCCGATGATGCCGCCGAGTGGCAGAGCGACGATGTTGAAGACGATGAACGCCAGATACACGGCCCGATTGCTCTCGCCGGAACTCGGGATTCTTCCGAAGATGAGGCTGAAGGGGATACCGACGAATTGGACGAGCAGGATGGCCAGGATCAACTCAGTGTCCTTGAATCCCAACTCAGCACCGTAGATGACCGCAACGCTGATGATGGTCCCGATGCCATCGTTGTAAATCAAGAAGGCGATCAGGTACTTGAACAGTTCCTTGTAACGGCGGATGTTCTGGAGTGTCCCACCCAGTCTGGCGAAGCTGGCCATCGTGACGGAGCGGCCGGGGAGCAGGTCTTTCGTAGCGGAGGGCGGCTCTGGTACGCGGCGGAAGATCGGGATTGAGAAGACGGCCCACCAGACGGCGACTGAGACGAAAGAAAGGCGGGCTCCTATCTCCGAGCCGATGAACAAGATCATGGCGACGTTGACTGCGAGCAGCAGACCGCCGCCCAGGTATCCGATGGCATACCCCCGGGCCGAGACCGAGTCCTGATCCTCCGGCCGGGCCACATGCGGCAGGAGGGAGTCGTAGAAGACGTTCGCGCCGGCGAAGCCGACCCGACCGATGATGAAGAACACCGAGGCGAGCACCCAGTCGCCCGTCGAAATCACCACCAGCAACCCGGTGCCGATCACTCCGATGCCGACGAAGATGGACAGCATCTTCTTCTTGCCTCGCATGACGTCGGCGATGGTGCCGAGGATTGGGGAGAGGATGGCGACGATGATCAACGACATGCTCAGCGTGGTGGTCCAATAGGCGGTTGCCACCGCCGCGCTTGGGAGGGTCGCTCCGGCCACTCCGCTGTAGTAGGCGGGGAGCACCGCGGCCAGGATGGTCGTGGCAAAGGCCGAGTTTGCCCAGTCGTACATCGTCCAGGCGCGGATGCGCCGCTTGTATTCATCCTCCGAAACCACCGGAGGTTGGTCCTCGCCGGCGCCCATCTCGCTTCCCTTTTCCGATATGCGTTTGCCACGATACGGGCCAGAAGCGAGGCTCTCAACAAGGACTTCACCCGGGCCGCCCTGGAAGAGCGGCCCGGGTGCTCGAGACGCCACCTTTGCGGCGTTCTGCCGGTCAGGAGGGCCGCGCGAGAAGATGATCCCTCAATGCCCATCGAGCCAAGGGGGCCTGGTGACGCGGCAGGTTGAAGCGAGCTAGACGCTGTCCAATGCCTGCCTGATGTCAAGAATCAGATCGTCAGGGTTTTCGACTCCGACCGAGACGCGAACTAGGCCGTCGGTGATGCCGTAGGAGCGCTTGGACGCATCGCTCAAACCTGAGTGGGTCATGGTGCCGGGATGCTCGGCGAGAGATTCGGTACTCCCGAGGCTCACGGCCAGGTGAATCAGCTTCAGGGCATTCAGGAAGCGGAAGGCGCCGGGCTCGCCCCCCTCAACGTCGAACGAGATCATTGCCCCGGGTCCCAGGCATTGGCGCTTGAAGATGTCGTGCTGGGGATCATCCGGGCGGATAAAGCCCAGATAATGAATTCTCGACACCTTGCGGTGACCGGCCAGGAAGTCCGCGACTCGCACCGCGTTTTCCGCTTGACGCATCATTCGCAACTGCAAGGTTTCCAGGCTGCGCATCAACAACCAGCCGGTCCACGGCCCCACGTGTGTGCCCAGGTAGGTGCGCATCGCACGGATGGGTGCAATCAGGCGTTCGGATCCGAGGCATGCCCCGGCGATGAGGTCGCTGTGGCCTCCCAAGTATTTGGTGGCGCTGTAGATCACGAGGTCTGCCCCGTGGTCGAGAGGGCGTTGGAAGATGGGGCCGAGGAACGTATTGTCGACGACCAGCGGTACGGGGTCCTCTTCGGTTGACGCGGTCTGGGCGATCTCCGCGCACATCTCGATGTCAATGAGGGCGTTGGTCGGGTTGGCCGGAGTTTCGATCAGGATCATCTTCAGCGGGCCGTTTGTGTTGAGCAAGGAGGTCGTGATGTCCTCGCGCGAGTGCCCGGCCAGGAATCCGACCGACTTGATGCCGAACTCCGCGAGGATGTCATTCACGAGATGGTCGGTTCCGCCGTACAGCGGACAACTGTGGAGCAGCACGTCGCCGGGGCGGAGATAGGCCAGCAGCGTTGTGGCAATCGCTGCCATGCCACTACCGAAGACCGTGGCGCTCTCGGCGCCGTCCCACAAGGTCAGCCGGTCCTCCACAATCTCTAGGTCTGGGTTGTTGAGTCTGCTATAGATCAACCCCGTCTTTTCGCCGGGACGCGAGGGGCGCTGCCCGGTTGCAACCTCGAAGAAAGCCTTGCCTTCTTCTGCCGTCTCGAAAACGAAGGTCGATGTTTGGAAAATGGGGCTCTTCAGCGCGCCTTCCGACCACTCCGGCTTGTAGCCGTATCCCATCATGAGGCTCTCGGGGTGAAGGTGCTTCTCAGAGATTGAGTCGTCCCACTTCTTGGCCACGGTGAGCTCCTTGAGGCGCTGGTTCTGTCTCCATGGAAGCTACTCGTGCCGAGCATGAGCCAGGAGCAGCCCCGCAGTCTCGCCTAATTCGAGTGGCCGATATGCTCCGTGCATGCGTAGGACCATCCTGGCGGTTTTCCTGTTCCTGCTTGCGTCGTGCACGAGTTCGGACGTGGAGCCGGTTACCACCGCGTCGGTTGTTGATGAGCCGTCAACCAGCACCACCGCTCGGGCACCCGCTACGCCGTCAACGGCCGCTGATTCGGTGAGCAGCACCACGACCGAAGCTGTCACTCCAACGACCACCGTGTCTCCGCTCACCGGACTGGCCTATGAGAAAGTCGCCGGTGGCTTGGCGTTTCCCGTCTTCGTCGACACGCCGGCGGGAGATGACCGCCTCTTCGTCGTCACCAAAGACGGGCAAATCCACATCATCAAGGACGGCAAGACTCTGGTCGAGCCTTTCCTCGACATCAGCGAACAGACCAACAACGACGGTGAGCAGGGCTTGCTGGGTCTGGCGTTTCATCCTGACTATGCAGCCAACGGCCTGTTCTACGTTCACTACAGCGACCGTCACGGCGACACCAAAATCTTCGAATATCGGGTCAGCAGCAATCCCGATCTTGCCGATCCGGAAACTGCCAGATTGATTCTCGTCACCACCCAGCCGGCCGGAAATCACAACGGTGGAATGATTGCCTTTGGCCCCGACGGCTACTTCTATATCGGCCTGGGCGATGGGGGAGGCGCCAACGACCGGTACGGAAACGGCCAGCGGCCCGATACGGTGCTCGGGGCGCTGCTCCGCCTCGATGTTGATGCAGGCCGTCCCGATGGGGGAGTTGCCTACGCAATACCGCCGGACAACCCATTCGTGAACGGTGGCGGAGCAGCCGAGGTGTGGGCCTACGGGTTGCGCAACCCATGGCGGTTCTCGTTCGACGGAGATTTGCTCTACATCGGTGATGTCGGTCAGGCCCTGTGGGAGGAGATCGATGTGGCCGCCGTCTCCACCGGCGGGCTCAACTATGGCTGGCCGATCATGGAAGGCTCGCATTGTTTTACTCCCGGCTCAGGGTGTGACACCGGGGGCTTGTACCTGCCCGCGACCGAATACTCACACGGCGAAGGGTGTTCGGTGACCGGCGGGTATGTGTACCGGGGTTCGGCGATTCCGGAGTTGACGGGTCGGTATCTCTATTCCGATTATTGCGGCGGGTGGCTTCGCAGTTTTGTGTACGAGGACGGGGCAGCCACCGATGCGAAGGATCACACCGAGCAGGTTGGCGCGCTGGTCAACGTCACTTCATTCGGGACCGACGCCTGGGGCGAGATCTATGTAACGACGGCCGGTGGCGACGTGTGGAAAGTGGTGGGGAATCGTTCCTAGTTCTTCGTCGGCTCTTTCTTGTTGAGAACGGACCCCCTCGGGCTCGACGCCTCCCACCCTCAATGCTCACTTCGTCCGCCCGGGGGGAGGCGACTCGATCGCTACCATCGCCGTACAGACCTCGAGCCCGTCACGGGGGAGTGCGATGGAGCAACCTGTAGCCAGAGTCATCGGGACTGAAGACGCCACTCCGCTGGAGTTCTGGGTGGGTATTGCCGACGGTCAATATCTGCAACTGGACGATGTGGTTGCGCTGCAGCGCGTCCTGCCGGACGGCGAAGTCGTCAAGGTCTACGGCATGGTGTCGCAGGTTCGGGCCCGTCACGAGGGAGCCCGATTCGACAGTGACGTTTTCCTCATCGAAGACGGGGTGCTGCCTGCCGAAGTGAGCGAAGCAGCCCAAGTCACCGCCACTCGTTTCGAACCGGAGATCTTCGTTCCACCCCGCCCCGGTCAAGCGGTCGACCGGGCCGTTGGCGAGGAGCGCGACCGCGCCCTTTTCTTCGATCAGATGACCGAACGTCTGCCGATCGGATTGAGTCGCACAAACGAGCCCTTCTTCGCCAACCTCGAGTTCCTCGACGGCCGGCGCGGTGCCCACGTCAACATCTCCGGCATCTCCGGCGTTGCCACCAAGACCACCTACGCAACGTTCTTGCTGCATTCCCTTTTCGCGTCCGGGGCGCTCGGTGCTCGTGCGGTGAACACCAAGGCCTTGATCTTCAACGTCAAAGGTGAGGATCTGCTGTTCCTCGATCACCCCAACGTGGCGTTGGACGATGAGCAAAGGAACCGATACCGGTCGCTGGGACTTCCTGCGGAGGCCTTTCGATCCGTCGGCATCTTCGCGCCACCCCGGGCGGGTTCGGCCACGGCCGTGCCGGACGTTTCGGCACGCAGCGAGGGCGTTACCTCATTCTTCTGGACCCTGGCGGAGTTCTGTCGTGAGGATCTGTTGCCCTTCCTGTTTGCCGACGCGGAGGATGACCGAGCCCACTACACCATGGTGGTCTACAACGTCATGGCCCAGCTTCGACGGGCAACTGCGCTCGATGATGGTGGCGTGCAGATCGAAGGCGAAGCCATCCGGACCTTCCGGGATCTCGCGGATCTCATTACTCGCAAAGTTCAGGATGAGGGCGATCGGTACGAGTGGGCGGGTCCGGCCATCGGCACCGGGACCGTCAATGCCTTCGTCCGCCGTCTCCAGGGAGCGGTTCGCCATATCGAGCGGCTGATCCGGGCCGATGTTCCCAATCCGGATCGGCACCGGGTACGCCTCGAGCACCAGGTCACAGTGGTTGATCTCCACAACTTGCACGACCGGGCCAAGCGCTTCGTCGTCGGGGTTACCGTCCGGCGGGCCTTCGACGAGAAAGAAAGAGCCGGGCAGTCCAAGGAACTGCTGCTGGTGGTCCTCGACGAGCTCAACAAGTACGCACCGCGCGAAGGGACGAGCCCCATCAAGGAAATCCTGCTCGACGTGGCCGAACGGGGTCGTTCTCTAGGCGTGATCTTGATTGGTGCGCAGCAAACCGCTTCTGAGGTCGAGCGGCGCATCATCTCCAATTCGTCGATTCGCGTCGTCGGTCGGCTCGACTCGGCCGAAGCGGCCCGGGAGGAGTACGGGTTCCTGCCGACCATGCAGCGGCAGCGGTCCACCATTCTCAAACCGGGCACCATGCTGGTCTCCCAGCCGGAACTGCCGGTGCCTCTTGTCGTCGAGTTCCCGTTCCCGGCCTGGGCCACACGGGCTTCCGAGGCCGGACCTCTCCCTGGTGGAGGCGATCAGCCGGACGATCCGTTCGAGGGCTTGACGGAGTAGCAACGGCGCGGAAGTAGGGTCGACACCTTGTCCGATCGGGGGACGCCTCTCCAAGGTTGCTGCGGAGAAGGGCATCCCGCCTGGCGGTTGGTTTGGCGTGTGTGGTCAGGGTGGACCGCGTCGGTCGGGTTGGAAGAAGCGTCTGCGTTGGGGTGGCGAGTCGGGGTCGATTCGGTACCCGTTGCGGTGGATGACGACGTGGTGATGAAACCAACATAAGGTGGTCAAGTTGTCGGAATCGTGGGTGCCGCCTTGGCTGCGGGGGATGATGTGGTGGGGTTGGAGCCGGTAGCGGGATCGGCAACCGTCGGCTGTGCAAGCCCCACCGTCGCGATGGAGGATGAATCGTCTCAGTTTCGGTGAAACTGTGCGTGAGGTTGGTCCTACCGTCAGCGGGGCTCCATCTGTGCCACTCATGAGGATCTCGACGGATCCGTCGCACAGGATCTCCTCGAGGGTGAGCGGTCCGATGCGGGGTCCGGTATCGATGGTGGCGCCAGCTTCTCCGTTGGTCCGCCCGGCCAATTCGGCGTCTAGGAAGATCGAAACGATGGGGGTGGTTGTTGTGCCTCCGGTTTGGGTGCCGTCCAGGGAGTCTTGAGCGAGAGCGACGAGGGCGTCGGCATGGCGTTGGGTGCGAGCGCAGCGTCGCCGGTCGGGCATGGTAGGAAACCGATCCGCACGTTCTTGGAGGGCTCGTTCGAGGACCCGTCCGTCTGTTCCGGGCAACGAGCCCCAGAGCTTGTAGGACGTGTGGTCGAGCGCCGGTTGGATGGCCAGAAACCGTTCACGGTGAGCCTGCTGTTCGTTTTGCCGGCTGATCCTGCGGTGGCGGGCAACCTGGCGGCGTATCCCGGCCAGATCCCAACCCCGGGAGCGGCCGACCAGCTCGGGTTCGGCGCCTGCCGCTACAAGCCGGGATTCCTCAACCACCCGATCGAAGGACACCATCCCCTCCTTCAGTTCTTGAGCAAGACCATCCTGGTCCTGGAGGAGGTGGGTGGTTTGGACCAGTTTCGCGGCGGTCTCGGGGGCCAGATCCATCCGGGCCGCTGCCCACTCGGCCAGTGTGCGGGACCCGTCCGCCAAAGGAACTTGGGCGAGATCGAGCGCCTGAAGGGTGGCAATCTGGCGGGCGCGGATCCGGGCGATATGGGCTTCGTCGTTGATCAGGAGTTGTTCGAGCTGATCGATGGTTGTTTCTGACCTTCTCATGCATCAAACATATCGTCTAGGTATGACAAAAAACGTTGAGCAGCGCTGTCTGCTATATCGCAGGCGGTACGCCACCCTTTCTTCTCTTTCGGCTTCTGCCGGCGGTGGAGGAAGTAGACGCCTTGCCGGGGCACGCACGGCAGATCGGGGGGAATGTCCCTTCGATCCAAAGAGGCTTCCATGCAATCCGGCAGCGAACCCCCAGCTCGAGCTTTTTTCACCAGACGGCGGTGCAGAACCCATCCCTCTCGAACCTCTCCGGTGGGAGAGGCCTCTCGGTGTAGGGGCGCCGCGATGGGCCAAGCGGCCGATAACCCGGGTCTCATGGCTCTAGTTGACGATAAGCGGCCAAACTAGGTTGGGCGATATGCGGAACGTCGAGCGGCGATATGTGCTTCTCGCCTGAAGCGGACATCGTGGCGGGGATCGTGGTGAGCGGCGTTGGTATCGATGCGCTACGCCATGTCCGCGAAACGAAGGAATACCCGCTGGCCGCGTTGCCGTTGCTGTTGGGCGCTCACCTCCTCGTTGAAACATACGTCTGGTGGGATCAAGTCGACCGGGTACCGGCGTACGTCGGCCACGCTGCCGTATGGCTCTACCTGGCCATTGCCCTTGGCGTGCTGCCGGTGTTGGTCCCGGTGGCGATCTTCGCCGTCGAGCCGGATCCGCGCAGACGCCGATGGTTGATGCCCTTCATGGCGGTCGGGGCCGGATTAGCGGCCCTGCTCATGGCAGTGGTGATCACCGGTCCGGTCAGCGCCACAATTCAGGGTTGCTGCCTGGCCTACGACCCGGGCCCCGGGTACATCGGTGTGTTCGGCGCCCTCTACGTCCTGGTTACCTGCATCCCGATGCTGGTTTCCAGCCACCGTCACATGGTTGCGTTCGGAGTGGTCAACCTGATCGCGGTATCCCTGATCGCCTGGCTACTCGCCAGCGGATTGGCGTCCCTGTGGTGTGCGTGGGCGGCCGTAACCAGCCTGCTCATTGCCCGCCACCTTCGCCATGCCGACCGGTCTCGATCTCCTCAACCCACGGTCGTTTCGGACATGTCGGCGGGCTGACGGCGGAGGGCGTGTTTGTCCGCTCCGGGCGGCTGTTTCTCGAGCCAAGGCGAGACGAGCATTTCACCGGCGCGCTCACTGCCCCCGTCTCGCAACCGGTGGTTGTTGCCCCACCGGCTAGCGGCCGCCACTCTCTCTCCCTGGCCTAAGGTGGTGGGGATGATACGGACCGCCGACCTCGACGATCCCCCTTCACCAAACGGCCGAGACGTTTTGACCCCACCCAGCCGTGCCGACTGGCGTGGTTGGCTAGCCTCGAACCCCGACCGGCGACAGGGTCTGTGGATTGTGTATCGCAAGAAGTCGAGCAGCCTCGATGGCCCGACCTACGACGACCTGGTCGAAGAAGCACTGTGCTTCGGGTGGATCGACAGTCAATCCCGGCGGGTCGACGGCGACCGCATGATGCAGTGGTTCTCCCCCCGTCGAAAGGGCGGGTTGTGGTCGGCACTCAACAAGGACCGAATCGCGCGGTTGATGCGTGAAGGGCTCATGACCGAGGTCGGTCGGGCGACCATCGATGAGGCCAAGGCCGACGGTTCGTGGTCCCAGACCGACGAGGTCGATGCCCTCATCGTCCCCGCCGATCTGCAAGCCGCACTTGATGCCGCTCCCGAGGCGGAAGCCGCGTATCAGGCCATGATCGACTCGGCCAAGAAGCAGTACCTGTGGTGGATTCACACCGCCAAGCGGCCGACTACCCGCGCCAACCGAATCGAGGAAGCCATCCGCAAGCTCGCTTCGGGGGAGACCCTGGGCTCAACCTAGACACCGTGCAGCACTCAGCCTTGACGGCGATGCTGATCCTCTTGCGGGGAACGGCAACGCATGGAGATCCAGTTTCGCCTGGAATCCCCACCCTCTCCGCCGGCCCGACGGTTCGTTCCATCGATGCATAGGGACACCCACCCATCGGGGGGCGAACCGTTTCGCGATCGGTGGTATGTCCCGGCTCGTCGTACCGGGCCGGTACCATCGCCGTCGTGAAGATCCTCCACACCTCCGACTGGCATGTCGGACGCACGATTCGAGGTCGGAGTCGGGCCGAGGAGCATCGGGCCGTTCTGGCGGAGATCACCGGTATCGCCGGAAATGAGGGCGTTGACCTGATTCTGGTGGCGGGCGACCTGTTTGATGTGGTCGCTCCTTCCCCGGAATCCGAACAGATCGTGTTCCGCGCCTTGCTCGACCTGGCCGACATTGCCCCGGTAGTCGCTGTAGCAGGTAACCATGATCATCCCCGCCGGTTGGAAGCCGTTGCCCCATTGCTCGAGTTGGGCAGAGTCACGGTGGGATCGACCCTCAGACGGCCCGAAGATGGAGGCGTCATCACCGTCGATACCGAGTCCGGCGAGACGGGTCGCATCGCCCTCGTTCCGTTCGTCGGGCAACGGGCCATCGTCTCGGCCACCGACCTCATGGCGCTCGACCCGGACCAGCACGGGGGCAAGTACGCCGGCCGGCTGGCCGGGGTGATCGACAAACTGACCGAAGGCCTTTCCCTCGACCAGGTCAACCTGGTCGTTGCTCACTTGATGGTGGCAGGAGGCACCCTGGGCGGCGGAGAGCGCTCGGCGCACACCATTTTCGACTACGCGGTCTCTTCCCAGGCCTTCGACGGTTCGCTTTCCTACGTCGCCTTGGGTCACCTCCACCGACCTCAGAAGGTCCCTGCGGCCGGACCGGTCTGGTACTCGGGATCGCCGCTGCAGATGGATTTCGGCGAGACCGAAGACCGTAAAGCGGTCCTGCTAATCGAAGCCGAACCTGGCGTTCCGGCCCGCGTCAGGGAAGTGCCACTATCGGCCGGCCGCCGCCTGCTTCGCCTGCGCGGAACTCTGGAACAGATTGCCGCGCTGCAAGACGAGGTCGGCGACGCCTACCTGCGGATCGAATTGGAGGAGACCGCCCGGGTCGGCCTGGCCGACGAAGTCAGACGGCTCTTCCCGGACGCGGTTGATGTGGCTATTGCCGCGCCGGAAAAGGGCGGGGAAACCGCCCCTCCGGTCAGATTGGGCCGCCCTCCCCACGAGCTGTTCACCGAGTACCTCACCCAGAAGAATGCGCTCGACGAACGGTTGGTGGCGCTCTTCGACGAACTACTGGCGGAGTCGCATGAGACCTAGGCAGCTGGAGCTCTCCGGGTTCACTGCCTTTCGTGATCCGGTGACGGTCGATTTCAGGGGAGCCGATCTGTTTGCCCTGACCGGACCGACCGGCTCCGGCAAGAGCTCAATCATCGACGCCATCGTTTTTTCACTCTATGGGTCGGTGCCGCGAATCGGCCAGCGCGATGTGGCACCGATCGTGTCGCTCGGCAAATTGGAGGCGCGGGTTCGATTTGAGTTCTCCCTGGACGGGACCGACTACACGGTTGTCCGGGTGGTGCGGAGGACCAAGACCGGCGCCTCCACCGCCGAAGCTCGCCTGGAGCGGGATGGCGAGGTGCTGGCCGGGACCGCCGACGAGGTCACCGAGACTATCGGGCGACTTCTGGGGCTGGACTTCGACCATTTCACGAAATCGGTGGTGCTGCCGCAGGGACAATTCGCGGCCTTTCTGCACGACCGCCCTGCCGACCGGCAGAAGCTCTTGCGAGAGCTGCTCGATCTGGGTGTGTACGAACGCATGCGGGATCTGGCCAAACAGCGGAAGACAGCCGCCGATACGAAGGTGCAGATCCTGCAAACCCAGCTCGATGAGCTGGCCTATGCAACATCCGAGACAACGAATCTGGCCGAGAAGAGATTGCTCCGCCTCCAGGCCCTGGGAAAAAGGATCGAGGAAGCCGAACCGAAACTCCAGGCGCTCCGGGATCGGATTGGATTGGTATCCGAAACCACCACCCGGGCTCGTGCCTCGATCGGTCAACTAAATAGTGTCAGGGTCCCCGAAGGCATGCAGGCCCTGGCCACCCGGTTGACCGAGGCTCGATGGACAACCGAGAAGGCGAACGACGAGGCGACTGCGGCGAGGGAGAAGTTGAAGAAGGTCGAGGCAACCCGGCAAACTCTCCCGGCTGCAGCAGAGATCGAACGCATTGTCGGCTTGCACCGTGCCCTGGCCACCGACCAAATCACCAGCGGGGGCCTGACGAAAGCTCTGGACAAGACGTCCAAGGATGCGAGAGCAGCCGCTGATGGGCTCAAAGCGGCGGAGGCCGCCGTGCTGGCCGCCCGCCGCGACCTGGAGTCTGCGAGTCGCAGTCATGCGGCCCACGCCCTGGCTGCCACGCTGGTGGCCGGCGAACCCTGTCCGGTCTGCCGCACGACAGTTGAGCAGCTCCCGCATAGTGAGTCACCGCCGGCGTTGGCCGCGGCCGAGGCTGCCCGTGACGCGGCGTTGGCCGTGGAGAATGCGGCCCGGCAACGGGATGGGGTCACCGGCAAACGGTTGGCGACCGAAGAGGCCCGTTTGGCTGATACCACTACCAGGATCGAGGGGTTCGAGAAAGATCTTGCCGACGCTCCTGACCTCGACGAGGCGCTGGAGACCATGGGAGAAATCACGGCCGTCGAAGCCAACCTGAAAGAAGCTCGAGCGGAGGCTGATCGGGCCGCGCGAGCCGTCGACAGCGCTCGCAAGAAGGCGGATGCCATCGAAACCGAAACGACGGCCGCCCGACGGCGATTCGACCAAACCCGCGACCAGGTGGCGTCGCTGGAGCCTCCGGCTCCAGAGCGGACAGATCTAGCCGCCGATTGGAACCAGCTGCGCGTCTGGGCTGTCGGGATGATCGCTCGATTGACCGACGAGTCCGCTGCCTCCGAGCAGCTCATCGAGGATCTTCAGCGCCAACAGAGCGATCAGGAGGGTGTTCTCAACGATCTCGTCGAACAGGAAGGTCTCGACATTGGCGGTCGGCCGATCAGGGATGTCGTCGTGGCAGCCGTGGCCGCGGCAACTCATGAACTGGCCGGCCTCCGCCAGGCGGGCCTGCGCGCCGACGAGATCCGGGCAACGATTGCTACCAGCACCGAGACTGCCGAACTGGCGAAGAGCCTGGGCAGGCACCTATCGGCCACCGGATTTGAAGCATGGTTGATGGAAGAAGCCCTTTCGGCCCTGGTGGCCGGCGCCAATCTCCTGCTGGACGAGCTGGCCGACGGGGCGTATTCGCTGGAGGTGGTGAAGCGCGACTTCCGGGTTGTCGATCATCGCAACGCCGACGAAGCGCGTCCCGTCAAAACACTCTCTGGAGGTGAGACCTTCCTGGTCTCATTGGCCCTCGCTCTTTCCTTGGCGGAACAGCTGGCATCGATGTCGGTTCACGGTGGCGGCCGGCTCGAATCGGTGTTTCTCGATGAGGGATTCGGCACCCTCGACGCAGAGACGCTCGATACGGTGGCGCACGTGATCCAGGAGCTTGGAGCGCGCGGACGCACGGTGGGGATCGTTACGCATGTGCGGGAATTGGCCGAGCAGGTCCCGGTTCGATTCGAGGTGCGCAAGGGACCCGGGACGGCAACCGTAGAACGGGTGGAGCTATGAGATTCACCGTCGAACCCTGGGCCCCCGAGTACGGGACGCCGACCGGCGCGGAACTGGAAGAGACCACCGTGGTCCCGGAAGTAGACATCGAGGTGTCGGCTCGCGACTGGGCGCCCATCGCTCCGACGGGCCAGGGGGCCGACTCTGTCCTGTTCGTCGACGGCGTGCGCCGGGTTGATGCGAATGTCTGGATCTCGCAGCCGAACGGGACGGCGACCCTTGGGCTGTGCGCGACGTACGCCGCCGGGGCGGTGCACTGTGACGGCAAGGCCGAACTGGTAGCGAGCGAAGTGCGGCGCGGGCTCTTCACGGCCGCCGCCGGAGCCGCTCCAATCGTTACCCGCCATGCCGAATACCAAGTGCGGGCGGTGGCCGGATCCACTCCGGAAGAGCTGTGGCTGGGTATCCAGCAGCGGATGGGTGAAAACGAAAAGGAAATCGCGGCTCGGCACGCCGCGGATTCCCTCATCGTCGTGGACGGGCCTCTGAGCGGAGCCCACGTGCGAGGAGCGGTTGGGTACGTGAAGACCCACCACGTCCAGTACCTTCCCCCGGCCTTGCGGCCGGTGATCGGCCACCTCGGCGCCGGGCAACGGACGCCCTTGTTTCTCACCACAACCGCCTGGAGCCGCTATTCGTGGTACCTTCGACTGCCGGGTCCCGCCGACCATCCCTGGGCGTCGGTTGTGCGTTGTGAGGCTCCGGCCGATCTGGGTACGGCGGCGGCGGCGGAACTGGCAGACTCTGTGACGCTCACGTTGCCACGTTTTGCGTCACACGGTCACAAGGATCCTCGGGCCCCACAGAACCTGTACCCGATCGGTGGGCTCGAGCGGGCATTGCGCCGCCGGCTGGGCGATCAAGGCCTGCTGTACCGCTCGTTGCGGGTGGCCGCCTCCCGCTAGCTCCCGTCGACGGTTTCGGTGGCTGCGACGGGGCCCGTCTTCCCGGCCTCGGGCGAATCGGTCGATGTCCGGGGCGCCAACCCGTCTGCGTCGTTGCGTCGCTTCGTATACCTCCAGGCCAACCAGATCAGT
>JAOTUY010000051.1 GCA_029863625.1 Acidimicrobiia bacterium
TATCCAGTATCCAGTACTAGGTACTAGGTACTAGGTACTAGGTACTTCCCGTAGGTCAATGATCTCTACCGCATCACCGGCCTGGGCTGTTTCTGCCTCTCGGATCACGTCGAGGATCTCGTCACCGATCAACTCATGGCGGTTGATCAGCGCGTCGCGCAGAGCTTCAACAATGTGCCGATTCTGAGCCAGAAGGCGGCCGACCTCCCCCTTGTTTTCGGCCAGGATTCTCTCGACCGATTCCCTTCCCTGACGATCGGCCAGGACTTTGGCGACCAGGTTGCCACCCAACGGCCCGTCGTCCAGGGCGCGAAACGACACCAGCGAACCGCCCAGACCCAGAGACCCGACCATCTCGGCCGCTACCTGCGTGGCCGAGGAAAGGTCGCCGGCGGGGCCCGTGCCTGACTCCCCGAAGAACAACTCCTCGGCGACCATCCCACCCAGCGAGATCTGGATCAGAGCGATCAGTTCGCTCTGGCGCTGGGTATGGCGCTCGTCGATGAGGCGATGAGCGAGGAAGCCAAGGGCCTCTCTCCGCTTGATAATCGAAAGCATCTCGAGCCGGCGGCCCTTGCCGACCAGATAGGCCATGGTGGCGTGACCTGCCTCGTGTGCGGCGATGGTCCGCTCTTCCTCGGCCGGGTAGTCCATCGGTTCGGGTAGGCCGACCTCGATTTCGAGCCGAGCGATGTGAACATCATCCAGCGACAGCGTGGCCCGTTCGGCGCGCAACGCAAGCAGGAGAGCTTCATCGAAGAGCCGCTCGAGCGAGGCGGGGGAGTATCCGAGGGTAGCGGAAGCCAGTTCGTTCCTCACCCGGTCGGTATCGAGCTCTGCCGCGTGCGCTTTGGTGGTGAGGAAGTAGTCGATCAGCTCCCTCCGGCCGGAGAGACCGGGGAGTCCGAAGTGCAGCGAACGATCGAAACGGCCCGGGCGGAGGAGGGCCGCGTCCAACGCTTCGGCCCGGTTGGTTGCTCCGATCAAGAGGATGTTGGCGTAGGGAGCCGTCTGTTTGCTGAGGCGTCGATGCTCGGGCAGGAATTGATTGACGAGATCTTTGAGGCGCCCGACCAGCTTCATTCGCGTGGTTGGCTCGTCGAAGCTCTGCATCTGGATGAGGAGCTCGTTGACCATGCCCCCCGTTCCGCTGTTCACGGACGCCTCGACCATCTTGGTTCCGGTGGTCGACATGTCGTTTCCCCGCGAACGGCTCAATCCGATGGCGTCGATTTCTTCGATGAAACCGATAGCGCCACCTTCCCGACGGGCCGCCTTGCGGAGAGCACGGAAGAACGCCCGGATCTTGCGAGCCGTCATTCCGAACCACATGCTCTGGAAAGCGGTCGCTGAAACGAACAGGAATGGGACACCGGCTTCCTTGGCCATGGCCTTGGCAACGTGGGTTTTACCGGTGCCGGGCGGGCCCTCGAAGAGGACCCCCCGGCGAGGTGAACCACCCATCTGGTTTCTCAGAGTCTCATGATCAAGCAGGACGCGCAACGTGTGGCCCACCTCATCGAGGACCCGGCCCAACCCCTTGACATCCGAGAAGGAGGTCTTGAGTTGTTCGGATCGGAAGATCACATGGGGTGAACGGGAATTCCCCAACATGGGAAGGATCATTACCGCCGCCAGCATCGCGATGATGAGGATCCCGGGAAGCCAGAACAAGGCCTCATCGGAAAACTGGGGGAGGGCAGGCCACGGTGTCTCACCATTGGCGATTCGCCACCACATCCAGACGGTTACCACGGTCAACACCGCGGCGAGTTTGCGCAACCGACGCAGCCTCTGCCGCTCCCGGTTGAATGCAACAGTTCCGTTCACTTCGCCTCCCAGCGTGATCCTCAACCCCAAGATAGTCACTCTTAGTGGTCATGTCACGGATTTCTGACGGTCCGGGCAGGTACCGTGCCGGTATGGTTTGTCTGGTTTGCTCGAGGAGTGGCGGCGGGTTGCTCTGTGGAAAGTGTCGGGATCGGCTCGTTCCCGGCGGGTGGAGGCTCGTTCCCGGAGGTTTGCCGGTCGGGTCCGGTCTTGTGCACAGCGGCCCGGCCCGGGTCCTGGTGCATCGCTTGAAGTACCAGGGGATCCGTCAGGCAGCCGGCCTTCTCGCAGAGCGCATGGCTGATGTACTGGACGGCACGGAGGGTACTTTGGTGCCTGTGAGGAGAGTGGTCCTACGTACCTGGAAGTATGGGATGGACCCGGGAAAAGAATTGACTCAGGCCCTGGCTGCGCTCACCGGCCTGGCGCGGGCCGATGTCCTGCGTCGGCCGCTGTGGGCTCCCCGTCATGCAGGGGTCGGTCGCGAGTCGAGGACGGCGATCCGTTTCGGTGCTCGCCCGGTTCCATCCGGTCCAGTTATCCTGGTTGATGATGTGCTGACCACCGGCGCCACGCTGTGGGCTGCCCGGCAGGCGGTGGGCGAAAGCGCGATCTACGGCGTAACAGCGACCTCGGCAGGTAGAGTTGTCATGTGATCCGATTTGAAGAGGCGGGGCGAAGCCAATTCAGCGGTTCCTCTTGCCCGGTCTCTCCGAGCGAGCAGGCCTGCAGATACCCCAATCCAGGAGGTTGACCTTGGACGTCAAGATCCACGGCCGGAATTTCCAGATCGATGATCAGTTTCGGCAAGCGGCGGCGAGCAAGATCGCGCGGGCCGCCAAGTTTTTCGATGGGATGGCCTCGGCCGATGTTGAAGTCACCGAGGAGCGGAACCCCCGCATCGCCGACGAGCGTTTTCGGGTTGAGATCACCGCGTCGGCGGCAGGGAACGTGGTTCGTGTGGCGGGGGCGGCCAGCACTCCGGAAGCCGCCCTCGATGAAACGGCTGAACGATTCGGTCAGCAGATGAAGAAACTGAAGGGTCGACTCATCACTCGCTCGCGCCGTGCCGACAACAAATATCTCAATGAGCAAGTGGAATCGGTCGAAGATTCCCATGAGCCTGACGAACCCGAGATTGTCAAGGTGAAGCAATTCGTGATGAAACCGATGACTCCGGAGGAGGCCGCGCTACAGATGGAAACGCTTGGGCACGACTTCTTCTTCTTCCAGAGTGCCGACTCGGATCTGCCGAGCGTGCTCTACCGGCGTCGCGACGGGGCCTACGGCCTGATTGAGCCTGCATGACCAGAGTCCTCGTCGTCGACGACGCTCCACTCTTCACCGCCGGTCTATCGGCCGCTTTCGAGAACGCCGGCTTCACCGTGGTCGGACAGGCCGAGGACGCGATGGCGGCGGTGATGCTCGCCAAGGAGCTAAAGCCCGACCTGGTGGTCCTCGATGTCCTGATGCCGGGCATGTCGGGAATTGAGGTTGTCGACAAGATCATCGGCGCTTCGCCTGGCTCGAAAGTCGTGCTGTTGACATCGAGCGAGTCGGAAGAAGATCTGCTCGCCGCGATCAAGGCAGGCGCCCGCGGCTATATCGTCAAGTCAACACCGTTCCCGCAGCTGGTGGAGTCGATGAAGTGGGTGGTCAAAGGGGGTTCAGTGGTGTCGCCGATGATGGGTGGCAAACTGTTTGACACGGTCGCTCAGCTGCTCAAACACCGGGATGTCTTGGTAGGGCGGAAACCAACCCTCACCGGCAGAGAGGTTGAAGTGATTCAACTCATCGCCGACGGACAGACCAGCCGCGAGATTGGCGAAAAGCTCTTTATCTCCGAAAACACCGTGAAGAACCATGTTCGGAACATCCTCGACAAACTCGGCCTGCATTCTCGAAACGAGGCGGTCATGTACGCACTTCGAGAAGAACTCATCACCATCAGCGGATGACCGCTGACCTGGCTCGCGCCTCTGCGGTGGTCGAAGCCTTATCCGCCGCATGGACGGTGTACAACCTGTATCCGGATCCGGCTTCCCAGAGTGCTTTCGTGCGGGTTGCCGACACGCTGCGGCAGGCGATCGGAGATCGTGATCTGTCCATGGAGGTCGGGCCGACAGGCTTCTTGATTGATGGTGAAGAAATCCAAGTTGCCCGGGGTGCTGCCGAGCGTCTCGTCAAGCAGTGCTTCGTGCACAACATGGAGGTATTGGCTTTCTCCGGCCTACCCTCCGACGCCGACATTGTGACTTTCCTGAGCGTTCTCTCAAAGGACGAGGAAGATCTTCGCGGAGAAGGCGGGATAGGGGCCATCCTGGCGAAGGAAGGAATCTCAAATCCGGCTGTGGTGACCCGATCATTGTTGAGCTCCTTCGGAGAACCCGTCGAAACAGTCGAGCGGGACGTCGGTGTTCAAGCCGTTATGTCTCAAGGCTCCAACCCGGAGGAATTCGCTCGCAGCTTGCTCGAGGAAGCCGGGGGAGACAGAGACCTGCTTGGAACGATCTTCCACGATCGATATCGGGACGTCTTCTCCCGTGTTGACGAGAAAGACGTGTCGGGACGCGAGATGGTCGTTACTGCCTTTGTTGATGCGTTCTTCTACTTCGACGAGGGCTCCCAAGTGGCCGTACTGGGTGGATTCCTCACCGGCCAAGAGGACCAGGTTGACCGGGTGTTCCTCGATCAGTTTGCCGGGAACGAACTGGCAATCCTCGCGCCGCAACTCGACTCGCGGGGCTTCTCGTTGCTGCTCGACTATGCGCGCATCGCCACGGACCAGATCGACAAGCGGCCCGAGGAACTCCTCGGTCTGCTCGAGTCTCCCGAGCCGGTCCGCTCGGCGCGGGAGCTTGTCGCGACCAGGGTTCAGGAGCGCCTCGCCGATCTCGAAGGGCAAATGCCCCAGCGGCAAGCATCTGCATCGTTGCGAACCCAGTTCCCCGATCCGGCGAAGTATTTCTATGAGACGCTCGACACGTTCCGCGGTTTGCTGGCAGTCGAAGAACGTGACGATCGGTTTCGGAGGCTCATGCGGGTACTGACCGGAAAGATCAGTGGCAGCATTCGACGAGGTCGCTACCGGCGAGCCGAGCTCTGGCTGCGGGCCGCGGTCGATCACCCAACGTACGCGGCCGAGCGCGCCGCCGAGGTGAGAGACGCGATTTCCCAGGCGGGTGCTCCCGACGTGCTCGAGGGGCTCATTGCCAAGCTGGCCGACGATGATCAAACGGAAGCGCCGAAACGTCTTCTTTCTATTCTTGCCCCTGACCACATCGATGTGCTCATCGACATGATGGCCGCGGAGGAAGACCGGGCCCGGCGCCGGACCCTGCTCGATGTACTGGGTCGAGAGTCGGCGCGTGATCCTCGTCATGTCATTCGGCGGCTTGACGACGAGCGTTGGTTCGTTGTGAGGAATCTGGTCATTGTGCTTGGTCGCTCCGGTAACACCACGTGCGTGCCGGCCGTCCGCCGCCTGCTCGCCCATCACGACCATCGGGTTCGCGTCGAGGCCCTCCGGTCCCTCTCTAGTTTGGATAGCGGAAGCATGGGGTACTTCGGAGAGGCGTTGTCGGATTCCAATGAGAGTGTCCGACAAGCGGCCATTGCAATGCTCGGGGCGCGTGGCACCGGCGAATCCGATTCGCTGCTGATCGGAGCCCTTTGGTCGGCCCATCTCGATACAGACGAGAAAGAACGAATCATCCGTGTTCTGGGCGAGCGCCCGAGCAACGATGCTCAGCAAGCCATCGAGAGTATGGCCAGGAAGCGGTTCACGCTGTCCGCCAAGGTCCGGCAGCTGCGCTCGGCGGCCCGCGAAGCTCTAGAGGCCCACCGATGACCGGGGATCAGCGCGCCCGTCAACTCCTCAAGGACCTGCAGGCGTTGGCCAAGCAGATGAAGTTGTATCCGACCGGACATCCGACGACCGGTGAGGCTTTGACGGCTGCGACAGAGTCGGCCGAAGGGTTGGCTTCAGGAGCCGGGGGTGAGGTAGTCATGAGCTTGCTTACGGACTCGTTCTATCTCGATCGGACCTTGCTCGCCCATGCTTCGCTCGAGTCCAGCGCCCTCTTGCGGGAGATGCAGCGGCGCGGCATCGAGTCCATCACCTTCTTGTCGCCGGTCGCCGGCGCCGATATCGCCGATCTGGGAGCCTTTGTGGCCGACCTGTCCGGCGACGTGCCCGCGGAGAGCACCGTGCGGCTCAACGAGTCACCATATTCGAAATCTGATCTGGAAACTGACTCGTCGTCTGCCAGGCTGCGTCGCTCCTATACTCGCTCGCTGGACGTCTTACGCGGCGTCGCCGGTGCGCTCGACACGGATGAGCCGATCGACCTGAGTGTCGCCTCATGGGCTGTCGAGCAGTTGGTGGAACAGACGATCTCGCAACCGGCAGCCTCGCTTCTGCTCTCCACTATGAAGAGTCACGACGAGTACACGTTCTTCCACTCCGTCAACGTGTGCATCCTCTCGATTGCCCTCGGACGGATGGCCGGTCTGGCAGGCGACCAGCTCAAAGTCCTGGCGATCGGAGCGTTACTCCACGACATCGGCAAGATTCGCGTCGATTCGTCCGTCCTTCAGTTCCCCGGCAGACTCGATCAAGATCAGTGGAAGCAAATCAAGCTGCATCCGCAGGAAGGCGCTGCTTCGATCATGGCGGCGGCCGCGCCCGGTCAAGAGATCGCCGCTACCGTCGCATTCGAACACCATGCTCGTTTCGACGGGAGTGGGTATCCCAGGGTGACGCGTCGCGAGCACGATCTGCACTTCTTCAGCCGGCTCGTTGCGACGACCGACACGTACGACGCCATCACGACGCGTCGGTCTTACCGCCGGGCCGAGACTCCCAGCAGCGCACTGGGCGTGCTGCTGAAGGGTTCGGGTACCTTCTATGACCCCGATTTCGTCAGGTCCTTCATCGAACTGGTGGGAATCTATCCGCCCGGGTCTCTGCTGCTGCTCGACGGAGGCGAGGTGGCCATGGTCACCCAGACCGCGGAGGCCGGGGACACCCCCGACCTGGTGCTCGTGAAGGCGGGCGACGGAACTCTCTTGGATGAACCCGAACCGATATCGGCCGCCGATCGGACGATTTTGGATCATGTCGTCTCGGGGAACGTTGGCGTTGATCCTGCCGCTTTGCTCGAGAAGGTCGGCGTCATCGTCCAGCCGGTCTAAAGACGATCACTGACTATCACGGCCTGTCGATAAGATGGGTGCTCTATGTCGCTGATTACCAAAGTCCTACATGCCGGAGAAACGCGCGTGCTGCGCGATCTCGAGAAGCTCGTAGCCCTGGTTAATGACTTCGAGTCTTCAGTCTCCACGTTGACGGACGCCGAGCTGCGGGCCAAGACCGATGAGTTTCGGGCCCGGCTGAAAAACGGAGAGAGCCTCGATGACATCGAAGCGGAAGCATATGCGGTGGTCAGGGAAGCAGCTCAGCGGGTATTGGGGCAACGACACTTCGACGTGCAGGTCGTCGGCGCTGGAGCCCTTCACCGTGGGATGATCGCCGAAATGAAGACCGGTGAGGGGAAGACGTTGGTGTCAACCATGCCGTCCTACCTGAACGCCCTCAGCGGGAAAGGTGTTCACCTGGTGACGGTGAACGACTACTTGGCCTCCCGAGACGCGCAGTGGATGGGGGGTATCCATCGATTCCTGGGGCTCAGTGTGGGGCTCATCCAAGCCGGGTTGACGCCGGCCGAACGCCGGCCCGCCTATGCGGCAGACATCACCTACGGCACGAACAACGAATATGGATTCGATTACCTCCGCGACAATATGGCTATGGCGCCTGCGGAACTGGTCCACCGCGGCTACGACTTTGCCATCGTCGATGAGGTCGATTCGATTCTCGTCGACGAGGCCCGAACGCCTTTGATCATCAGCGGCCGGGTGTCCGATACGGTCAAGTGGTATCGCGACTTTGCCAAGGTCGTCTCTCGATTGCGCCGCGACGAGCACTACGAAGTCGACGAAGGCAAACGCCAGGTGATCACCACCGAGGAAGGAGTGGCACGCGTCGAACAGATTCTTGGGGTCGAGAACATGTACGACTTCGCTTCCGTCGATCTCGTTCACCATCTCGACGCTGCCCTGCGGGCCAGGGAGCTGTACCTCAAGGATGTCGACTATCTCATCGACCAAGGCGAGATAAAGATTGTCGACGAGTTCACCGGCCGGGTGTTGGATGGCCGCCGCTATTCCGAAGGTCTCCATCAAGCCATCGAGGCCAAAGAGGGCGTCAAGATCAAGGAAGAGAACCAGACCCTCGCCACGATCACCCTCCAGAACTTCTTTCGGATGTACGACAAGCTGGCCGGTATGACGGGTACCGCGAAGACGGAAGCTGCCGAGTTTGCTCAGATCTATTCACTAGAAGTCGTTGAGGTGCCGACCAACCGCCCACTCGTGCGGCTCGACCAGCCCGACCTCGTCTACAAGACGGAGACTGCCAAGTTTGATGCCGTCACCGAGGATGTCGTCGCTCGTCACCAGCTCGGTCAGCCGGTGTTGCTGGGCACCGTGTCGATCGAGAAGTCGGAGCGGCTCTCGAAAGCCCTGTCGAAACGCGGTATTCCTCATGAGGTGCTCAATGCCAAACAGCATGCCCGGGAGGCCCAGATCATTGCCCAGGCAGGGCGGCTCGGCTCGGTGACTGTTGCCACCAACATGGCGGGTCGCGGGGTAGACATCATGCTCGGTGGCAACCCGGAGGAACTCGCCAAACAGGAGATGCAGAGAGCCGGCCTGCCCGAGGAGGCAGCGGAGTACGAGCAAGCGTTTGCTCAGGCATTGGAGCGGCTCTCAGCCGAGACCTCCGCCGAACGCGACAAGATACTCGGCGTCGGAGGTCTTTACGTGGTAGGCACAGAACGCCACGAGTCGCGGCGCATCGACAACCAGTTGCGCGGCCGTTCTGGACGGCAAGGTGACCCCGGCGAGTCGAGGTTCTATCTCTCGCTCGACGATGACCTCATGCGGCGGTTCGCCAAGGATCGGGTAGCCGCCATCATGGATCGACTGCGAATCCCGGATGATGTGCCCATTGAGGCAAAGATGGTCAGCCGGGCGATCGAACGTGCCCAGGCGCAGGTGGAATCGCAGAACTTCGAAATCCGCAAGAACGTGCTCAAGTACGACGAGGTCATGAACCGTCAACGTGAGGTCATCTACGCCTGGCGGAATGGGATCCTACTCGGCGAGAAGGGCGAGGATCTGGCTCAGGAGTGGATCTCCGCGACGAGCGAGGACACGGTCACCAGCGTGCTGGGCGAGGCATCTCCAAGGGATTGGGACTGGGACGAATTGATCCGCCAGCTCACGGTGTTGTATCCCACTGAATTGGATCGCGATGTGATCATGGACGAGCACGGCCTCGATGTTGCCGGTGTGGTCGATGCAGCCGTTGAGGAAGCCCACGCCGTGTACGCCCGTCGTGAGCAGGAGCTCGGAGCGGAGGTGCTGCGCAAGATCGAGAAGACGGTGGTTCTCTCGGTCATCGATAACAAGTGGCGTGAGCACCTCTCCGAGATGGACTACATGCGGGCAGGCATTGGTCTGCGAGCGATGGGTCAGCGCGATCCGCTGGTCGAGTACCAGCGTGAGGGCTTCGACCTGTTTGCCGACCTGGTCGACTCGGTCAAGAGGGACTCCGTTCGCTATCTATTCCACGTCCAGGTTGCCCAAGAAGCGGAGAAAGCGAAGCAAGAGCAGTTGCGATTTCAGGCCCAAGCCGCCGCGGCCGGGGGCGGCAGTGTGCGCCAGGCTGTCTCCGACAAAGTTGGCCGGAACGATCCATGTCCCTGCGGATCAGGCAAGAAATACAAGAGGTGCCACGGAGCAGCAGCTTGACGGCTAACTGTGAAGTTGGTGCTTCGTACCTCCCGCTTCCCACTTCCCACTCACTACTATTCCGCATCCCATGAATACCACTGACCCCCGTGCCCTCCTCAAAGAGCTCCGCGCCCGCCTCGACGATGCCCGGAGGTTCCTTTGACGTCGACCAGAAGGAACGAGAGCTAACTGCTCTGCGCGAAGAGGCGTCTGCCCCCGAGTTGTGGAATGATCCCAAACGCGCCACGGCCGTCAACCAGAAATTGGCCCGCTACGAAAAGATCATCGATATGGCGCTGCAGACCGCAGCGACGCTAGACGACGGCGAGGTCCTGCTCGAGTTGGCTGCGGAGGAGGACGATCCGGCCGCCGCAGCCGAGGTCACCGAAGAGTTCATGGTCATCGAGCGCGAGCTGTCCCGTCTGGAGGTTGAGTCGCTGTATTTCGGTCAATACGATGATCACACCGCCATCTTCTCCGTGCACGCTGGAGCAGGAGGCGTCGACGCTCAGGACTGGGCCGAGATGATGCTCCGCATGTATCTCCGCTACCTCGAGGACAAGGGGTTCCAAGTAGAAGTCGACGAGATCACACCCGGCGATGAGGCGGGCATCAAGTCGGCGACCATCACGGTTTCGGGAGAGCACGCCTATGGAGTGCTCGAGGGCGAGCGGGGAGTGCACCGGTTGGTACGGATCAGTCCGTTTGACGCGGCGTCCCGACGCCATACCTCATTTGCCGGAGTCGACGTTATTCCGGAGGTAGAAGAGGAAGACGTTGAGGTGAATACCGATGACCTCCGCGTCGAGACCTTCCGCTCTCAAGGGGCGGGCGGCCAGCACGTTAATGTCACGGATTCGGCGGTCCGGTTGACCCACCTCCCGACCGGGGTGGTTGTGGTCTGTCAGGCGGAGCGGTCCCAGCTCCAGAACAGGGCCAGGGCCATGACGATCCTCAAGGCACGGTTGGCTGAACTCGCCCGTAAGGAACGTCGAGACCACCTCGACGAGATCCGCGGTGACCAGGAGGAGGCAGCTTGGGGGAGGCAGATTCGTTCCTATGTTTTGCAGCCGTACCAAATGATCAAGGACCTTCGAACCAATCTCGAGGTGGGGAACGTGCTAGGGGTTCTCGACGGTGACCTCGACCCCTTCGTGGAGGCCTACCTGCAGTGGCGGCGGGAGCGCCAGGAGCAGTCGGACGGGTCGCCCACGGATTGATTACTGATGGTATCGAGCCACTGGTAACCTGGCGGACGGCGCGGCGGAGCAGGGGCAAGCAGAGAAAGACGGGCTTTTCCGCTCGCGGAATCCCCACTGAGGTGTTTGGTTTCCGATGATTCTCCTTGAAGATGTCACCAAGGTCTACGAGGGCGGTATCGTCGCCCTACGTGACGTCAGTCTCGATGTCCAGAAAGGCGAGTTCGTTTTTCTGGTCGGCCCGTCCGGGTCGGGCAAGTCGACCCTGATTCGCCTGATGCTTCGGGAGGAGCCAACCACCCGCGGCAACATCTGGGTGGCCGGAAAAGACATCACCAAGATGCCGGGTTGGAAGGTACCCAACCTGCGCCGCTCGATCGGTACGGTCTTTCAGGACTTCAAGCTGCTTCCCAATCGGACCGTTTCCGAGAACGTTGCCTTCGCCCTCGAGGTCTTGGGCCGCCCAAAGACGGTAATCAGTCACCAGGTTGCTCAGGTGCTTGAATTGGTCGGGTTGGCCACCAAGGGTGATCGTTATCCGCTCCAGCTTTCTGGCGGAGAGCAACAAAGAGTTTCGGTGGCGCGGGCCTTCGTGAATCGACCCCCAATCCTGCTGGCCGACGAGCCGACGGGTAACCTCGACCCGGCCACGTCGGTTGGCATCATGCGGATCCTCGACCGGATCAACCGGACGGGTACCACGGTGCTCATGGCTACCCACGACCATGCCATTGTTGATGCTATGCGCCGACGGGTTGTGCAGTTGGAACGCGGCCGGGTTGTGCGTGACCAAAGCCGGGGACGGTACGAGAGTTTCCGGGTCGACGACGATGAACCTGCCAGGCGGGCCGCTCCTACCGTCGAAGAACGTTCCCCCGAGCCGCTTGCAGTGCCGGAGGCTATGGAAACAGCCGATGTCCCGGAGCCGGAGCCCTCGACATGAGCCGGGCCCTGTACCTCATCCAACAAGCCTTCACGAGCTTGCGACGCAATGCCCTGGTAGTGGCTGCCGCGATTCTCGCCGTATTCGTGTCGCTGACCCTGGCCTTTGGGGCGCTGGTCGTCAACGAGTTGTTTCAGGTCAATACCACCAGGTGGCAGGAGGGCGTACACGTTGTCGTCTTCATGAAGGACGACGTGTCACAGGATGCCCAGCTCGACCTGCAGAGAGAGATTCAGTCCTGGGATGAGGTGGACGAGACCTCATACTGCGATAAGACCTGCGCGTGGCTCGAATTCAAAGGGATGTTCGCTGATCAGCCGGCACTACTCGAGGAGACCGACGCTTCGATTCTGCCCGCCTCGATCCGGATAAAGTTGACGGACGTCAACTACTACCGCGATATCACCTTCCGATTGTTGGACAATGCAGCGGTACGCAAGACGGTGACCGCCGGCGAGCGGTTCGACCAACTCTCCAGCATCAGCAATATTCTCAACGCGCTCGGTTTGGGTCTGGCCATCTTGCTGGGCGCTGCGTCGGTAGTACTCATTGCCAACACGATCCGAATGGCGATTTACGCCCGCCGCGACGAGGTGAGTGTTATGAGATTAGTGGGAGCCAGCAACTGGTTCATCCGCATTCCGTTCCTGTTGGAAGGCATGCTCCAGGGCCTGGTCGGTGCGGCGCTGGCGGTGGCCGCGGTATGGGCCGGTCACAGTTTCCTGGCCGGGCTCGAACCTGAGGACTTCCTCATCCGCCTCTCGGTCGGCAACGACTTCCTCGTCCAGTGGGGCGTTCTGATCTTGCTGTTCGGCGCCGGAGCCGGCATCGTCGGCAGCGCATTTGGGCTTCGCCGCTTCCTGAAGGTGTAATCGTGCGCCGCCTCGCTCCGCTGGTTCTGATCGGGGCACTCTTCGTGGTCACGGCCGTTCCCGGGTCGGCGCAGTCGTCCGAGGAACGGCTCGGCGAGATCGAACAGGCAATCAAAGATCTCAATGCTCGGATCGCCGCCGAGCAAGGCGAGCGAGCGGGCATCCAGTTAGAACTAGCCGAAGCTGAAGAGCGGATGCTCGACGTAAGGTTGCTACTGGCCGACGCCGAAGAACGCTTGACTGAGGTTGAGACTTCGATTTCAACAACCGAGCAGGTGCTCGCTGATATCGGACGGCAGATCGCTGATCTGAAGCGGCAGCTGGCCGACATCCGGTTGGAAGTGCGCGACACCCGTTCCCTGGTTCGCGAACGGGCAGTGGAGCTTTACATGGAAGGGGGAGCTGCCCTCTCGTCGCTGGTCTTCACGACGGCCGATGTCTCAGAAGTCGAGCTCGGGTTGCACTACGCCGAGGAAGTCATTGCAGATAGTGAAGGCCTCATCAACTCCCTTGAAGTGCTCCGCTACCAGGAGGAGCAACATCAGGAGGCGGTTGAGGTCCGTCAAGCCGAAGCCGAAGATCTACTGGCCGGACTCGAGGCCAAACGCGGAGAGCTCGTGCAATACCAGGCCGAAGTCGAGACCCGCCGCCAAGAGGTGGCCGCGGAGCTCGAGAATGCAACGGCCCTGTTGGCCAGGGCCAACCGGGACATCGACGAATTCGAGGGCGAAATCTCTGCTCTCGAGAAGGAGTCCGAGCAGATCGCCGCCGAGCTTGCGGCTAAACAAGCAACCGGTGGAGAGAGCCCCGGGATTATCGGTTGGCCCGTCAACGCTTCTGTCGGGTCCGGCTTCGGCTATCGGGTTCATCCTATCTTCAGGACCAAGAAGCTGCATACCGGTCTCGATCTCAACGCCGCGGCCGGTGCTCCCATCATGGCAGCCGAATCGGGAACGGTCATTCTGGCCCGGACTTACGGTGGCTACGGTCGGGCCGTCGTCATCGACCATGGCGGCGGCCTGAGCACCCTGTACGCGCACCAGAGCTCCATGCTCGTGTCTGAAGGCCAGCGCGTTGAGCGCGGTGACGTCATCGGGTATGTGGGGTGCACCGGGTACTGCACCGGACCTCACCTGCATTTCGAAACCAGGGAGTGGGGCACCCCGGTCGACCCGATGAAATATCTGTCGTGAAGGCGATAACCACCAACCGTCGGGCGCGACACGACTACCAGATCACCGAGACTTTCGAGGCGGGGCTGGTCTTACAGGGCTCGGAGGTCAAGAGCCTTCGAGCCGGCACCGCCAACCTCAAGGATGCCTATGTCATGTTCCGGGAGGGTGAGGCGTGGTTGATCGGCGCGTACATTGCTCCCTACTCGTTTTCTCGGGAAGGAGGGCATCATCCCGAACGAGAGCGCAAGCTGCTGCTCCATAAGAAGGAGATCGAGAAGATCGCTTCAAAGGTAGCCGAGCGGGGCTTGACCCTCGTGCCTCTTGGCATGTATTTCAAGGAGGGGAGAGCCAAGGTCGAGCTCGGACTCGGCCGCGGCAAGGCTCGCTACGACAAGCGGCATGCTCTGAAGGAGAAACAGCAGAAGCGGGAGATGGACCGGGCGGTGCGCAGGAAAGGCCGGGTCTGAGCGGTCGGGACCGCGTTCTCGCGCCTACTCCTCTGGGGCGAAGGTGACCGCCGGGTTCAGGATCCCTTGGGGGTCGAGTGCGTGTTTGATCCGTCGGATCGCAGCTCGCTCCGCGGGGGATGTGGTATGGAAAAGCCAGCGGCCCTTGGCGACACCGATCCCGTGCTCGCTGGCCACGGTCCCGCCATGGTCGACAACCAGCCCCAACACCTGGTCGGCCACCGTTTCATAATCGGTGGGCCCGAGCACATTCACGTGGCAGTTGCCCTCCGCAAGGTGGCCGAACACGAACACGTCACCGTCGAGCAGCTCTACCTCACCAACGAACTCATCGAGGCGAGCGAGCGGCACTCCAACGTCGAACTTGTGGGGCACGCCCTGCGTGCTCAGGGACTCCGTGATCGCCTCCCGGAACTCCCAGAGTCGCTCATCGACCACCGCATCAGCGTTGGGGTCCAGTTGCGGGAGGCGGCTCGACTCGACCAGCACGTAGTAGGGATGCTCGCCCGTGGTAGGCAGGCGACGGCCGAGGTGCGCGGACACGATGGCGAGGCAACTGTGGCTGAGGAACTCGAGGGCGGTTACTCTCGGTCCGCGCAGCTCGAGACCTTGCGATGGATGCGACACCCCCAGCAACACGACGTGACGTTCGCCACCGATCAGCGGAGCCAGTCGAAGCCGAGCGGAGGTGATCACGCCGAGGGTTCCCTCGCTCCCGACGAACAGCTGTGACAGGTCGAACCCGGCGCTGTCCTTCTCGATGCCCGCCAGGCGAGAGATCACGGTGCCATCGGCAAGCACCACCTCCAGGCCGAGTACCTGACGGCGGGTGTCACCGTTGGCGATGACCCTGATGCCACCGGCGTTGGTGGCGATGGTTCCGCCGATGGTGGCCGAGTCCCGCGACGCCAGGTCGACCCCGTAGTCGAAGCCCGACCGACGAACATGATCCCGCAGGGCGGCGATGGTGACTCCGGCCCCGGCGGTGACTTGACCTGAGATCGTGTCGACCGGGTCCAGTCGGGTTAGCCTGCGCAGCGATAGCACCACCTCACCGCGGTGAGGGACTGATCCGCCGACCAGTCCCGTGTTGCCTCCCTGGGTGACTATCGGCACCCCGGCGTCCCGGCAGAGCGACACGACCTGCTGCACCTCGACGACCGTGCCGGGTCGGACGACCGCCCGGGTCCAGCCGCTCCATGCGCCCGTCCAATCGGTGACGTACCCGGCCACCATGTCTTGTTCGGTGAGCACCTGGGTGGAGCCCACCACCTCCGCCAACTGATTGCGCAGACGTTCGGCTAGGTCGCGCTCGATAGTGTTGAGTTCCGATTCGCTGGTCATTGCTATTCGACGATAGACGGGTCGGGTCTGAGGCGACCTTCTCCGTGCAGGGCGAGCGCGACGCCCACCTCTCGATTCGATCCCCTGCCTGGCTCTTTTGACCCAGGTAGGGTTTGTTGTATGACCCAGCGACGATCGAAGCGGGCCCAATTCTTCGTAGTCCCGTTTATCCTGGCTTCGCTGGCGGTCGCTGCTTGATCGGGATCGTGAATATCCGCTCTGAGCCGCAGATGGCCAAGGTCACCAGCCGCACCTTGATCGACGGTGAAATGGTGGCGAGGATCGAGGCGCCGGCGCCCTACGACCCGTCATCGGTGTTTGTCGCGGAGGTTGTGCTACCCGCTGAATACCACACCGCAACGACCGTCCCGGTTCGCGTGCTGTCCGACCGGTCCGTCGAGGTCGGGGATCAGAGTTTCAAGCTGCCGGGAACCGGGCTACTGGTTGCCGCGGCCCTGATCGGCGCGTTGTTCGGGTTGGTCATCGCCAACAATCTGAGCGGTTTTGGCTTGATACGGGGCACCGGTAAGCAGGGAGAAATGCAGCCGGCAGATGTTCGGGAGGACCGCGGTTTCTACTGGCGGTCGTGAGTCGGCGCGCCGTTGAGCCGGGGGCCCCTCCCCAGCCGGCGTGAGAAGACCTCGGGTGCGCCGAATAGCCCCTGAGAGCAACATCGCTCTCTCGGGGATTCTGACTCGCCTTGGTGATCGGGTGATTGAATTGTTGGGTCTTGTGGGGTCAGGGGGCATTCGGTCAAGGCGGGTCGCGTCCGTCGGGTGGTAGGAAGCGGCGTCGTTGGGCGGGGCTGTTCGGATTGATCTGGTAGCCGTTGCGGTGGATGACCACGTGGTGGTGAAACCAACACAACGTCGTGAGATTCTGCGGGTCGTGGGTTCCGCCTTTTGATATTGGCTGGATGTGGTGGGGTTGGAGCCGGTAGCGGGATTGGCAGCCGTCGGCGGTGCAGGCACCTCCATCACGGTGGAGGATGAAACGGCGAAGTTTGGATGGGATCGTTCTCGATCTGGGTCCGACGGTCATGGGCGTGCCGTCTGGGCCGGTGGTGAGGATTTCGACGTGGCCGTCGCAGAGGATCTGTTCCAAAGTAAGCGGTCCGATTCGGGGTCCTGAATCTATGTTGACGCCGGCTTCTCCGTTGGTTCGAGTGGCCAACTCTGCGTCTACAAAGATCGACACCAACGGTGCGGCAGGGACTCCTGCGGTTGGGGTGCCATCGAGCGAGTCCTGGGCGATCGAGACGAGGGCGTCGGCGAACCGTTGCGATCGGGGGATGGGTTTGCGGTCGGGCATCGGGAGGAACTGGTCGGCCCGTTCGGTCAACGCTTGTTCGAGTAGGCGGCCTTCGAAACCGGGGAGGCCGCCCCATACCTGGTAGTAGGTCTGATTCAAGGTTGGCTGCAGTTTGATTTCGCGGTTCTGAAAGATCCCATTTTCATCCCGGCGGGTGAGGCGTTGGTGGCGGGTGGTCATGCGCCGCAGCCCGGCGATATCCCAACCCCGCGACCTGGCCACCAGCTCGGGGTCCGCTCCGGAGGTGACGAGGCGGGATTCTTCTGCGACTCGATCAAACGAAACCACACCGTGTTCCAGTTCTTGAGCGAGGTCGGGTTGGTCGGCCAGCCGGTGGGCGGTCTGCACCAACCTTTGAGCGGTTTCCGGGGCCAGGTCCATCCGGCCGGTGGCCCATTCGGAAACAGTTCTTGATCCGTCCCCCAGGGGGACTTGCCGTCGGTCCAAATCGGTGATCATTCGAATCTGGGTCGCTCGGATCCTCGCGACGGTGGCCTCTCCTTCGAGGAGTACCTGTTCGAGCCGGTCGCTTGTTACGGTGGTCAGGTCCATCGTTTCCATGACCCAAACATATCGTCTAGGTATGACAAAAAACGTTGAGTAACGCTGTCCGTTGTTGGCAGGATTGCGGCCAGCACTTTCCGTCCACCCTCTCCACCCTCTCCACTCGCTTCGCTCGATCCACTCGCGCCTGTCCCCGGCAGGAAGTCTCACCACCAAACCGAGCGGAGTTGTCCCTTCGATGCAAGAAGGATCTTCGCCAAACCAGCGGGCCAAGCCCCACGCCGCGACACCTGCCCCACCTCCGTCGCCGCTACCTTCCCCGGCTCGCGTCGAGCGAAGACGCGAGCGGAAGGCAGCAAGCTTCAGGCAGCAAGCTTCAAGCAGAGCGGTACCCGTGCCCCTCGATGCGAAGCAGCTCTGCCCAACCAGAGGGCGAACCCCCACGCATCTTCATGCATCGGGTTCTTTCGAACGCGCAATCAGTCCATCGACGACTGACCGGCGCGACCTACGCCTCGGCGGCCAGCTGTTCCAACTGATCGAAGATCGAGAGGAGTTGCTCTTCGGGCAGCAACCCGGCCGTTCGACCGAGAACGGTCCCGCCGGGACCGGTGAAGACCCAGAAGGGAAAAGCGTTAACGCCCAGTTGTCTGGACAAGACACCGGACTCGTCCATCAGCACCGGGAAGGTGAACCGGCTGGTCTCGAGGTAAGGCACCAGCGGGTTGGCGGCGTTGTCGTCCATGCCGGTCGTAATCGACACCAGTTCGAGATTCGGGTACTCATCGGCATGGTTCGTATGCCAGTCGGCAACAATCGGCAACTCCTGCTGGCAGTAGGGGCACCAATGTGCCCACACCAACCACGCATGAGATTTACCGTCGGCCGGATCGAACGTCATGGATGCTCCGCTGTAGAAGTGCACCCCGCTGACCGGAGCCAGCCCGAGACCCAGCGCGGTGTCCTGACCAGTCTGGGGATAGCGGGGAAGATCCGTTGCCACACCCGGGGTGGCGATATCTCCTACGATCTGCGATGAGCCCGACGATTCGAGGGAGGCGATTCGATTGCCGGTCGAAGCAACCGCACTCGCTACTGCAGAGATCTGCTGTTCGAGCTGAGCGACTTGATCCTGTAGAGCGGCGACGTCCTGGCGTGAGGCGAGGAAAGCCGCCAGCAAACCGACGGCCAGAGCCAGAGAGAGCCCGGCACTGGCGAGGGCCCAGAAAGCGATTCGCGAGCCGCCGGTCTTGCGGCGAGTGAGCTGGGGGAAAGGGTTCTCGAGCTCGGGCACGACCGATACGGTACTGGACACCATTGCCTATTCCGAACAATAGGGAGTTACAGCCCGCCGAATCGGTTACATTAGGAGAGCTGATCAAGCACCTGG
>JAOTUY010000112.1 GCA_029863625.1 Acidimicrobiia bacterium
TCATACACCCTTCCTCCTCGGTCCCGGTAGACGCGAGGATTGTCGTCAACTGCTCTGATTCCTGGGAACCGCGCAGTTTTCGACCGGCCAGAAGTGCTCAGTATTCACCCGGCGTCGACAGCCACATGCGAATGGCGAAGATCATGGAAACGCATCGGAGAACCCACTGACGTTTCGACTGCCGGCTGCCAGTAGCGACGCCGGAAGTTCGAAGCTCTCATCGAACCGCCCCCGGAAGAAGGGAACACCAGATCATCGTCACCAGGGAACATGGCCATGGGTTGTTTGAGCACATCGACCAGGAAACGGGGGAGAGCCACGATACGCCGGGCTGCTGCCGTCTTCGGTGGGCCGGCGACCAGGTGCCCCGAAACGTACCCCAACGTTTCTACGACACTCAACGTCCCCTCACCGAAATCGACCCGCCCCGATTTCAGCGCGGCAAGTTCACCGAACCGCAGACCCGAATACCCGGCTGCCAGCACCAAAGCCGAATAAAGCGGATCAATCGCTTCGGCCAGTTCCCTGATTTGAGCGGGGGAGAGGAACCGCATTTCGTCGCGGACCAGCGGTGGCAGGTTCACACCCCTCGCGGGGGACAGGGCCAGAACCCCCTCGTTGACCGCAGCAGAAAGAACATTCGGGAACCAAGAACCTCCAAGGTGCCCGGCGGATACCCCCCGGGCCAGATCGCCCCCCAAACCGGCCCGTGGTGTAGGGGGGTGGGAACTATATATACGGGGCGGCGGTAACCCCGGGGGGCGGGGGGATCGTCGATCAGGAGTAATCGAGGACGACCGCCCCACCAGTTGAGTAGAGGATGCTGAACGTCCCGTTGACCGATGAGGCGGCGGTGACGAAATCGTGTAGGAAGATGAGCTGGTCATCGGTGGCGAGGTCATGGCTGTAGTAGGTGACCGCTCCCATTCGCATTGGTGATAGTCACAGGGGGTTGACCTTGCCCACCGAAGATGACCGGATCGAGATCGTATCTGAACTTTGCGCCGGGGGTTATCTCCGTGTATGTGCATCCGGTGTTGTCGACCCCACCTTGGATGTAACCCCTCCCCAGTGACTTCGTTGGTGATGTCTGACCGGGATCAGGGTCCGGTGAACGTGATTTCGACCGCCCCGCCAGTCGAATACCAGATCGTGAAATATCCGTTCGACGTCGAAGCAGCCGTAACGAAATCGTGTAGGAAGATGAGCCGGTCGAGGTGGTCGGCTCCGTTGTCATAGTAGGTGACTGCCCCCATCACGTCGGTGAGGTTGGTGACGGGACCGTAGGTGACCGGATCGAGGTGGTAGACGACAACCTCATCGGGGGTTGTCCATTCGACCGACTGCCCACTGTTATCAACCCCGCCTTCGAAGTAGCCGTCTCCGACGACCTCATCGGTGACATCAGTTCGAAATTCGTGGCCGGTGAGAGTGAAGTCGGGTGTGTACTCGTCATAGACGAGGAGTGTCTTTGAGGGGGGCCGTCGCGAAATTGTCGATGGTGTCGTCACGTCGGGTCACCTGACCCCCTCACCTCGAAGGCGACCGGAGAACCATCTACCGAAGAGGCGACAACACCCATTCGGCGAGCCCACCGGAGCACGCGCCACACGGGCGCGACTGACCGCCCGATATGTGCCGCTCCCGGCTGGATTGTCAGCATCTTCGAGGGTGATCCCATCATGATGGGCGTGACCGAGCTGCCAGAGTGGAGCTGTCGAGCCGCGCTCGGGAGCCGTCGCCCGACCATCGCCTAGAATCGACTACGTTGAATTATCCGGTGGGCGAGAAAAGGGGAAAGGGACAAAAACATGCGAACCAGACTGGCAACAGTTCTCTCATTTGCCTTGGTGGTATTAGGGGTTTCGTCGGCAGCTTTCGCCATAACGTGGGGTGTGGAAGACTTGGATGGAGAGTATCCAAACGTCGCCTCAGTTCGCGGAATCGACGAGGCGGCCAACACGGCGCGGTTCAGTTGTAGCGGGAGTCTGTTGTACGTTGATGAAGAGAAGGTCGTTGTCTTGACCGCCGCTCACTGTACCGATGGCTGGATTGGACAAATTGCAGCCGGCAACCTGGACTCGGTTGGAGTGTCCTTCGATCAAAACAACGTGATCAATGGATCGTTCAGTGATGCGACGTACTACGTGAGGGGTGGCGTTCCCATCAGCTTCGCGGCGAAAGATGCCCCCTTCGAGAAGTTCGATTACGGAATGGTCGTGTTCCCGGCAGATGCCGTCAATACTCAGGAGCAGACGATCGCGGAGCGATGGGGCGATCTCGAGCCGGTGCAGTTGCCTCCTGATGAGATGTATCTGCCGGACTTGATCGACGACAACAAGACGACGAGAGACTCCCTCGTCTTCACGGCGGTTGGTTATGGACTCGGTGAGAAGTTCCCGATTCCTAGCGAAGAAACCGGACCCGCCAATCCGGCCGGCTCGAATCTCGACACCTTCCCCATCCGGTTTATTGCCGACAGCCTCACGTACAACGCGCACAACCCGATCAACGACGTCCTCAGGCTGTCAATGAACATCGCCAAGGGCGAGAACGGCACCTGCAACGGTGATTCGGGAGGGCCGATATTCTTCGAAGATGCGGATCGAGGCCGGGTTCAGGTATCTCTGGTGTCGGGCGGTGATGCTCCCTGCAGAGCAACGAATACCGGGCCGGCGTTCAGCCTTGCGGAGGCTTTCGAGTTCGTAGGTTGCGCAACCCAGCCGGGCGATGCGAACGCCGTCGAGGCGTGTGTCGACAACATATTCGGGTCCTAGTGGCCCGCTAGAGGTGTCGTCGGTTTGAACCAACCGGCGCCAGCTCCTTGTACCTAGTCAAGGCGTGGACAGCGGGATCGCGCTACAAGCAATCAGTACGAGAGCTGGTAGCCGCGAAAGCACGCGTCGCCCGCTAGTGGAACGACCATCAACATAGGCGAGGACGGAGACCGCACATATCACGCTCTCCTGTTGGATGTGTGGGTCAGGTTCGGCCTGGGAGTTGGGGTGGGTGGCTGCCGAGAGCGAGTAGTGCAAGGGCGATGAGGGGTTGTGGGCCGTGGAACCCGAACGCGATCCGGGTGAGTAGACGGATCTTGGTGTTGGTCGATTCGATCAGTCCCTGGGAGAGGCCGTGCTCGAGGTTGGCGTCGATCGCTTGGCGGTGTTTGGTGATCCTGTTTGCCAAGACAACGAACGATGGGAGCCGTGATCGGCGGGCCCACGACAACCACCGGTCGAGCGCTTCTTTGCCCTCTTCTCCTTTGACAGCGAACACGTAACGGAGGCCTTCTTTGAGGAGGTAGGCCCGCCAGAGTTTCGGGTCGGTCTTGGCGATCCAGTCCAGTTGTTGGCGTTGCCGTCCGTTGAGATCGTTGGGGTTCTTCCACAACGCGTAACGAGACCTGGCGATCTGTCGGGAGTTGCCGGTGGTTCGTCCCCGACGGCCAGTGCTGGCTGAGACTCGACGACCAGAGGCTTGGTTCCAGGCTCGGCGTCGTTCGATGTCGAGCGCTTCGATCGCCCAGGCCACCACATGGAACGGGTCAGCGCACCGGATAGCGTTGGGAGCACGACAGGCCACGGTCTTAGCGATCCAGTCGGCCATGTCCGCTGAAACATGGGTGATCTCGGCTGCTCTTTGCTCTCCGAGTTCGTCGAAGAACACGTTGAGTGCGGACTCGCTGCGACCAGGTCCGGCCCAAACAAGACGACCGGTGTCGTGATCAACAACGACGATCAGGTAGCGGTGCCCACGTTTGTAGGAGATCTCGTCGATCCCGATCCGACGCAGACCTTCGAGACGATCGACGGTGGCTTCGACGTCATCGTTGACGCGGGTGATGATCGACCCGATGGTCCGCCACGCCACCCGCAGGAGTTGACAGGTCGCGCTTTTCGAGGTTCGGACAGTAAGCCAGGCCGCCATCGCGTCGAAGTCGCGGGTGTGACCTACCCCGTGCCTCGCCCAAGGAACCCGGGCGACGGTCGGGCCGTGCAGGCGGCATTGGACTCGCTGAGCCTCAGCTTCGATGAACACTTTGGTTGTGCCCGCATCGAGGCCACGCCAGCGTCGCCGGCCAGCTCCCCGGTCATAGCCGGGTGATCGACGGCCACACCGTCCGCAACGGTTGCGTGCCCTGGCGTCAGGTCGTACCGATACGATGATGGCGTTGGTTTTGTCGTCGATGTGGACGCCTTCGACGACGGTACCCGTCAACCCACACGCACGTTGCCATACTCTGTTGTTCTGCACCCTGTTCTGCTCCCCATGGTTTTGAGCCGTTAGACAGCGCGAAACCTAGGAGCAGACAGGGTGCAACCGCGTCAACCCTCTCCAAACCACCCACGGATACAGCAGGAGAGCGACATAACGGCACTTCGTGCGCTCCTGTCTCGGCCGGCGGCGAGCACCCACCGTGGCGACCGTTGTAATGCCGGACGTCCGGTCAGGGTTCGATGCGGCGGACGGATGG
>JAOTUY010000052.1 GCA_029863625.1 Acidimicrobiia bacterium
GACGGTACCGGCGGGAGCGGGGGAGTCGGTAGGCGGGGATACGTCCCTCCTGTGCCATCCGTCGCACCGTGTTCACGGTCGGGATCAACAGCAGTTCGGCGACATCGGCGGTCCCCATGATCGGCGGGTAGTCGTCGAACGATCGCGGGTTGCCCATAACGGTCAGAGGCTACCTGAGGTCGATGGTCGGACAACGCCGTCCACGCCCCCTCGACCAGCAAACCGGACGAGCTATGGCTTGGGCCAACGCCAGCATGGCCGGTCGATCCGGGTGGCAGATTTACTAGAGGTGCTATCGCTCAATCGACGCTAGTTGAAATTGACCGTGAAGGTCGTTGTACCACCCATCAGCGTGTCCGACGGCCGCTCACACCCCGCTTCGACTCCGACATCCGCCATGGAGCAGGTGGCATGCCACTCACCTCTGAACACGTACGTACCGGCCTGCAGGCCCTCGGGGAAGACGAACAGCCAGAGGCCCAGTCCCCCATCGGTGAGTTTTTGGGTCAGGACTGTGGAGTGGAACGTCCAATCTGCCTCTACTTCTTGGCCGTCGAGGAAGAGCTTCCATTCGTTGTGGCCCGCCGCGGGTGCGACCCCCTTCTGTTTGATGCCCTGGCCGTGCTCCCCTTTGATACCGTGGCTGATCCAGAACGCCGTATCGGCCGGGAACTCGTCGATACAATCAGGCTGACCCTCACCATCGCACAGGAACCAGATTCTGTCTCCGGAGATCTCCGGCGGACCGGCTGCGGCCGGCGCTACCAACAGGCCGCCCAAAAGGACAACTAACAACGTGAGAACAGTGACACGACGCATAACACGCCCCCTCCCCAACCCATTGCAGGTCGGAACACCCCTCCCTCCACCCCCCATTGGACACCCCTTCGATCCGGCTGCCTACCCCCCAAAACCTGCCAGTACATGAGCGCAAGTTTGGTGTTGCCCCGCCGACCCCGGTTGCCCTTCTCAAACCGTTGAGCACCCGGCCCACCGGCGGGGCATTCGTTCAACTCTTACGAAGTGGAATGGGCGAGTGGTGTTACCCTCATGTGCCCCGGTACCGGGTACCGTTCTTGAAGGGACTTAACTGGACAATGACGTGGGTGAAGGTGTGCGGGCTGCGCCGCGAGCGTGATGTCGCGGCGGCCCTCGAAGCCGGTGCCGACGCGGTTGGGTTCGTCCTGGCAGCGCAGTCCCCCCGCCGCGTGACCGAATCCAGGGCATGGGCGCTGGCTCAGGACCTGCCGATGCTCAGTGTGATCGTTACAGCTGATCTCACGCCCGACGAACTCATGGCGGCCGTTGCCGCCACCGGCGTCGGGGGCGTCCAACCGCATGGACACCATCAACGGGACGCAGCCGCGGCGGCGCAGCAGGAAGGACTGTTCGTGCTGTACCCGGTATCCATGCGCGGCCCGGTCGATCTGAGCGAGGTGTCCGAGGGCCAGACGCCTCTGCTCGACACGTACCGGGCGGGCGTTCACGGAGGAACGGGCGAGCCGTTTGACTGGGAGCTGATTCCCGACCATGGGCGTCCGTATGTATTGGCGGGCGGCCTCGGGCCCGACAATATCGAGGAAGCCATCCGGCAGGCTGCGCCCTGGGGAGTCGACGCTTCGTCGGGCCTAGAGTCGTCTCCGGGCGTCAAAGACCCGGATCGGATCCGCGAGTTCGTGGAGAGGGTGAGAGCTCGATGAAGCTCGAGAGACCAGACGACCGGGGGCGTTTTGGAGAATTCGGCGGCCGGTTCGCCCCGGAGACGTTGATCCCCGCTCTCGATGAGCTCGCGGAAGCCTTTGAGCGATCCTGGTCCGGCGACCGGTTTGTCGGCGAGTATCAACGCGTCTTGCGTGATTATGTCGGAAGGCCTACTCCGCTGCACGAAGCCGGCCGTCTCTCGGAACGGTTGGGCGTGCGGATCTTGCTCAAACGCGAGGATCTGGCCCATACCGGAGCCCACAAGATCAACAACGCCATCGGGCAGGTGATGTTGGCCCGTGACATGGGCAAGCCGCGAGTGATCGCCGAAACCGGGGCCGGCCAACACGGTGTTGCCACCGCGACCGCCGCGGCCTACTTCGGGTTGAAATGTGATGTGTACATGGGCGAAGTCGACATTGATCGGCAAGCGCTCAACGTCCACCGCATGGGCATGCTCGGAGCGAGGGTCAGTCCGGTCACCTCCGGAGCAGGAACGCTCAAAGATGCGGTCAGCGAGGCCATGCGCGACTGGGTACGCACCGTCGAGACCACCCACTACGTCATCGGATCGGTGGTCGGACCCCATCCGTTCCCGTGGATGGTCCGTGAGTTCCAGAAGGTCATCGGAGAGGAAGCCCTGGAGCAGTTGGAGGGCCGGCTGCCCGACTACGTGGTTGCGTGCGTGGGGGGTGGGTCCAACGCTATCGGGATCTTCTACCCCTTCGCGGGGCTGGGGCCCCAGTTGATTGGCGTTGAAGCGGCCGGTCTTGGCATCGAATCGGGGCAGCACGGGGCATCAATCGGAGCCGGGACACCCGGAATCCTGCACGGAACGAGAACCTATCTGCTCCAGGATGATGAAGGTCAGGTGCTGGAAGCGCACTCCATCTCGGCGGGGCTCGACTATCCGGGGGTTGGACCGGAGCATGCTTTCTTCGCCGAGAGCGGAATCGCCCGTTACGAATCGGCCACTGATACGGAGGCCCTGGCCGCAATGGAGTTGCTCGCCCGGACCGAGGGAATCATTCCGGCTCTCGAGTCGGCTCACGCCATCGCCTGGATCATCCGGGAGGCAGAGGCGCTGGCCGGGCGGACCGTGTTGGTCAATCTCTCCGGTCGAGGCGACAAAGACGTTGAACAGTTGGCGAGGATGACACAGTGAGCCGATTCAGGCTCGAGCGTCTGTTTGCCGAGGTGCGATCATCGGGACGCACCGCCCTCTTGCCGTTCATGACGGCCGGATTGCCTTCGGTTTCGACCAGCGTCGACCTCTTTGTCGCGATGGCGGATTCAGGAGCCGACGGCTTCGAGGTTGGTATCCCCTACTCGGACCCGATGATGGACGGGCCGACGATTCAAGCCGCCAATCGGCGCGCTCTGGCGGGCGGGGTCACCGTTGAAAAGGGACTCGAGGTCGTCGCCGCGGTGGTCGAGCGGACCGGTAAACCGGTCATAGTAATGACCTACGCCAATCCCATCTTTCGGATTGGTGCGGCGATCTTTGCCGAACGGTGCAGGGAGGCGGGTGCCTCCGGTGTGATTGTTGCAGACCTGCCGCTGGAGGAAGCCGCCGCGATTCAAGATCCGATCGAAGCGACCGGGCTGGGCATGGTGTTGTTCGCCGCCCCGACCAGCTCCAACGCCCGTCTTGAAGCCATTGCGGCCGCCAACCCGGTGTTCATCTACGGCATCGCCGATCTTGGCGTTACCGGAGAACGACGTGGATCCAGCTCCCATGCCCGGGAACTCGCCGCCCGGATCCGGACGGTCACCGGACTGCCACTGGTCATGGGGGTCGGCATCTCGACTCCGGACCAGGCCCGTTCCCTGGCCGGCGAGGCCGATGGGATCATCGTCGGGTCGGCCCTCGTCCGGCGGGTTCTGGAGGCACCCGACGAACAGGCCGCTCTTGACGCGGTTAGGAATGCCGTGGTCGAATTGGCAGGAGCCCTGCGGTGAAGCGGTGGACGTTCCTGGTGGTGGCGGCTCTGGCCTTTGGGCTGTTCGGGGTGTTTTTTGCCCGGGAAGCTCCGAAGTCGCTGGACGGCACGGCTCCTCCCGATTTCCCCAATTACTACTTCGGTGGAGAGCGATTGTTTGACGGCAGGCCGGTGTACGGCTCATTGGAAGCAGAAATCGAGGAACAATTCGGCATCAAAGGCTACGGTGCTTATCCGGCGGATCCACCCCCGACAGTGGTGCTGGTGGCGCCGCTCAGCCTGCTACCGTACAACACCGCTTGGTTGCTCTTGGCGGGGCTGTCCATCGTGATCCTGCTGGCTGCGGTCTATCTCACCGCCCGCGAACTCGACTTCCCGCCGGAGGTGGGCATTGCCATAGCCGCCGCCGCCTTGCTCACCAACAGCTTCCGGTTTCTGATAATCCGCAATCACATCGAAACCCTCGTCTTGCTCTTTGGTTTCTTGGGATGGCGGGCGCTGCGGCGTCGGGGATTCCAGGCGGCAGGGGTGTGGTGGGGTTTGGCGACAGCGCTCAAGCTGTTCCCGGGTATGTGGTTGATCGGATTGGCTCCGCGCCGCACCCGAGTGGGGGTGGTAGCGGGCGCCGGAACGGTCGTGGTCGTTGGCATGCTGAGCCTTGCCATACTTGGATGGTCGAACGTGACCGAATTCGTCACCGAGGTCATCGGTTCATCGAGTAGGTGGTATGGAGCTCTCGCGAATTACTCTCTCCTGTCCTTTGGCACCGCCTTGTCGTCGATTACCCTCGGTTGGATCCTCGCCGGTATCGGCGCGGCGATTCTGGTGCCCCTCTACGTCAAGTTGGCGGTCCAGCCCGATCAAGTGTGGGTAGCGGGTACCGCGGTCGCCCTACTCCTGTCGCCCTTGTCCTGGATCAACTACTTGGTGCTGGCCATTCCAGCGCTCGTGATCGTCGGCGCCCGGTTGGATCTCCGGACAGTTGCTGATCGCTGGTGGCTCTTCGGGTTGGTTACATCGCTGGCGTTCTGGAGCCCGATGGTGTTTGCGGCCAAGGTTCCGAGCATCCTTGCTTCGTTCGTGCCAACCTACGGGCTCGTGGCGTTGTTCGTCGTCGCCATCAGGCGGCTAGGAGGCAGCGAGGAAGCGGAACCGATGAGGGCGTAAACGACGGCCACCCTTCCGGGAGAGGAACCGTCCCGGCCGGGGGAGTGGGGGGATGCGGCACGTGGGTCCGGTTCGATTTGGTCGGGTGACCGCCGTCACCATGAACGGTACCCACGGACCGGGATTATCAAGGGTGATTCGAGGGGCTCTAGTCGGATCGTGGAGTATTGCCTACCCTGCTGGCACAATGCCTGAATGATCGAACCCGGTGACGCGACCCCTCCGCCCGACTGGCGGGCCGTGACGCTGCTGGTTCCGGTTCTCGCCTATCAGGCCATGCGCAAGATCGGGACCATCTACGACAGCGACACCTGGTGGCACCTCGCGTCCGGTCGCCTCATCCTCGAACAGAAAGCGATACCGCGAGTCGACTCGTTCTCGTGGACCGCAGCAGGTGAGGCCTGGCAGCCGAATGGGTGGCTGAGCGATGCCTTCCTTGCTGTCCTCGAGAGGCTTGGGGGACTCCCATGGGTTGCTCTTCTCAGGCCGACCTTCATGGTCTTGATTGGAATCGTTGTGTTCGTCCTGGGCCGCCGCAGTGGGGCGGGTCCATGGTCGGCGCTTGCTGCTGCGTCCTTCGCCGTGTTCTTTGCCGAGCCTTTCGTTGTCGAAAGACCGCAGCTGTTCAGTTTTGTGTTGTTACCGGTCGTGGTGATGACAACTCGTTCTGCGCTGCGTGGTTCGAACCGGGCGTTGATCGGGACCTTTGGTATCACAGCGCTTTGGGCGAACCTGCATGGTGTCTTCGTCGTAGGTGTCGGCGTGGTCGGCTTGCTGGCGCTCGGCTACGCGCTCGATCGGCGTACTCTCCTGACTCCGGTGATGGTCGCCGGGGGAGCTGCCGTAGCGGGGTTCGCCAGCCCGCTCCTCTGGCGCGGATACACGAACGCGCTTTACGTGCCGTCGGTTTCCGTGACGATCAACGAATGGCGATCCCTGGACCTAGGCGATTCGAGTGACTGGCTCTTCCTGGTGGTTCCGGCTCTGGGCATCCTGGGGATGGTCGTCAGCCGCCGCTGGGGAAGCTGGGAGGTTTTGCTTCCGATCATCGCCCTCACTGTGGCGACCGCGCTCGCCATTCGCAATGCTCCGCTCGCAGCGGTCATCGCCGCACCGGAGATTGCCATCGGGCTCAGCTCACTTCGCGTCGACCGACTCCGGGCTTGGGCGGCTCCGCGCACCGTGCCGATCGTGGTCGGGGTATGGATTGCCGGTGTGGTGGTGGCCATGCAGTCGACCAACGGTTTTGGAGACCTCGGTCGGCCGGAAGCGGGTCAGTTTCCGGTTGTGGCCGCCGAGGAGATACCCGCGGGGTGTCGCCTGTTGAATGAGTACGCCGACGGTGGCTACTTGATCGCAACCCGATGGCCGGAGGTGCACGTATCTCAGGACGGACGCAACGATCTCTACGGGTCCGAGAGAATCGAGCGTCAGCGGGCCTTGTTGGAGGGGGATTCGCTGGTTGAACTCGAGGCATTCGGGATCGATTGTGTCTTGGCGGAGACGAGTCGACCGCTGGCTAATGCGCTCCAAGCGTCAGACCGGTGGTCGTTGCTTGCCATGGATCAGGCGGGAAGCCTCTTCGTGGCTTCTCCTTGACCTAGAGATCCGAAGCTCGAAAGAGAGTCGCCGGCGTCCGGAATTCCGAGTTCCTTCTTGTCTCGTGAGCGCAGGTCAATCAACCAGAAAACGGCTTGGCAGTTCAACGGCACGACGACGATCAATGGTTCGCGGCAGGAGTGTTCCTGCCGGGCCAGGGAGGGTTTCCCGGGCAGGCGAACCCGTTGAATGCCCCTCCCGGCCCAGCGCACAAATCCCATCGGCAAACGGTGAACAAATCCTGAGCGGGATCATCCGCGCCCCTAACATCGCTTCCCCTGCGAAGCGGCTGAACGACGAGACGAGTTCTCGGGAGGGGCATTCCGACCCCATGCCCGGTCAGGCGTCACGTATGAGTCCGCGCACGCAAGCCTAAGGTTCACCGGTTGTCGTGTCGACGGATAGATCAGCACGGCTAACGCGGGAACCTGTGGTGACTCATTCAGACAGCGATTCGATCTCAACGATGCGGCGCCTCCGGGTTCGCCTGGTACTTCTCAGTTTCCTCATGCTCTTCGTGGAGCTGGCGCTTATCCGGTGGACGGGATCGAATGTCGTCTATCTCTCGTACTTCTCGAATTTCGTGCTGCTCGGGAGTTTTCTGGGAATTGGCGTCGGCTTCCTGAGGGCCCGGGCGCCCACCGACACCTTCAAGTGGACCCCGGTCGGATTGGCTTTGCTTGTGACCTTCATCCTCGTGTTTCCGGTTCAGATCGACCGATCGGGCTCAGAACTCATCTACTTCGGCAGCTTCGAACCAAGCGGGTTACCCGCATGGCTGATGCTGCCCGCCATCTTCCTGGCGGTTTCGGCGGTCATGGCCATGATCGGAGAAGGGGTGGCGCGAACCTTCGCCCGATTCGAGAGCCTGGAGGCATACCGCCTGGACCTGCTCGGCAGCATCGGTGGCATCGTTGCCTTCTCGCTTCTTTCTTTTGCTCATGCTCCGCCGGTCGCCTGGGGCGTGGTCGTCGGGATTTTGCTCCTCGTGCTTATCCGGCCCTCTCTCGGCAAGGTTCAAGTGATGGCGGTCGCCGCGATTGTTTTCGCCCTACTGCTGGAATCATTGGCTCCTTTGACGAGTTGGTCGCCCTACTACAAGATCACCGAGCGGTACGGCACCGGCGTCGCGTCAGAAATCGTCGCCATCAACGTGAACGGGGTTCCCCACCAGGCGGCAGTGTCCGTCGATAGGCGTCGTGAAATCGAGCCGATCTACTTCCTGCCTTACGAGTGGGCGGCCGGGTGGCAGCTTGACGACGTGCTGATCATCGGTGCCGGCACCGGGAGTGACGTGGCCATTGCATTGAGTCAGGGAGCCGGCCGTATCGATGCCGTCGAGATTGACCCCCGGCTCTATGACATCGGGCGCCAGGAACACCCCGATCGACCGTACGACGATCCCCGCGTCTCGGTCGTTGTTGATGACGGCAGAGCTTTCATGCAGCGGACCGAACGTCGCTACGACCTCATCCTCTTCACGCTGCCCGACTCGCTGACCCTGGTGTCCGGCCAATCGTCGCTCCGTCTCGAAAGTTATCTCTTCACTGAAGAGGCGTTTCGTCAGGCAAGGCAACTGCTCAAGCCCGACGGGGTGTTCGCGCTTTATAACTTCTTCCGCGAGGAGTGGCTCATCGAACGGCTCGCCGGAATGGTGCACGTAGCTTTCGACCAATCGCCCTGCGTAGAGGAGGTCGGCACTGCAGGCGGCCTGGCCCTGATCATGTCAGGTCAAGGGACCGTTTCTATCAATTGCACCCCGCCGGCAACGCGGCTTTCGACAACTGGAGACGGGAGCACGGTGACCGACGACCACCCGTTTCTCTACCTGCGCGACAACCAGATTCCCGGTTATTACCTGCTCGCACTTGGGCTGATCCTTTTGGTCTCATTGTTGTTCGTTCGTCTCTCGGCCGGAAAGCTCGGGAAAATGGGGAGCTACACGGACCTGTTCTTCATGGGCGTCGCGTTCCTGTTGCTCGAAACAATGAACGTTGTGCGTTTTGCGCTGCTGTTCGGGACCACCTGGTTCGTCAACTCGCTGGTGTTCGCCGGGATCCTGCTGGCCGTCCTGGCCGCCGTCGAGGTTGCTCGGCGGGTGCGACTCCCGAAACCGGGCATCCTTTACGCCGCGCTCTTTGTGACCCTGGCGGTGGCCTGGATGATCCCGCAGTCTGCCTTGCTGTCACTGTCCGGTCCGGTCCGGTTTGTATTCGCTACGATGCTTGCCTTCGCTCCGATCTTCCTGGCCAACGTCGTATTTGCGCAGCGGTTCAAGGATGTGGGTTCTTCCACAGTTGCGTTTGGGGCCAACCTGTTCGGGGCGATGGTGGGGGGCGTCCTGGAGTACGGAGCTCTGGTAGTTGGGTATCGATCGCTCTTACTTTTTGCAGGGCTTCTTTATGGCGTGGCTTTTGTATTCGGTCACAAGCACGTCCCCCTGAGGAGCGTTGGCTAGTACCAACCCGGTTCTCGATCCGGGGCGTGGCCGGAAGTCGTCGTCGGCCCATCGACACTCGTAATGTCACCAGCGGCTCTGCTGGCTTATGCGATTTCCTACAACGTCTGCTGCGCAACCACCTGCTGGGTCACATCGGGATGCCCGTCCCGTTTTGACGTGGTCGGCCTTCGCTGACTTGTCCGTTGAGTCGCCAGCGTCTCGTCGGACTTGGGTGGCGCCATTCTGTTCGTACCGGGAGCGGGATTCGAACCCGCACGCCCTTTCGGACAACGGATTTTGAGTCCGTCGCGTCTACCGTTCCGCCATCCCGGCTTCGTGCTGCGTCAGTATGGTACGAAAAACGTAGACATCGGGAAACCGGATGGGCATCGAGGCAAAACTCTTCAAGATCAATGAGGCCATCGAAGCTCTTCGGAGCGAAGAGCATCTGGTGGCCGAGGAGTTGCGCTATCACCGCCACCTGAATGACGACGCTCAACGCGATGCGGTCGTGAGTGACGACTGGCAGGACCGATCGTTCGCCCGGGACACCGCCGCCGACGTCAACCGCTTCGAAGCGGCCCTCGACGAAATCAGATCGAGGCGGGAACGCTTGGAGCAGAGACGGGACAAGCTGTTGCGTCGTCTTGGTGACCTATGATGCGCCACCATGCCGACCCTCGCCGTTCTGGACGGACATAATCTCGCCTACCGGGCTTTCTATGCGCTTCCGGACGATTTGGCAACCAGCGCCGGCCAGGTAACCAACTCCGCCTATGGGTTCACTTCGATGTTGATCAAGTTGCTCGGCGACCATCATCCTGATGCCCTGGTGGTGACCTGGGATACGCCGAAGCCGACCTTCCGCAACGAGGAATACCCGGACTACAAGGCCCAGCGGGACAAAGCGCCCGACACCCTGAGCAGTCAATTGCCGCTCATCCGGGAGATTGTCGCCACGTTGGGGATGTCCCAGTTCGAGATGCCCGGGTTCGAAGCTGATGACATCATCGCCACGGTGGCGGAGCAGGCGAAATCGGATGGGTGGGAAGTCCTCATCGTCAGCGGGGACCGCGATACCTTCCAGCTGATCGACGACCATTGCCGGGTGCTGTATCTCCGGCGGGGTATTTCCGACCTGGTGGTGGCCGACGAAGCCTGGGTCGAGGGACGGTACGGAATCAGGGCGGACCAATATCCCGACTACGCAGCCTTGCGGGGGGACAGTTCCGACAACCTCCCGGGGGTACCCGGGGTGGGGGAGAAGACCGCCACCCGACTTATCTCCGGCTACGGGAATCTCGAGGGCCTGTACGACCACCTCGATGAACAGACGCCCAAGCTGGCACAGAATCTCGCCGCCAATCGCGGACAAGCCTTCTTGAACCGGCGCTTGATGCGTCTTATCCGGGATCTCTCGTTGGACGTTCGGACGGACAGTCTGCGCTGGGAGGGGTTCGACCGGGCGGCGGCCAAGAACATTTTCGACAGCATGGAGTTCCACTCATTGTGGGATCGGCTCCTGGCGTTGGGTTCCGCGGCTGACGAACCGGCCGGAGCGGTTCTCGAGGTCGATACGGGAGTGATCACCGACCGAAAGGAGATTGAGAAGTTGGCCCGGTTGGACCCACTGGTTCTTGAACCAGTCTGGGACCAAGGGGATGTGACCGGAGTGGTGATTGCCCAGGACAGAGATCGGGCCGGGTTCGTGCCCGTTGACCATCTGGACGGACTCGCCTCCGCGCTCGGCGATGGAAAACATCCGAAGGTAATGCACGATGCCAAGGACTTCATCCGGTATCTGCTGGATGCCGGAATCGCGTTTGATGGCCTCGCCACGGACACCGCCCTGGCTGCGTATCTGCTCAATCCGGCCGCCCGCAATTACGACCTTGAAGAGTTGGCCGGACGCTATCTCAACGTGGAGCTCGAATCCCCCGACCGGGAAAAGGGCGCGGGTTCCCAGGGCATGCTCGACTTCGGCGGCGGCCCCGACCTCGATGCCGCCGGCCGGCGAGCGGTCACCATTGGGCAACTGGCCGAACGGCTCAGGGAAGAACTCGCAGATCGGGACGAACTGGCGCTGCTGGACGATATTGAGATGCCGCTGGTTTTGGTGCTGGCCCGGATGGAGGCAGCGGGGATCGGCATCGACGGGGACTATCTCGAAGAGCTCGGAGAGAGCCTGAGGGATCAGTTGGCCGACCTGGAAGGTCGGATCCACGTGGCGGCCGGCCAGCCGTTCAACATCAACTCGACCGGACAGCTACGCGAGATTCTCTTCGACCAGCTCGGCCTTCCGGTCCTCAAGAAGACCCCTAAAGGGGCCCCCTCGACCGATGCTTCGGTTCTCGAGAAGCTTGCCGACGCCCATCCGATAGTTTCCGATCTGCTCGAGTATCGGGAGTTGGAGAAGCTGCGCTCAACGTACGTTGATGGCTACCTACCGTTGGTAACCAAGGATGGCCGGATTCACACGCGCTTCAACCAACTGGCGGCAACCACCGGTCGGTTGTCGTCCGACAGACCGAATCTGCAAAACATCCCCGTGCGTTCCGAGCGAGGTAAGACGATACGACGGGCCTTTGTGCCCCGGCCGGGTTGGCGGTTCGTAATCGCCGACTATTCGCAGATCGAATTGCGAATTCTGGCCCATCTCAGTCAGGATCCTGGTCTTCTGGCGGCCTTCCGGGGAACAGAAACTGACATCCACACCGAGACGGCAGCCCGCGTGTTCGGCCTGCAAAGGGAACACGTGACCCACGAGATGCGTCGACGGGCCAAGGCCATCAACTTCGGCCTCTTGTACGGCATGGAGGCCTTCGGCCTGGCCGATCGCCTCCAAATCTCGCGAGATGAGGCCACGGAACACATCGATGCTTATTTCGAGCAGTTCCCGCTGGTTCGTGAGTTCCTGCAGAGCGTCGTGACCGAAGCACGCAATCGTGGCTACACGCAGACGATCTTCGGACGGCGCCGCTACCTGCCAGAACTCTCTAGTGACAACTTCCGGATCCGGCAAATGGGTGAGCGAATGGCATTGAACGCTCCCGTGCAGGGATCGGCTGCCGACATCATCAAGAAGGCGATGGTCGATCTGGACAAGGGATTGCAGGAGGCAGGTCTCGCAACAACCTTGCTGTTGCAGATCCACGATGAGCTCATTCTGGAGGCTCCCGAACATGAACTGGCGGCCGCTGAGACGCTCACAAGGAATCTCATGGAGAGCGTGACGAAGCTGGAAGTGCCGCTGCGTGTCGATTTGTCGACCGGTACGAACCTGGCGGAAGCGAAAGGCTGATTCGCGATCGCCCGGGGGTGCACCTCGCTCGTGTGGTATCGTTATTGCGCCCTAGCTCGCTGGTGCGTGCCGGGAGCACATTCTCGAGGAGTAGAAACCATACATGACCACCGAACACGAGTCCGCGCCCTTGAACGATCCCGACGGGATCGAGGAAACGGACGCTTCCCAGGCAACCGCTGAAGTGGTTGCCCCTACCGACGAACCGGCCGATGACACCCCGGAAACGGTTCTTGCCGTAGAGGATGTCGTTGACACTGCAACCGCAGAAGTGCCGCCGGTGAGCGATGAATCTGTGACGCCCGACCCGGCCCCCAAGTCGACCCCGACCGACCTGGAGATTTCGGCCGAGGAAGTGGTTGTCACCGATCTCGACGGCGAGGTCCCGGTTGCTTTGGCAGCGGTTTTTCCCGATCTCGGCGCTGAGGATGCAGCCAAAGAGGAAGAAGAAAAAGAGATCTTCATTCGGGCCGAGCGTCCGGCAATCGTGGCCAAGAGCCTCAGTGATCTTTCTGAGGAGATGCTTACGAATGACTTCGCCGCGGCCATCGAGCACACTGTGCTCGAATTCAAAGAAGGCGACATCGTCGAGGGCACCGTTTCGAGTGTCGACCAGGACGAAGTGCTCGTCGATATCGGGTACAAATCCGAGGGCCACATACCGCTCAAGGAACTATCAATTCGTCACAGCGTCAATCCGCTCGACGTGGTATCGGTCGGCGACAGGATCGAAGCCCTCGTTCTGGACAAAGAGGACGACGAAGGTCGCCTGATTCTTTCCAAGAAGCGTGCTCAGTATGAGCGCGCCTGGGGACGCATCCAGCGGATTCATGCGGAGGGTGGCACCGTCACGGGACCCGTCATCGAGGTTGTCAAGGGTGGGCTCATCGTCGACATCGGGCTGCGCGGCTTCTTGCCGGCTTCACTGGTCGAGTTGCGCCGGGTTCGGGATCTAGAGCCGTACGTCGGCCAGGAGATCGAAGCCAAGGTGATCGAACTCGATCGCAACCGGAACAACGTCGTGCTATCCCGCCGAGCTTACCTCGAGGAGCAGCAAGCCGAGGAACGTCAGGCGTTCCTCGACGATCTCGCCGTTGACGAGATCCGTTCCGGCACGGTCTCCTCGGTGGTCAACTTCGGTGCGTTCGTCGATCTGGGCGGCATGGACGGTCTGGTCCACGTGTCGGAGCTGTCTTTCCAACACGTGAACCACCCCTCTGAGGTCGTGAAAGTGGGCGACGAGGTCACCGTCAAGGTCCTCGAGGTAGATCTGGATCGTGAGCGCATCTCGCTTTCTATCAAACAAACCATGGAGGATCCGTGGGTCAAGTTCTCTCGAGAGCATGGCGTAAATGACGTTGTCGAAGGCACCGTCACCAAGACGGTGCCTTTCGGTGCTTTCGTCTCCGTAGGAGACGGTGTCGAGGGACTCGTCCATGTGTCCGAGATCGCCATTCATCGGGTGGAGTCTCCCGAGCTGGAGCTTTCCATCGGTCAAGCGGTTTCCGTCAAAGTCACCGAGATGGATGAGGAGCGTCGCCGGGTCAGTCTGTCTATCAAACAGGCCAACCCGGAATGGAAGGACCGGGAGCCCGAGGAACGGGCCCCGCGCAGCAAGCAACCTGAGGTACGTGAGTTCCAGCGCGAAGAGCCGGAGGAGGAGCAGGAGCGCGCGTTCGATGTCGATTCGTCGCTCGAAGCAATTCTTCAAGAGCTTAAAGAGCGCGGCATCGGGCGCCGATAGGTACTTCATAAGGTTGACACCCGGAAGATCTGTGGCACTCTGTTGGGTGCCGGGCAGATTCGGATGGGGGATACCGCGCAGCTCTACAGGTAGGGACAGTCGTGCCCAAAAGGAGGCGACATGCTATGCCGAATCTCCTGCACGACCCGTCGGTTCGCCGGCGCCCCATCGAGTGGTGATGCGCACGGTCACTCTGTGTGACGCGAAATCCATGACATTACGACCCAAATCGGCCAACCTTACGGTGAAACCGAACGGGTTTTAGACTGAAGGAGATTCGATGGGCAGGCGAACCCTGGTCCTGATTGTGGCTCTACTCCTTGCGGGCATTGCCGCGTTTGCCGTATGGCAGTTCCTCTCCAATGTGGAAGAGGAGAAAGAGGCCGAGCTCGTGTTGCGGGCTGTGTACCGCGTTTCCGGTGGCACGATCACCGAAGGAACCGAGGGAAGCCTTGTCCTGTCGCAAGAGCGCGCCGTAGCGAGCGAGGAGGAGACGAGATTCCTCCCGGAAAACGCGATCGGCTCGCTGGAACAACTGACCGCTACGCTCACCGGCCGTGTGGCCGCTGGTCCGATATCGAACAACTCGATTCTGACCACCGAACAATGGGTTGAGTTGACCGCCGACATCAAGCCACTGGCAGAGCGGATTCCGGAGGGCAAACAAGCGATCACGATCGGGGTCGACAATATCCAAGGGGTCAACGGGTTCATCGAAGCTGGAGACCGGATCAATGTCATTGTGACCTTGACCGCTCCCATCGAGCAGATCGCCGAAGACGTTATTGCTTCGGATACCCTCACCGCGGAGGAATTGAGGGCGCTGCAGGATGAACTCGAGCAAGGCATCATCAGCCGGTTTGTGCTGCAGGGGCTCCCGGTGCTGGCTGTGGGCAGTGAGATTCGCGCCGACGAGGAAGCCGACCAGACCGTCACCGTGACCACCGCGCCCGTTGAGGGTGGAGAAGCCGTCGAGCAGGTCCAAACAGGTGTCCTGACGCTCGAGGTGACTCCAGAAGAGGCAGAGCGGATCGTATATACGTTCTCGTCCGGTACCGTCTGGTTGACCCTGGTTCCGGAGGACTTCGTCCCGGTTGCCACTGACGGTATCACCCGTGACAACCTGTTCGACACAGCTGAGGAGCTTGGCCAATAACATGAGCGACCTTTTCGACGACGCGGGAATCGTCATCGTTGACGATGACGATGATTTCCTCGACGAAGCAAAACGCCTCTTCGACGGCCGCGTCCCAACGGTGCGCAGCATTGCCGACGCGCAACGCGGCGTTGAAGAGGGAGCCGTCGATTTGGTCATGCTCGGACCCTCGTTTGCACACGAAGCCGGACTGCAGGGGGTCGGTGTACTGCTCGAACTGGACCCGGATCTGGCCATCGTGCTGGTTGCCGGCACGATCACGGCCCCGCTGTTGCGCTCCGCGATGCGAGCCGGACTGAAAGACGTGATCGAGGCTCCCTTGACGGTGCAGAGCGTCACGGACGCAGTAGGTCAGATCGAGCGGAAGGCGCGACACAAACGGCCGACCGCACCTCCGCCGGAGCCGTACGCTTCCCCTGCTGGAGAGGGAAAGGTCGTTGCCGTAATGTCTGCCAAGGGGGGCAGTGGCAAGACGGTGACCGCCACCAACCTGGCGATGCTCCTTGCCCAACGCCACGACCCGGCCCGGGTGTGCATAGTCGACGCTGACTTGCAGTTCGGGGATGTCTGTCTGGTCCTGCAGCTGGAACCAAAGTTGACCATGGTGAACGCGGCTCATGAGCTTCACCGGCTCGACGAGCCGCTGCTCGAATCGCTATTGACGTCTCATCCCTCCGGGCTCCGAGTCCTGGCCGCGCCCCTTGAGCCGGCCTTCGCTGATGAGATCTCGACTGCCGCCATGACGGAGATCATCACCAAATTGCGCGGCATGTTCGACTACGTCATCGTCGACACCGCCTCTCTGCTGGATGAGCTGCTGTTGTCGCTGCTCGAGCGCGCCGATCAGGTGCTCTATGTGCTCGACATGGACCTGCCCAGCGTGAAGAACGCCAAGCTCGCGTTGGAGACGTTGCGGCTGTTGAAGTTTCCCGGCTCAAAGGTGCAGCTGGTACTGAATCGCTCCAACGCTCGTGCTCGCCTTGACGAGAAGGAGATCGAGCGATCGTTGAAGCTGAAGATCTCGGCGGCTATTCCGTCCGACGGCATGGTCCCCGCCTCCATCAACGAAGGTAGACCGGTAGTGGAATCGGCCCCCAAGTCAAGAGTGGCAAGAGGTTTCGACTCGGTCTACAACCTGGTCGCCACGAACGCCAAGCAAGATGCTTCAGGGAAGACGAGCAAGCGCCGATGGATGTCCTGAATAGAAGTGAAGAATACCCCGCCGCAGCCTGCCTAACCGGGTTGCGCCGAGTCAGACAGTAGAGGGAGAACTCGATGGCATCCCTATCCGAGCGGGTCGCAGCGGCCAAGCAGGCTGAAGTGAGCTTTGATACACAGCGCGAGGACATGTTCCGCGAGCTGCGTGGCAAGCTTCACTTCAAAGTAGTTGAGGAGCTGGGCCCGACGCTGTACGACCGACAGATGAGCGATGCCGAGCTTCGTCTCCGGGTTCTGGAAATGCTCGAGTGGGCATTGGACCAAGAGGAGAGTGTTCCGTTAACGCGCGCCGATCGTACCCAACTGCTCAACGAGATAGCCTCCGACGTGCTGGGTTACGGTCCGATCGACCCCCTTCTCAACGACCCGGACGTCACCGAGATCATGGTGAACGGACCCCACAGCGTGTTCGTAGAGCGCCACGGAAAAATCGTCAAGACAGATTTTCGATTCGTTGACGAAGTGCACCTCCGACGGATCATCGACAAGATCGTCGGCCAGATCGGCCGCCGCATCGATGAGGCCACCCCGATGGTGGATGCGCGCCTCCCGGACGGCTCCCGTGTCAACGCTATCGTTCATCCGCTGGCCATCGGCGGGCCTTTCCTCACCATTCGGAAGTTTGCGGTTGATCCGCTCACCGAAGCGGACATGGTCCAGTTCAATACGTTCAACCAGAGCACTGCAGATTTCTTACACCAGTGTGTGAAGGGCCGCCTCAATATCATCATCAGCGGTGGTACCGGGTCTGGCAAAACGACCACGCTCAATGTGTTGTCGAGTTACCTCCCGGGCGACGAGCGCATCGTAACCATCGAAGATGCCGCCGAATTGCAGCTCCACCAGGAGCATGTGCTGAGCCTCGAGTCGCGACCGCCCAACCTGGAAGGCAAAGGTCATATCAGCATTCGGGACCTGGTTCGGAACAGCTTGCGCATGCGTCCCGACCGCATCGTCGTTGGTGAAGCACGCGGTGGTGAAGCACTCGACATGTTGCAGGCCATGAACACCGGTCACGACGGATCGATGACCACCATCCACTCGAACTCGCCGCGTGACACGCTGGCTCGTATCGAGACCATGGTGTTAATGGCCGGATTTGACCTGCCGGTCCGAGCCATCCGCGAGCAGGTAGCGTCGGCGGTCAACCTGATTGTTCATCAGACCCGCCTGCGGGACGGCTCCCGTCGCATCACGCACATCACGGAAATCGAAGGGATGGAAGGCGAAATCATCACTCTGCAGGATTTGTTCCTGTTCGATTTCGGAATGGGTGTTGACGAGAATGGGCGGTACTTGGGTCGGCTGAAAGCGACCGGCATTCGGCCTACCTTCAGTGGCCACCTGGAGGACTTCGGGATCAAATTGCCATCAAATCTGTTTGATCCTGAGCCGTTTGCTCGCCGCCAGGCCCAGTATTCGACATGAAACGGATACGTAGCCTCGTCGCGACGATCATTGTCGTCCTCCTGGTCCTCGGGGCCGGCGCGGCGGCGCTCGCTCAGACAGACAACGGCGCTCCCGTTATCGAGATCACAGACGTCAACATTGCCCGTTACCCCCGGGTGCAGATGATTGTCGATTTCTTGAATCTCGAAGAGGCCCTCGATCCGGCCGGACTGAAGGTAACCGAGAACGGGAACCCCGTCGCCGCGCTGGAGATTGAGACCATCGCCGAGTCGCGTGTACAAGTCGGCATCGTCCTTGTTATCGATGCCAGCGGAAGCATGGAGGGTGAGCCGATCGAAGCAGCCAAAGCTGCCGCGCTGTCGTTCATCAACCAGAAACGAGCCGAGGACTTCATCGCCATAGCTACCTTCGCCGACGAGGTTCAAGTGGTGCGGGGCTTCACCAGTGCGAAATCGGCGCTGATCGCCAGTGTGGAAGGTATCGAGGCTCAGGGCGACACGGCGTTCTACGACGGCATCATTCAGGCGACGGATTTGTTCTCCGGCGATGCCGAGCGACTGGAACGCAACATCATTGTGCTGACCGACGGCAAGGATGAGGGCAGCGTCGCAACTCTCGACGATGCTTTGGTGGCCGTCGCCGACACAGGAGTTCGTGTCTTCGGCGTGGCGCTCGAGTCGGCCGCCTTCGATCCGGCCGATCTGCAGACCGTCGTGGCCGATTCCAATGGGTTGTATCTTTCAACGCCTGAACCTGGCGAGTTGAGCGGTCTTTACGAACAGATCAAACGTGAACTCGACAACAAGGTCGTAGTGCGCTTTACCGCCACCCAGGATCGAGCAGGCGATCTTGCGATCGGGGTTGGCTATCAGGCGCTGGCCAGCAATACCAGTGTGTATGTGCCCGGCTTCATCAAACCGCCCCCACCCACGACGACAACCACGGTGACCTTCGCTGAGCCGGAGCCATATTCGCCGGCGACGGCTGGTCCCGTGTCGGCCGGGACTCTTCGATTTCTGGGAACCCTGGCGGTGGGTATGGGAATCGTGCTCTTCATCTTCATCCTGGCCGGTCCCGGCGACGAAGACGCAGCCTCGGCTTTCCGTCAGCGCCTCCAGGCTTACGGGCGGGGCCGAACTGCCGCGCCGGAGGAGAAAAAGAAG
>JAOTUY010000053.1 GCA_029863625.1 Acidimicrobiia bacterium
TAGTCGAACATCGACCGGCCCAGCCGGTGCGCCAAGCTCCCGCCGCCCGGCAGGGGCCCAAACCGAATGCTCCCAAGTCAAAACCGGCCGGCCAGGCTCGCCCCGGTCCCGGCCAGACCCAGATACCGATGCCAAAACCGCGTCCGGGAGAAGGCTACGTCCTTCCTCCCCTTGAGCTGCTCAAGTTGGGCGGAGGCGAATCGCACAGCCGGCGCGCCCTCGAAGACACGGCCAGAGAGCTCGAGGACACCCTTCGTCAACATGGTGTCGATGCCCGTCTGACCAAGATCGTTCCCGGCCCAACCGTGACTCGCTACGAGATCGAGTTGGCTCCCGGCGTCAAGGTGTCGAGAGTGACCGGGCTCGCGCATGACATTGCCTATGCGCTGGCCACCCCCGATGTCCGCCTGCTCGCTCCGATTCCCGGGAAGAGCGCCATCGGTGTCGAAGTTCCCAACCGCCGCCGCCGGTTGGTGACGCTCGGAGATGTCCTCCGCAGCCCCGAAGCAGAGGTTGCCCATCATCCACTGGAAGTTGGTCTGGGGATGGACATTTCCGGGCGTCCCAAGGTCCTGAATCTGTCTGAGCTGCCCCACGTGCTGATCGCCGGAGCGACCGGCGCCGGCAAGTCGTCGTGCATCAACTCGCTGGTGACCTCAATCTTGATGCGCACGACACCCGACGACGTGCGGTTGATGATGGTCGACCCCAAACGGGTCGAGCTGAATCAGTACAACGGCGTGCCCCACCTGCTCACCAAGGTCATCAACAATCCGAAGAAAGCTGCCGAGGCGCTGCAGTGGGCGGTGGCCGAGATGGACCGCCGGTACGACCTGCTGTCGGATGCTCATGTTCGTGACATCCTCGGTTACCGGGAAAAATACGATGCCGGAACAATCGATCCTGATGGGTTCGATCGGTTCCCGTACATCGTGGTCATCGTCGACGAGCTGAACGACCTGATGATGGTGGCCGGTCGCGAGGTCGAAGAGGCCATCGTCCGGATCGCTCAGATGGCCCGGGCGGTCGGCATCCACCTGGTGATTGCCACTCAACGTCCATCCGTCGACGTGATCACCGGAGTGATCAAAGCCAACATCCCGAGCCGTTTAGCGTTTTCGGTTGCGTCGCAGACGGACAGCCGGGTGATCATCGACGGGATGGGCGCCGAAAAGCTGGTCGGTATGGGCGACATGCTGGTCATCACCGCTACGGACCCCCGACCGCAGAGGATCCAGGGAGCCTGGGTGACCGAAGAAGAGGTACATGCGGTCGTTGAGTGGACCAAGAAACAACGAGAGGCTAAATACCAGGATCATGTTATCGAGGCGACCGCCCAGCAGGCCAGGCAAACCGCCGAAGAGGACGAGGGCGATGATGCGGAGTTGGTTCGCTCGGCGACCGATCTCGTGGTCCGTTCCCAACTCGGCTCCACCTCCATGCTGCAACGCAAACTCCGGATCGGATTCGCCCGGGCAGGGCGAGTCATGGACATCCTCGAGCGCAAAGGAGTGGTAGGTCCCTCGGAGGGGTCAAAGGCGCGGGCGGTGTTGATGACCGAAGAGGACCTCGAACAGATCTATGCAAACTCAACGGTCGAAGGCTGATCGGATGAGCGCCTTCGTGAAATTGCTTGTGATGCCGGCCGTGCCCACTTTTGTAGTCGTGGCCGCCAGGAGTGCTCTTCCCGCCGTCCGCCGATGGCCGGTTACCGGGCCCCTGTCTCGTTTCCGATTCGGCGTACCTGATGTGACTTTCGCTCCACGTGATCTCGGCACGTAATCGAGGCGCCCGTCGCCCCCGGATGCCGTTAGCCTGACACGACCATGCTGCAAATACTGACTCCGGATGGTGAGTTGCTCGCAGACCCTCCGATGGACATCGATCTCACCAAACGCCTCTTTTTGGCCATGGTTGCGGCTCGACAGTACGACCGGAAGGCAACCTCGATTCAGAAGCAAGGCCGGCTTGCCACCTATGCGCCTTTCGAGGGGCAGGAAGCCGCTCAAATCGGTTCTGCGGCCGCGCTCAGACCGGACGACTGGATGGTGCCCACCTACCGGGATGCGGCGGCGATGTGGATGCAGGGATACCCCTGGACCCACCTGCTGTTGACGAGAATGGGCGACGAGCGAGGCGGATCGCCCCCCGAGGGCGTCGCGGTGCTTCCACCATCTATCACGGTCGGCGCCCACATGTTGCACGCCGTCGGTTTGGCCTGGGCAGCGCGCCTGCAGGGATCCGATCGAATAGCCATCACCTATTTCGGAGACGGTGCGACCTCCGAAGGAGATTTCCACGAGGCAATGAATTTCGCCGGGGTCTTCCGGACCGGGACTGTGTTCATCTGTCAAAACAACCAGTACGCCATATCTCTGGCCCGCCACCAACAAACCGCCTCCGAGACGATCGCCGAGAAGGCTGCCGGCTATGGGGTCCCCGGAGTGCTCGTCGACGGCAACGACCTTTTCGCCATGTACCAGGCCACCAGTGAGGCAGTTGTCCGGGCCCGAGATGGGCGGGGAGCGACCCTGATCGAGGCGCTCACTTACCGGCTCGGTCCCCACACGACCAGCGATGACCCCACCCGATATCGGGACGCCGCGGAAGTCGAAACCTGGCGGGCGAAAGATCCCCTTGACAGAATCCGGAAGTACCTGGCGGCCGAAAGCGCCTGGGATGAGGAGTGGGAAGCCCGCGCGGCAACCGGGGCGCACGACGAGATCGACCGGGCCGTCGAGGAAGCAGAGGCGCTCACCCCGCTGGCCCCAGAGGAGATCTTCGAGTCGATGTTCGCTGAAATGACACCAGAGCTCGCCGAACAACAGCAAAGGCTTCTTGCCTCCCGGAGAGACCAGGCATGACCGTCATGAACCTCGCCCAGGCGATCACGGATGCACTCGATATCGCTCTGGCGACGGACCCGCGGGTACTGGTGATGGGCGAGGACGTGGGTCGGACGGGCGGAGTGTTTCGTCTGACGAATGGCCTCCAGGCCACCCACGGTGCAGAACGGGTGGTCGATATGCCGGTCGCCGAGTCGGGGATCGTCGGTACGGCGTTCGGCCTGGCTGTGGCGGGCATGCGTCCGGTGGTCGAGATCCAATTCATGGGCTTCTCGTATCCCGCCTACGACCAGATCGTCAGTCACGTCGGAAGAATCCGCCATCGTTCCCGGCATCGGTTCACGGCCCCGATGGTCATCCGCATGCCGTACGGCGGTGGGATCGGTGCCGCCGAACACCACAGCGAGTCGACTGAGGCGCTCTACGCCCACACTCCGGGACTCAAGGTGGTGGTTCCATCGACACCCTACGACGCCAAAGGCTTGCTCCTGGCCGCCATCGAGGACCCCGACCCGGTGGTTTTCCTCGAGCCGATCCGGCTCTATCGGGCCGTCAAGGAGGACGTGGCCGGGGGTCACTTTGTTGTGCCGATCGGTCGGGCCCGCCTCGAAAGGACGGGCAACGACGTCACGCTGGTCGCCTATGGCTCGATGGTCCGCGATGCTCGCCGTGCTGCCGACGCCCTGGCGGAGGAGGGTATATCGGTTGAGGTCATCGACCTCAGAAGCCTTGTTCCTCTCGACACCGAAACACTGATCGGGTCCGTCCGCAAAACAGGCCGGGCGGTGGTCATCCATGAGGCTCATCGCACGGCAGGGTTTGGTGCGGAAGTGGTCGCACGGATCCAGGAAGAGGCGTTGTATTCCCTGCTTGCTCCGGTGCAACGGGTAACGGGTTGGGACACGATCTTCCCGCTCAAGCGAACGGAGGAGTACTACCTCCCCGGCGTCGATCGAATCTTGCAAGCTGCCCGCAGGACACTGGAGGGATAGTGGCCCACGAATTCTTGTTGCCGGACATCGGAGAGGGCTTGACCGAGGCGGAAGTTGTGCGCTGGTTGGTGGCGGTGGGCGATGAGGTGGCCGAGGATGCTCCGCTGGTCGAGGTCGAGACCGACAAGGCCGTGGTCGAGATCACCTCACCACACAGGGGAGTGGTGCTCTTTCACGGCGCCGGGGCAGGCGAGACTCTGCAGGTGGGTGCCGTGCTGACCGTCATCGGGCAACCGGGGGAGTCCTGGAGTCGGGCAGATGCTGCGCCGATTGTGGGGACCCTGGTTGAGGAAGCCGAAATCCTTCCCGCCCGGCCGGGCGAAACAGATCAACCAGCCTCCGAAGGGGTCAAAGCACTTCCGTTGGTTCGAAAACTCGCCAAGGACCTCGGGGTCATCCTTGCTGATGTGCAAGGCACCGGCCCGGGTGGGCGCATCAGCCGGGAAGATGTTCAGGCGGTTGCCGCCCGGTCGGCGATCACGACACCGGAGACCGCCGGAGCCCAAGAGGAACGGGTTCGACTTTCGCGGCTGCGCCGAACCATTGCCGACCATATGGAACGATCGTGGCGCGAGATTCCCCACGTGACGACCTTCGACACGGTGGCGGCCGACCGTTTGCTCGATCTGCGGGCCGCACTGTCGGCCCGTTACGACGCCCCGGTTCCGATCGAGACACTGGTGGTGCTGGCCGTCCTGCCGGTCCTGGTCGAGTTCGCGGAGTTCAACGCTTCGCTCGATGGAGAAGACCTGATCTTCAAGCGCCGCTACGACATAGGAGTAGCTGCCGATACGCCGGACGGGCTGATCGTCCCGGTCGTGAAAGGTGCCGATCGGTGGGATCCGCGTGGCCTGGCCGGGGAGATCGCCCGTTTGGCAGCCGCCGCCAGGTCGCGATCGTTGGCACCCGACGAACTGAGCGGCGCAACCTTCACGATTTCCAATATCGGCGCGGTCGGTGGTGGACACGGAACCCCGATCATCCCCTACGGGACCACCGCCATCTTGTCGGTCGGGAGAGCCGAACCGCAGGCCGTCGTTCGGGCGGGATCCGTCACCATCGCCCGCATGATGCCTCTCTCACTTTCCTACGACCATCGGGTTATCGATGGAGGGCTCGGTCGGCGGTTCATGGCCCGACTCCGCGAGAATCTCGAAGAGCCGGGCCTGTTCCTCGCCCCCTAGCCTGGTTTGGGAGGCTACGGTCCGTGCCCGAATCGCTTCGAGCGCCTCTGCTTGCAATAATTAGCGCCACGCGAGCAGAAGAATAGGGAAGGATCAAAGTCATGAGTGACGGAATCGAAGTCATCGGATCCGTTGAGGGGGGCTTCGCTGAGATTCTAACCTCCGAAGCCCTCAACTTTGTGGCCGATCTGCATCGCCGCTTCAACCCCGAACGTGAGGCGCTCCTCCGGGCCAGGGCCATCCGTCAGGAGCGGCTCGATCACGGGGAGTTACCCGACTTCCTTCCCGAAACCCAAAACATTCGTGACGGCGAGTGGCGTGTCGCGGCCGTGCCGGCCGATCTACAAGATAGACGGGTCGAGATCACCGGACCGGTCGAGCGCAAGATGATGATCAATGCTCTCAACTCGGGCGCCAAAGTCTTCATGGCCGACTTCGAGGACTCGAACTCGCCCACCTGGGAAAACAACATTCAGGGTCATCTCAATCTGATCGACGCCATCAACGGCACCATGGAGTTCACCAGTCAGGATGGCAAGCATTACCAACTGGGCGAAGAAACCGCCACGCTGATGATCAGGCCGCGCGGCTGGCATCTCTTCGAAAAACACGTGTTCGTGGCGGGGCACCCCATTTCGGCCAGCCTGTTCGACTTCGGTCTTTACGTGTTCCACAATGGCAAACGGTCGCTGGAGCGTGGTACCGGCCCCTATTTCTACCTCCCGAAACTAGAGAGCCACCTCGAAGCGCGCCTATGGAACGATGTGTTCGTCTACACAGAGGAAAAGCTCGGGATTCAAGCCGGGACCATCAAGGCAACCGTGCTCATCGAAACTATCCTGGCGGCCTTCGAGATGGAGGAGATCCTCTACGAGCTGCGGGACCATTCAGCCGGGCTCAACGCGGGACGGTGGGACTACATCTTCTCGGTCATCAAGAAGTTTCGCAATCGGCCCGAAATGGTATTGCCCGATCGCGCCCAGGTGTCGATGACGGTTCCCTTCATGCGGGCTTACTCCGAGCTGCTGGTGAGCACCTGTCATAGGCGGGGGGCGTTTGCGATCGGCGGCATGGCGGCCTTCATCCCAAGCCGCCGCGATCTCGAGATCAACGAACATGCGTTACGCAAGGTTCGCGAGGACAAACAGCGCGAATCGGCCGACGGGTGCGACGGGACCTGGGTCGCCCATCCCGACCTCGTTGCGCCGGTGCTTGAAGTCTTCGACAACGTATTGGGCGCCAAGCCGAACCAACTCGACGTGCTGCGCGGTGATGTCGAGATCGCCGGAAGTGACCTGCTCAACACGCTGATCGAGGCTGGTGCGATCACCGAAGCCGGCCTCCGAACCAACATCTCGGTTGCCATCCTCTACCTCGAGTCGTGGCTGCGGGGTGTCGGCGCCGCGGCCCTCTTCAACCTGATGGAGGATGCTGCAACTGCCGAAATTTCACGCTCGCAGATCTGGCAGTGGATCCGCCACGACGCCCTCATGGACGACGGGCGATCTGTGACGCGCGAACTGGTCCACGAACTGGTGAACGAGGAGATTAAGAAGATGCGGGAGGCCTATGGGGAGGACCTTTTCGCACGCGGCCGGTTCGACGAGGCCCGCCACCTCTTCGAGACTGTGGCGTTGAGCGACGAATTCCCCGAATTCTTGACCCTACGAGCCTATGAATTGATCGACTGAGGAGGAAACGGATGGAGATCGCCGAACGGTTCCGTCGGGAGGTTGAGGATCTCGAACGGGATTGGGATACCAACCCTCGGTGGAAGGGGATCACTCGCGACTACACCGCCGAGCAGGTGGTGAGGCTGCGCGGGACATTGATGATCGACTACACGCTCGCCAAATACGGCGCCGAGAAGCTGTGGAAGCTCCTCGAATCGGATGACTACGTCAATGCCCTGGGAGCGATGACGGGTAACCAAGCCGTGCAGATGGTTAAGGCAGGCCTCAAATCGATCTACCTGAGCGGCTGGCAAGTGGCCGGCGACAATAACCTCGCCATGCAGACCTATCCCGATCAAAGCCTGTATCCATCGAACAGCGCCCCGACCCTGGTGCGGCGGATCAACAACGCGTTGCTGCGCGCCGACCAGATTGAGTGGTCGGAAGGTCGCCACGACCATGACTTCATTGCTCCGATCGTGGCCGACGGGGAGGCCGGTTTCGGCGGTGCGCTCAACGTGTTCGAAATGACCAAGGCTTTCGTCGAAGCGGGTGCGGCCGGCGTGCATTTCGAAGACCAGCTGGCGGCTGAGAAGAAGTGCGGGCATATGGGTGGCAAGGTACTGGTACCTACCAGCCAGCATGTGCGGACCCTGAAGGCGGCTCGGCTCGCGGCAGACGTTCTTGACGTGCCGACGATCATCGTGGCTCGCACGGATTCGCTGGGCGCCACGCTGCTAACCAGCGACATCGACGAGCGGGATCGCCCCTTCGTGAAGGGGACCAGGACCCCCGAGGGTTTCTACAACGTTGAGAATGGAATGGAGACGGCCGTCGCCCGTGGCCTGGCCTACGCCCCGTTTTCCGACCTGATCTGGTGCGAGACCAGCCATCCGGACCTCGCGGAAGCGAAAGAGTTCGCCGAGCGTATCCACGCAGGATTCCCCGGCAAGATGCTGGCGTACAACTGCTCACCTTCCTTCAACTGGAAGATGAATCTCGACGACGCAGCCATCGCTACTTTCCAAAAGGAGATGGGGGCGATGGGCTACAAGTACCAGTTCATCACATTGGCCGGGTTCCATTCGCTCAACGCTTCGATGTTCGATCTGGCCAAAGGCTATCGCGAAGTTGGCATGACGGCCTACGTTCGGGTCCAGGAGCACGAGTTCGAGATCGAGAAGGACGGCTACTCGGGCGTCAAGCACCAGCGGGAAGTGGGCGCCGGGTACTTCGATGAGGTGGCCATGGCCATCAGCGGTGGCGAAGCCTCAACGCTGGCCCTGAAGGGTTCGACCGAAGACGAACAGTTCCTCGCGCAATGATGGGATCACGACGACCGCCTTTTGATCGGTCACGTTGCTAACTTTCGGGCCCGATGGATGGACAAGCACAACGTCAAGCCCTGGCAGCCGCCGAGCGCGCCCTCGATGCCCTGGAGTCGGGTCGGGCAGATGCGGCGCGGTCGGCAGCACGACGGGCCACCGAATTGGATCAGGTGGGAGTATTCGCGACTCTCCCGCGGGCCGTTGAGATGGCCAACGACGACCTCGTCACCAACGGTTCGCTTTCGGAGCTGAGTTTGGCCGCCCTCACTGCCGCAGTTGGTCCGGGCCCACTCGAGGCTGTGGTCGCTCGACTCGGTCGGTGACGGCGCCGAGTACGCTGCGCTGCCGTGAGCGACTATCACCTGCACCTCCATCCCCATCAGCCATCCGACCAGGGGCCGCCGCCTGGTGAATACCCACCTGGCCACATCGAGGCATACGTTGAGGCCGCGGCCCGGAGGGGTGTGCACGAGCTTGGTTTCACCGAGCATCTGTTCCGATGCTTTGAGTCCGGGCCGGCGCTGGGTGATTGGTGGGAACGCGAGCCCAATCCCCGGTTGGCCGCCAACACCCGGGAATTCATCGCGGCGGAACGCAATCTCTCTCTCGACGCCTACGTAACGGCCATCGAGGGAGCCAAAGCGCAAGGATTGCCGGTGCTGTTGGGGTTGGAGGTCGATTACTTCCCAGAGACCATTGCAGCAGTGATGGAGCTTCTGGATCCCTATCCGTGGGACTTCCTCATCGGTTCGGTGCACTGGATCGGTGGCTGGGCCATCGACAACCCCTCGACCGGGTTCGAGTGGGAAGAACGAGGGATCGAACGCGGTTACGACGAATACTTCGCCTTGGAAACCCAGCTGGCCGCCTCGGGTGCCGTCGACGTACTGGCCCATGTGGACGTGATCAAAAAGTACGGTCACCGGCTTTCCGAGGAGCCGTTGCACCACTACCGGGCGGTGGTGGCTGCCGCGGCAGCATCGGGTACTGCGGTCGAAGTGTCGAGTCAGGGCCTTCGCAAACCGGCCGCCGAGGTCTATCCGTCGCCGATGTTTCTTGGGATGTTCCGCGAGGCGAGCGTGCCGATCACGCTGGCCTCCGATGGTCACCAACCGGACGAAGCCGGGTGGGGACACGATGCCGTGGTTTCGGCTGCCCGGGCGGCGGGGTACGTAGAGCGGCTCCAATTCCGGAAGCGGACGGCGAATCCCGTGCCGCTCACCTAGGTGCGGATGGCCGGCCGGTCAGGTGGACTCGAGGTGTTGCCGTGCGGCCGGTCTTGGGCGGGGACTTCGACCAGCTCGATTGCTCCCTTTCCCGAAGCCTTGGCCCGGTAGAGGGCCTGGTCTGCATGTCGAAGGGCATCGTCCAGGTCTCCGCCGACGATATGGGCAACACCGATCGAACAGCTGATTGGCCCGCTGTGATCGTCGAGGAGAGCCGTCTGAAAGCGGTGCAGCGCCTGGAGGGCCGAATGTCTAGCTACATCTGGGAGCAGCAGAGCAAACTCGTCGCCCCCCATTCTGGCCGCCACGTCGACGGAACGAAAGATGCGCCCGGTGGTCGCAGCGAACATGCGGAGAGCCCTATCTCCGGCCGCGTGACCCTGGTCGTCGTTGATGAGCTTGAAGTCGTCGAGGTCGATGATGGCCAGCGCCAGAGGGGACCCTAGCCGGTCGGCTCTGGCCAGCTCGCGGCGTGCCAGCTCCTCGAAGGAACGCCGGTTGGGGAGACCCGTCAGCGCGTCGGTCCTGGCCAGAGAGGCTTGCTGCTCGACTGCGCTGTGCAGGCGATCCAACAACCAGGCGATCAGGCTGAAGAACCCGAAGCGCACGGTGGCGTTCCAGAACGGTATGAGCGGATGACCGTATTGGTTTCCCGACCACAGGTCGATCGATAACCAGGCCGAGGCGGCCACAAAGGCGGCCAATTGTCCCGGCGCTCCTCTCCACCGGAACGAGACAAGCGCGACCGGAAGCAGATAAAAGAGAGAGAAGGACACTTCCCGCCCGGTGATCTTGTCGATGGTGGCGACGAACGCAAACACGACGATGACGACGAGCATCGCTCGAGCGGGTGTCAGTGCCTCGAAACGCTTGATGAGGGCCCGTTCCATGGGTATCAGAATAGGTCGAGCGTCGGACGCGATTGAGTCATACCCGCATTGCGGGAGACCTACTACCGTTTCGCCCATGAGTGGAGGTTGGATACACGAAGATCACCCGTTCGCGACGCCCCCGGACCTGCGCGATCCGGCCCGGCAGTTGCGGGGTCGGCTTGCCTCGGGGATCACGGTGCTCACTTCCGGTGGTCCGGACAACCGGACCGGCTTGACCGTATCGTCGTTGCTGATGGCCGAAGGCGAACCGTCGCGGGTCGTCGCCCTGGTTGGTGAGGCGACTGATTTGTGGTTTGCCATCCAGCAAAGCGGCGCGTGGGTGCTGCACGTGCTTGGTGCGGACGATCGGCAGCTTTCGGATCGTTTTGCCGGACTGCGACCTAGTCCGGGCGGACTGTTCGCCGGTCTCGACGTCGAGGACACCCCCTGGGGGCCGACTATGTCCACCCTGGGCACTCGCGCCTATTGCCGCCTGGAGCGGTCGGTCGAAACCGGATTCCACCGGCTGGTAACCGGGCAGATCGATCAGATCGATCTGGTGGGCCGCGCCGATCCTCTCGTGTATTACCGGGGCCGCTACCGGATCCTGGGCGATGAGCCGATCTCGACATCCGGGACCAATCCGAGCCGTTCTTCCTAGACTCCCGACCGATGACTGCACCCACCGTCTGGTTGACCACCCTTGGCTGTGCCAAGAACCAGGTCGATTCCGACAAGCTCTTCGCGATGCTGGCCGAGGCCGGGTACGGAGCAGCGAGCGACCCGAGCTCGGCCGATGTCGTTATGGTCAATACCTGCGCCTTCATTGAGGCGGCCCGAGAGGAATCGGTTGATACGATCCTCGAGCTTGAAGAGGCCAAACGTCCTGATGCCAATCTGGTGGTTCTCGGCTGCATGGCGCAACGGTTCGGTTCGGAGATCTCGGAAGCCATGCCGCAAGCAGACGCGGTGTTGGGTCTCGACCGCTATGGCGAATTGGTCGGGACCCTGGACCGGCTCACCAACTGGCAGCCGGTCGGGCTGCGACAGGTACCGATGGATATTCTCTATGCGATCAACCGGCCCACTCCGACGGTTCCTTATGCCTATGTCAAAGTGGCCGAAGGATGCGACAAACCGTGCACCTTCTGTGCCATTCCGCTCATTCGCGGGAAACAGCGTTCCCGTCGGCCGACCAACATCCACCAAGAGATCAGCGCCCTGACTGCCGCCGGCGTACGGGAGATTGTGCTGGTGGCCCAGGACCTGGCCTCATACGGGCGAGATATCGACGCGCCCGGAGGTCTGGTCGAATTGCTGCGGTTCGTCTCCGACATCGACGGGCTGCGTCGTCTCCGACTGCTGTACCTGTACCCGAAGGAGATCCGGCCGGCTCTGATCGAAGAGATGGCCACCAACCCGTTGATCATGCCCTATTTCGATCTCAGCCTCCAACATGCTGTTGAACGTCTCCTGCGGGCCATGAGTCGACCCGGCGGTGGGAGCCGGTATCTCGACCTCATTTCTCAGATCAGGTCGTCCGCGCCGGAAGCAGCGCTCCGCTCCAGCTTCATCGTCGGTTTTCCCGGTGAGACGGAAGATGATGTCGAGACCCTGGCGGAATTCCTCCAAGCAGCGCGGCTGGATTGGGCCGGGTTCTTTCCGTACTCGGCCGAAGAGGGGACGCCCGCCGCCAATCTTCCCGGTCGCATAGATCCTGAGATGGCCGCAGAGCGGTTGCGCTTTCTCCAATCGATTCAGGATGATCTGACCGAGCGAGCCAATGGGGCTCAGGTCGGCCGAACGCTCGACGTGCTCATCGATCAGGTCGAGGACGGGGTCCCGGTCGGGCGCACCTACCGGGAGGCACCGGAAATCGACGGGATGGTGACGCTGGATCGTGGTGAGCCGGGGGAGTGGGTGCAAGCCACGATCACCGCCAGCTACGGAGTTGATCTGGCGGCCGAAGTGGTGGAAGCGTGATCGTCGAGGTCATCGCCGTCGGGACGGAACTCTTGCTGGGGCAGATCGTGAACGGCAACGGGGCGGTCATCGGACGTCGTCTGGCGGAGGAAGGCTTGGACGCCCATTACCAGGTCGTCGTGGGGGACAACGATGACCGGCTGGTAGCTGCGCTGACGACGGCGTTGGGGCGGGCCGACGCGGTGATTCTCACCGGAGGCATCGGCCCAACCCAGGATGACCTCACCCGGGAAGCCATCTGCCATGCCACCGGGCGGGTGATGGCGTTCTCGGAGGAATATGCGGGAAGGTTGCGAGCCCGGTGGGAATCGACCGGCCGGGTCATGCCGGAGAGCAATTTGCGACAGGCCGAGTATCCGCAAGGCGGCCTCCAGCTACCCAACGCGAAGGGAACGGCGCCGGGTATTGCCCTGCAACATGACGGAACCTGGATCTTTGCCCTGCCCGGAGTTCCCCAAGAGATGAAGGCGCTCCTCAACGACGAGGTGATGCCCAGACTCCGCCGAATGGCGGGAGGCCCGGCCGTCGTCAAGAGCCGTCTGCTCCGTAGCTGGGGAATGAGCGAGTCGCAGGTTGCCGAATTGCTTGACGACCTGTTCCAGGCGTCCGTTAACCCCTCGGTAGCTTTCCTCGCTTCGAGCGGTGAGATCAAGGTCCGCATCACCGCCAAAGCGAACACCGAAGAGGAGGCTTCCGCACTGATCGCTCCGTTAGAATCTGAGGTACGCCTGCGGCTCGGGACCCGCATTTTCGGTAGTGACGGTGAAACTATCGAGGCGATCGTGCTTGGCATGTTGGAGAGGCGCGGCTGGCGTTTGGCGACCGCTGAGTCGGCCACCGGCGGTTTGATCGCGGCCCGAATCACCTCGGTTCCCGGAGCGTCGCGCGTGTTCGTCGGGAGCACTGTGTGCTACACGGCTGAATTGAAACACCGCTTGCTCGACGTTCCGGCCGCCACGCTGGCCGAGGCAGGCGTGGTCTCGGAGGAGACGGCGATGGCTATGGCGGTCGGCGCCGCCCGGTTGCTTGGTGCGGAGGTAGCGGTCTCGGTCACGGGATCGGCCGGTCCGGACGAGCAGGAGCAACCGGCCGGGACGATGGTGATCGGCGTGCATACGCCGGAAGACACCGCCGCCCGGACGTTCAGGCTGCCCGGCGACCGCGAGCGGGTGAGGACCTACGCCGGCACCGCCGCTCTGCAGCTCGTCCGGCTGGCCGTCGAGGGTTCCTGGTGGCGAACGTAGGGCGTCTCTTCGTCGCGGTCGCGCTCACCGATGAGGTGCGGGCCGCCCTCGCCGCTCACGTGATGGGAGCAATGAAGGACCGTCCGCTGCCGGGGAAACCGGTCCCGCCTCCCAACTGGCACCTGACACTGAGGTTCCTGGGGCCGTGCGACGACGCCGCCTACGACCGATTGCTAGCCGGGCTGGCGGAGGCTGAGTTGGGCGGGCCGTTCGCCATCACCTTTGGGGGTCTTGGCGCCTTTCCCCGACCCGCTCGGGCGACCGTGCTGTGGTTGGCGATCGACGGTGGGGCGGGTCGATTGGAGCAGTTGGCCGCTCGTAGCGAGGATGCCGCCCAACAGGCGGGGTTTGCTCCCGAGGACCGGCCTTTTCATTCACATCTCACCCTCAGCCGGATCCGTCCCCACCAGGACCTTCGCCCCTTGATCGAACAGGTGGATTCTTTTCCGATGTCGCTCCCGGTCGATCGCCTGATCGTGTACCGGAGTCACCTGGGCCGGGGAGGGGCCCGCTACGAAGAGCTGGAGAGCTTCGAGCTGAGTACCTAGTACCTCGCACCCGGCACCGCGCACCGGGCGTCTCGATACCGGGCATTGAGTACTTGGCTTCGAACGTATGTTCGACTAGATTCTCATCGCAGCATGGAATAGGATTACAGGCGTGTGATTCTGTCACACCTGATCTCTACTTTGTGGCTGAGTAGTCCAGAAGGGAGCAACAGTGGAACGAGACAAGGCACTCGAGATGGCCATGTCGCAGATCGAACGGCAGTTCGGCACCGGGGCGATCATGAAACTTGGCGAGAGCAACCATCAGAGGATGCCGGCCATTTCAACCGGGGCTTTGTCACTCGACCTGGCGTTGGGTATCGGCGGCGTTCCGCGAGGCCGGGTCGTCGAGATTTTTGGTCCGGAGAGCAGCGGAAAAACCACGCTCGCCCTGCACGTGGTGGCGGAAGCTCAGCGCAACGGGGGGATCGCCGCCTTCGTTGATGCCGAGCATGCCCTCGACCCCACGTACTGCCGGGCGCTGGGCGTAGATGTTGACGAACTGCTGATCTCCCAGCCCGACACCGGAGAGCAGGCTCTGGAAATCACCGACATGCTGATTCGCTCCGGAGCGCTCGATGTCGTGGTGATCGACTCGGTTGCTGCCCTGGTCCCGCGAGCCGAGATCGAGGGCGAGATGGGCGACACGCACGTTGGTTTGCAGGCCCGTTTGATGTCGCAAGCCTTGCGCAAGCTCACCGGTAGCATCCACCGGTCACAGACGACGGCCATCTTCATCAACCAGCTGCGCGAGAAGATCGGCGTCATGTTCGGTTCCCCGGAGACCACTCCGGGTGGTCGCGCTCTCAAGTTCTACTCAACCGTTCGTATCGATATCCGCAGGATCGAAGCCATCAAGGATGGACAGGAGAATGTCGGGAACCGGGTCCGTGCCAAGGTAGTCAAGAACAAACTGGCGCCGCCTTTTCGCCTGGCCGAGTTCGACATCATGTTCGGAGAAGGCATTTCGCGAGAAGGTAGTCTGCTCGATGTCGCGGTGGATCAAGGGATCGTGAAGAAGAGCGGCGCCTGGTACACGTACGACAACGATCAACTCGGGCAGGGACGTGAGAACTCCAAGCGGTTCCTACGGGAGAACCCCGAGATCTCGGTGCAGCTGCAGGCGAAGGTGCTCGAGGCGGTTGGTTTGCTAGAAACCGACGACGCTGAAGCGGTGGATGGGGCGAAGGACACGGAGCCACAACCCAACCCAAAACCCGACAAGACATAGGTCTCATCCCGGCGCGAACCTGACCCAGTCCCGCACGGCCTAGAACTTGCCCGTTACAAAACGGTTTTCGCGCGGTACGATGCTCTCAGCACACACGATATGTACCAAAAAACCCAACCAACTGGAATCGAATTCGTGAAATACAACAGGGATCTCTGGATGCAGGAGGTGTTTCGAACGAGGCGAATGGCCTAGCCCAGAGCTTCGATCGGATGATGTGTGTGCCGGGCCCCGGTAGGGGCTCGGCATTCCTGTTTCATAGATCACCGGAAAGCAGGGACGATGGATGTGATCACTGCGATCATCGTCGGTGTCGTCGCTCTCGCGATTGGCCTGGTCTCCGGGTTCTTGGCCACCCGCAGCCGTCTGCGACGGTCGAAGACCAATGCCGATTGGTCGGCCGAAGGAGTCGTGTCGCACGCCCGGCAGGAAGCCCAAGGCGTGCTGGCACGAGCGGAGGAAGAAGGCAGAGCCAAGGCCGAGGCATATCGGGAGCGAGAGGATGCGGCTCTCGAGCACCGGCGCCTCGAGATGAGGTCCTCCGAAGAGCGACTCAACCAGCGTGAACAGACATTGGAACAGCGGGCCGGCAACCTCGCTCAGCGTGAGCAGATGCTGATTCATCGTGAACAGGAAGCATCCGAGTCACGGGCGGAGGCCGACGTGATCAAGGAGCAGGCTCGCGACGAGCTGCAACGATTGGCCGGGTTTGACGCCAATGCAGCCAAGGGGCAGCTCCTCGAGCAGGTCAAGGACGAGGCACGGCGCGAGGCAATGATCCTCGTGCGCGATATGGAGATCAAGGCTCGTGAGGAAGCCGATCGTCGGGCCAGGAGGATCTTGACGACGGCCATTCAGCGGCTCGCCTCCGAAGTCGTTACCGAAACGACGGTTTCTGTGGTTGAACTCCCCTCCGATGACATGAAGGGCCGGATTATCGGTCGGGAAGGGCGCAACATACGGGCGTTCGAAGCAACCACGGGCGTCAACCTGGTGGTCGACGATACCCCGGAGGCCGTTTCCGTTGCCTCGTTCGACCCGGTCCGGCGGGAGGTAGCCCGGATCGCTCTTGAGCGGTTGGTTGCGGACGGACGCATTCACCCCGCCTCGATCGAAGAGGCCTACGAGAAGGCCCAGGCACAGGTTGAGCAGAGCGTGCGTGACGCCGGCGAATGGGCTTTGTTGGAAGTAGGCATTTCGCGTGTGCATCCGGAGTTGGTGACGTTGCTTGGCCGGTTGAAGTACCGGACCTCGTACGGTCAAAACGTGCTCAACCATCTCGTTGAAGCCGCTCACGTGGCCGGCATGCTTGCCGCCGAGCTGCAGATCGATCCGATCGAGGCCAAGCGCGCGGCGTTGCTACATGACATCGGCAAAGCAGTCACCCACGAAGTCGAAGGTTCCCACGCTCTGATTGGTGCCGAGATCGCTCGTCGATTCGGCGAGGATCCAGCCATCGTTCACGGTATCGAAGCTCACCACAGCGAGGTCGAACCGCGCACCCTGGTAGCGGTTCTGGTCCAGGCGGCCGATGCAGTCTCTGCTGCCCGTCCGGGAGCTCGTCGGGAGGCTTTGGAGTCGTACGTGCGACGTCTGGAGCGTCTCGAGAAACTGGCCAAGGACTTCGATGGAGTAGAGAAGGTTTTCGCCATGCAAGCCGGACGGGAAGTGCGCGTCGTGGTCGATCCTGGAGAAGTCGACGACCTTGGAGCTTCGGACCTTGCCAGACGCATAGCCAAGCGTCTGGAAGAGGATCTTCAATATCCCGGTCAGATTCAAGTGACTGTGATTCGCGAACTCCGTGTGACGGACTACGCCCGGTGACCATGGTTGAGACCGTGCTCCTCGGGGATCCGACCGTGCGGCGCAATGAGCGTCGCCGGCCGACCCGGGCCGGACAACGGTATGTCGTCAGGACTTTCGGCTGCCAGATGAATGAACACGACAGCGAGCGCATTGCCGGGATGTTCGAAGCAGACGGGATGCGGCCGGTGGGGGACTATCAGTCGGCTGATGTTGTGTTCATCAACACCTGCACCATTCGGGAAAACGCTGATAATCGTCTCTACGGCAATCTCGGCCAGCTCAAACAACTCAAGGATCACAATCCGGATCTGCTGCTGGTGGTAGGTGGGTGCGCCGCGCAAAAGGACCGCGAGCTGGTTCGGGAGCGAGCCCCATGGGTGGATGTGGTGCTCGGTACCCACAACCTGGATCGGGTGCTCGATCTGATGGATCATGCGCAGGAATGGGGCGCGATTACCGAGATCGTGGATGAACTCGAAGCGATGCCATCGTCGCTTCCCGTGCGCCGGGAAGTCGACTACGCGGCCTGGGTCGCTATCCAGGTCGGCTGCAACAACACCTGCACCTTCTGCATTGTGCCCGCGGTGCGGGGTGTCGAAGTCAGCAGGCGTCCGGGGGACGTGATCCGCGAAGTGGAACAACTTGCCCGTGATGGGGTGGTGGAAGTGACCCTGCTCGGCCAGAACGTCAATACCTACGGCCGGGACCTGGCCATCGACGGAAGACGACGCCCCGTGTTCGCCGACCTATTGCGCCGGGTTGGTACCGTGGATGGTATCCACCGGGTCCGTTTCACGAGCCCACATCCCGCCGACTTTCGCGAGGATGTCGCCCTGGCCATGGCCGAGACACCGGCCGTTTGTGAGCAACTCCACCTCCCCCTCCAGTCGGGAAGCGACCGCGTGTTGGCACGAATGCATCGTGGCTATAACGTAGCTCGCTATCTCCGGCGGCTGGCCATGGCTCGGTCCCATATACCCGATTTGGCAGTGTCTTCTGACATCATCGTTGGTTTCCCCGGGGAAACGGAAGAAGACTTCCAGCAGACGCTCGAGGTCATCGCTGAAGCTCGTTTCGACCAGGCGTTCACATTTCTGTTTTCGCCTCGTCCCGGCACCGCCGCCGCGGAGTACACCGATGAATTCGTTGACCCCTTCGTGGCCCAGGATCGGTTTGAGCGGCTCATCGCGATCCAGAATCAGATATCGTCTGACCAGAATCAAGCGGAGGTAGGCAAGGTCCTGGAAGTGCTGGTCGAGGGTCCCTCCCGCAAAGATCCGGACATGGTGACTGCCCGCAGTCGGGGCAACAAAGTGGTCCACGTCGCCGGACCCCACGCTCCCGGAACCTTCCTCCACACGAGGATCGACACCGCGGCCCGTCATCATCTTCTCGGGACCGTGCTCTGAGCCGAATACTGGCGCTCCTCGGACCGACCGCCGCCGGAAAGAGTGATCTCGCCCTTCGTCTGGCCGAGGAACTCGACGCCCAGATCGTTTCGGTCGACTCCATGCAGGTGTACAGGGGGATGGATATCGGCACCGCCAAGCCCGCGGCCGTCGACCGGGTTCGGGTTCCCCACCACATGATCGATCTGGTCGATCCCGACTTGCCGTTCAGCGTTGCGGAGTTCCAAAGGGAAGGACGGCGAGTGCTCGAGCGGTTGGACGACCAGCACAAGACTGCGTTGATCGTCGGTGGCTCCGGCCTCCACTTCCGATCACTCGTCGACCCTCTCGAGTTTCCGCCCCACGATCCTGAGCTACGAGCCAGGATCGACGGCCTCGAAACCGC
>JAOTUY010000113.1 GCA_029863625.1 Acidimicrobiia bacterium
GAAACTGTGAACCGTGAGGGACCCGAGCTGTTCGCCGGCGAACAGCTCGGCACAGCGCCTGGCCTCCGCAGCCCGTTTACCCTCCCCGCTGAACACTACCCAATGCACCGAAGCACCCGGAGAAGTATCGAGCAGATGAAGCAGGGTTGCCCCGGCGCCGATCTCGATGTCGTCGCTGTGGGCACCGAGACAGAGAATCGTGGGGTCCGCGGTATCGAGCAGGAGCCGTCTCATGATCGACCGTTCTTTCTAGACACCGTTTTGCTCCCGCCACACCTGCCAGGGGGCGGCTCCGGACGCGTGCAGTTCGTCGAGTCGCTGTTTGTCCTTGAAGGTGTCCATGGGAGCCCAGAACCCTCTGAAGCGGTGTGCAACCAACTCGTCCGCCTCGATAAGGCGGAGGAACGGCTTTTCGACCAGCTCTTCACCGGGTTGCATGTAGTCGAAGATCTCCTGTTTGAAGACGAAGTAGCCTCCGTTGATCCAGGTCCCGGACTCGCTGATCGGCTTGGTGCCGGTGACCCGGCCGGCCTCATCCACAACCGCCGTGTGGTAACTACCCGGCGGGGGGATGGCGAGGAAGCTGGCCACCTTGTCCCGCCGCTGGAACTCCTCGACGTAATCCGGCAGATACAGGTCGGTAACCCCGTCGCTGTAGTTGGCCATGAACATCTCTTCGCCCTCCAGGTGAGGGCGGAGACGGGCCAAACGCTGACCGATGTTCGATCGTGCACCCGTGTCCACGAAGGTGATAGTCCATTCGTCGATGTCGCTGTTGGCCAGCTCGATCTTCTTTCCCCCGTGCGACATGACAAAGTCGTTGGAGACGGTCTCGTCGTAATTGAGGAAGAAGTTCTTGATGACGTCGGCCTTGTAGCCCAGGGCCAGGATGAAGTCCTTATGACCGTAGTAGGCGTAGTACTTCATCACATGCCAGATGATGGGCCGAAAACCGACCGGCACCATGGGTTTGGGAATCGACTCGGAAAACTCGCGGAGACGGGTTCCTTCACCGCCGCAGAACAGCACCACCTTCATACCGGCAGCCTCCTCAGCTCAACACCTCGACCTCGGGAATGGGGACCACCAGTTTGGCTCCCCAGGCGGCGGTGTAGGCGAGCTGGACGGCGATCTCGTCCTTCAGGTTCCACGGGAGTATCACGATGTAGTCGGGTTTGGTCTCGGCGATCTTCTCGGGCGGATAGATGGGGATGTGTGTGCCGGGCAGGAACATGCCATGTTTGAAAGGATTCCGGTCAACCGTGTAATCGATGAAGTCGGTACGGATGCCACAGTAGTTCAGCAGGGTATTCCCTTTCCCCGGTGCGCCATAGCCAACGATCTGCTTGCCTTGGCGGCGGGCGCTGATGAGGAACTCGAGCAAAGCCCGCTTGGTTTCCTCGACCCGCTCCTGGAAGGTGGCGTAGACCTCCAGGCTATCCAGCCCGGCCGTCCGCTCCTCCTCCTTCAGTTTCAACACCCGGCTCGAGACCGGTCGCCAAGCATCATGCTGATGCCGGCCGTAGATCCTCAGCGAACCGCCGTGAGTCGGCAGCTCTTCGACGTCGAAGAGAGTCAGACCGTGAGCGGCGAAGATTCGCTCGGCAGTCGAGAAGGAGAAATAGGAAAAATGCTCGTGGTAGATCGTATCGAACTGGTTCGATTCGATCAGCCGCAGCAGGTGGGGAAACTCGATGGTGACCACACCGTTTGGTGCGAGGAGAAGGTTGATGCCCTCCACAAACGAGTTGAGATTGGGAACCTGGGCCAGAACGTTGTTGCCGATCACGAGATCCGCGGCCCGACCGTCCTGTCGCAGCTTCTCGGCCAGGTCGGCGTCGAAGAACTTGACAAGCGTTTCGACACCGCGAGCCTCGGCAGCACGGGCAACATTGGCGGCCGGCTCGATCCCCAGTGACGGGATGCCCTTCTCGATGAAGCACTGGAGAAGGTATCCGTCATTGCTGCCCAGCTCGACAACCTGCGAGCCCTTACCCAGCTCCAGCAGCTCGGTCATCTGATCCACGTACTTCTTGGCATGAGCCAACCAGGTGTCGGAATAAGCCGAGTAGTACGCGTAGTCGGTGAATATCTCCTCCGGAGGGACGTACTCGAGGAGCTGGACGAGGAAGCACTCGCCGCAGACGAACACGTGCAGCGGATAGAAGGGCTCCATGGTGTCGAGGCGGTCCGGTGGGACAAAGCTCTCGCACAATGGCGACGTGCCAAGGTCAACCACCGTGTGGTGCAGGGGTGCCCCGCAAAACCGGCAGGTTGCCCGGTGTGTGCCCTGGTCGAGTCCGCTCAGGGGTTGTTCAGTGCTGCGCAAGCGAACCGGCGACGGACTCGGCGAAGATCGCCCCCGCACGGTAGATGTTGTCATTCTCGGCCTCCCAGCCTTCTATGCCGCAACGGCTCGGGCCACGGCTCTCATCCCTGCCCCTGGTATCTCGGAAAAGTGATCACGTCACGGTGGTACTTGGACCTCCCAGTTCTGCCTTGTGCACTGCTCGCGCCACAAGCTCCAGCCGACAGAGCCGACCGGTGGTTCGATGTCTGCCATAGTCAACGGCTGATCTTTGGACACCGGCCGTACCACCGTGCATTGATCGGTAAGCCCCTCCGGGACCAGATCCTCCGCTCTGGCCGCCGGGCTGTTCTCCATGATTCCGTATACCGTGAAGCCCCCTATCCCATCGAGAGTATCTCCCGATTGTAGATCCCTCTTAGCGTACCCCACTACATCCGTTACTGGAGCACCTAAGGGTGTCGTAGCCGCGTCTCCGAAAAGGGCGGCCCGAGCGATCGTGACGGGAGTTTCGAGCGGCCCGAGATGTGATGGCACATAGAACGTGTAGAGCGGGCCTTCGCCCATCTTGTACACCTTCATGTACCGCTGCATCCACTTCTCGTCGTTGAAGCCGAGCACGAACACGCCGAAGCTGGGCTCGGCCCCGAGGATGTAGTCAACGTAGCCCGGACCATTGATCAGCTTGTCGTGATCGAAGTGGTCCGGGGCCTCCTCGACCCGGTCGCAGCGAGGTCCGTACATGCCCCTGGTCATGACTCCGAAACCGGTGCCGTTGGCGAGGGTGGCCATCTCGAAGGCGATCTTTGAACCGTCGGCGAAACTGGTGATCATCTTGGGCCGCTGCCATACCTTGCGGGCGAATTCGGCCTGGGTCTCCGGGGTGCGGTAGTAGTCGAGCAGCGACTTGATATTGCCAAGCAGCACCGGCCGAAAGCCCAGAGTCTTGACCTGCCGCATCAGGTTCATCAACACGGCCGGTTGGTCGCCGTCCATGTCGGTCAAGATGACACCTGCCGCATCGGCTTTGGTCTTGAGGATCGGCCCGAGGGTGGCGTCCAGCTCAGCATTGACCAGCACGATGTGCTTGCGGGCTTCGATGCCCGCCAGCACCACCCGGGCGGCGTGCTCGACCTCGCCGGTGGCGTCCACCAGCACGTCGGTGCCTGGAGTCGAAGCCGCCAGCAGGGGGTCGGTCGTGACCGCCAGCCGATCATCGGCGATGGCGGCCTGTAATCCGTCTTCATCGTCGACTGTGATGTAGTCGACGATCTCCAGGTGGGCGAGTACTTGCTCAATCGTGGCCATGGTGCGATTGGCGATGACCGATAAGCGGATACCGGGTGTGGGTCGCGTCAACTGGAGTATGAGCCCCTGCGCGGCAAAACCGGCGCCGCTCAGGGCGACCCGAACCGGGTTGCGGGCAGCCTCTCGTTGTTGTAGTGCTTCGTCGACGATGATCACCGCTTGCTACTCCTCACTGCCGCGACGCAAAATCGGGCCAATTCTGGTCTTTGTCGGCGACCATCACGGAATCGGTGATCGGCCACCGGATTCCGAAGGACGGGTCGTTCCAGCGAGCCCCGATCTCAAGCCCCGGCTCGAAAGGTGCCGAGGCGGTATACAGCACCTCGCTGTTGTCCTCGAGCGCCTGATAGGCGTGGGCGCATCCGGCCGGGATCGAGAGGGCCAATCGGTTCTCTGCAGACAACTCGACGCCTACCCAGCGGAGAAAGGTCGGAGACTCCGGGCGGACATCGACGCAGACGTCGAAGATCTGCCCGGCGATACAACGCACGAACTTCGCTTCCGGGTGTGGGTCGGGTCGCCAGTGCAGACCGCGAATCGTCCCGGCTTGTTTCGACAGTGACATGTTGACCTGGGCGATTCGGTCTTCAAGGCCTTCGGCGGCCATCTCATCCGCGCACCACGCGCGAGCAAAATAGCCCCGCTCGTCGGTGAATGGTTCCAACTCGACGATCCGGCACCCTTCCACAACGGTTGGGATGAATCGCACCTCAAACCTTCCAGAAGAATTGATCGTCGATCTGACCCGTCTCGAGCAAATACTGGATCTGCTTGCGGCGTC
>JAOTUY010000114.1 GCA_029863625.1 Acidimicrobiia bacterium
GCCGCTTGGACAGCGGCGTCGCCGGCCAAGTACGGCCAGTCGCGCCAGTCCTTGCTGTTGGGGTCCCGGCAATACTTCTCGTAGTAGGTCTCGACGAATCGCTCGGGTTGCTTCCAGATCGTTTGGAAAATGCCGGGCCAGGGGTTGCGGATGCAGATGTTCCCGGCGGTGCCACTACCGGCCTCGACCACGTTGTAGTCCTCGTCGTAGATCTCGGGATAGATGCCGAGTACTCCGGGGCCACAGCTGCCCGGCTTCATCGGTTGCAGCGCTGGCAGCGAGCTGCCGAGGAAGCCGCCGTTTTCGGTCTGCCACCAGGTGTCGACGATCACGGCCTCGCCCTTGCCGACGACATCGTGATACCAGCGCCACACGTTGGGCTCGATGGGCTCCCCAACCGTCGTCATGTGTTTGAACTGGTAGTTGTACTTCTTGGGTTCATCCGGGCCGAGCTTGCGGAGCATCCGGATGGTCGTGGGAGCTGTGTGGAAGATGTTCACCCCGAGACGCTCGGCGATCCGCCACGGCCGACCCGCGTCCGGGTACGCAGGAGCACCCTCGTACATCACGCTTGTGGTACCGAGCGAGAGTGGACCGTACACGATGTACGAGTGACCGGTGATCCACCCGATGTCCGCAAAGCACCAGTAGGTGTCGTCGGGATGGATGTCCTGGTAGTACTTGGACGTGCCGGCGACGTAAGCCATATACCCACCGGTGCTGTGTTGGCATCCCTTGGGCTGCGCGGTGGTGCCGCTCGTGTACATGAGGAACAGTGGGGCTTCGGCCGGCATCGAGACCGGCTCGACCACCTTCCCACGGAAGTCCGCCAGGAGTTCGTCTACGAAGAAGTCCCTCCCCTCGACCATCTGGCTCTTCGACGCGTACTGGCCGGCGTGGCGCCGCCACACCAGGACCTTGTCAACCTGGACGCCACGCTCGGCCGCCGCCGCCACAGCCTCGTCGGCCTTGACCTTGTGGTCGATTAGCTCACCGTTGCGGTAGTAGCCGTCCATCGTCACTAGAACATGGCTGTCCGAGTCGGCAATGCGCTCTCCGCACGCCTGGCCGCTGAATCCCCCGAAAACCTCGGAGTGGATGACGCCAAGACGGGCACAGGCGAGCATCGCGACGGGCAGCTCGGGGACCATCGGCATATGGAAAGTCACCCGGTCGCCAACCTCCACGCCGGCGAACTCGCCCAGCAGCGCAGCGAACTCGTTAACCCGGGTGTAGAGCTCTTGGTATGTGATCGTCTGGTCTTGCTCGGCCTCCGGCTCTGGCACCCAGATCAAAGCTGCCTTGTCCCGACTGGTTGCCAGGTGGCGGTCGACACAGTTGTAGGAAGCGTTCAAGCGCCCGCCAACGAACCACTTCCAAAACGGCGCGTTGCTGGTGTCCAGCGTCGTGTGCCAGGAGGCGTCCCAGGAGAGTAAGTCCGCGTACTCCTTGAAGCACTCGGGAAAGTGCTTCTCGCTGAATCGCTCAAAGATCGCAGGATCAGCTGCGTTCGCCTGGGCGATGAACTTGGCTGGAGGGTGGTAGTACTCCTCCTCGGGCCAGTGGACGGCTATCTGGGCCTCCGAGACCTGCGCTTCCCGCGCCTCCTTCTCCGCTGCCATTGCTCCGCCTCCCCTAGATGGCGACTCCAGTTCTCATGCGTCTTGAGTTCTAGCACGCGTCGGAGCTTCAGCCGCGGCCGCCAGCCAGAGCAGCCGCTTCCGACACCGCTGGCGCTATGTGAGTAGTGTCGGCCGAAGTACCTCCGGAGGCGATGATGGCAAGAACTACCGCACCCCTTGCCGTAGGCCAGTTCGTCGGCACCGCCCCTCGCTCTCCTCCGTGACCTCGTAGCGGTCCGGCGCAACGGTTCCCAGGAAGGAGAACAGTGGAAGTATCAATCAAGATCAATGGCAAGAGTTACGAGCGTGACATCGAGCCGCGCACGATGTTGGTCGACTTCATCCGGGATGATGTCGGTCTCACCGGCACCAACGTCGGGTGTGATACGACACAGTGCGGCGCGTGCACGGTGCACATGGACGGGGCAGCAGTCAAGTCCTGCACGGTGCTGGCGGTGCAAGCAGACGGCGCCTCTGTTGCAACGATCGAGGGCCTGGCTACAAACGGCACCCTGCATGCGATGCAGCAAGCCTTCACGGAGAAGCATGGACTCCAATGCGGGTTCTGTACCTCGGGGATGATCATGACTGCCGTCAAGCTGGTCGAATCTCATCCTGACATCGAAGAAGACGACATCAGGCACGGTCTCGAAGGGAACCTGTGTCGGTGCACCGGGTACGAGAACATCGTCCGGGCGGTGGCCGAAGGTGCCCGCCAGTTCGATCCGCACAGTCCGTGGGAGATGGAACCGGCCGAGCACAAGATCACGCTTCGTGAAGCCGAGCGCCGGGCTCGGGAGAGGAGCCGCGCATGACCACGACGCAACGAGCATTCGGCTCGTCCGTTCTGCGACTCGAGGATCCCCGCCTGATCACGGGAAAGGGGCGCTTCACAGACAATCTGAACCGCCCGGGCACGGCCCATATGGTCGTCCTGAGATCTCCGTTCGCCCACGCCCGGCTGAAGAGCATCGACTCATCTTCTGCCGCAGAGATGCCGGGAGTGCTGGCGGTGTATAGCGGCCAAGACATGGCCGACGCCGGGTTCGGCGGCATCCCGTGTGCCTGGGTAGTCCCCGACAGCGATACCAAGACGCCCGAGCATCCGCCCATCGCCATCGACACGGTGCGCTATGTCGGCGATGCGGTGGCGATCGTGCTTGCCGAATCCGAGGCGCAGGCGAGGGACGCGGCGTATGCAGTCGACGTAGATTACGAAACGCTGGATGTCGTGGTCGACACCAGAACGGCCACCGAGGACGACGTTCCACTCGTACACGACGATGTGCCGAACAACCTGTGCTTCCACTGGACGGTGAGCGGCGGTGATGTCGAGGCAGCGTTCGCCGCTGCCGACGTTGTGGTGCAGGAGACGATCGTGAATCAGCGGCTCATCCCAACCGCCATGGAGCCGCGGGCGGCCGTCGCCGAGTGGGATTCCGCCATGGAAGAGGTCACGCTGTGGGTCACGAGCCAGAACCCCCACATCGCCCGCTTTCTCCTTTCGCTGGATACCGGCATACCGGAGCACAAGATCCGGGTGGTGGCTCCGGACGTCGGCGGTGGATTCGGCTCCAAGATCGCGCACTACCCGGAAGACAGCATGGTGATCTTCGCCTCACAGAAGCTCAACCGGCCTGTCAAGTGGACGGAGACACGCACCGAGAACTACCTCGCCACCACCCATGGCCGTGACCACGTGGCAGAGGTCGAGATGGCAGCGAAGGGAGACGGGACCATCCTCGGGCTGCGGGCCAAGACCTGGGCCAATCTCGGCGCCTACCTGTCTACCGCATCCACGGGGGTTCCGACCATCCTCCACGGACTCATGCTGTCGGGGGCCTACAACATCGGGGCCATCCATGAGGACGTGTACGGGGTGTTCACCAACACCACTCCCGTCGACGCCTATCGCGGCGCCGGAAGGCCGGAAGCGACGTTCATGGTGGAGCGAATGGTGGAGCTGGTGGCGCGCCAGCTGTCGATGGATCCGGTCGACGTCCGCCGCAAGAACCTCATCGAGCCATTCACCGACGGGCACGAGGTGGTGACCGGCCTCATCTACGACACCGGGAACTACGAGCCGGCACTGGATCAGGCGCTTGAGATGTTCGGCTACGAGGAAGCCCGCAAGCAACAAGCCGAGGCCCGAGCCAAGGGCCGGCTGGTCGGCATAGGTGTGACCACCTATACCGAGATCTGTGGGCTGGGACCCTCGGAAGTGGCTGGTGCCGTCGGCTTCGGCGGCGGACTGTGGGAAAGCGCCATCGTCCGGTTTCATCCCTCAGGGAAGGTGAACCTGATGGTGGGGGTCAGCCCCCACGGCCAGGGGGAAGCGACCACTTTCGCCCAGATCGTTTCCGACCAGCTCGGAGTGCCGGTTGAGGATGTCGAGGTGGTATACGGCGACACCGCCAAGACCCCAATGGGCTGGGGCACCTATGGGAGCCGCACCACCCCGGTGGCAAGTGGAGCGATCATGGGCGCCATCCAGCAGCTGAAGGACAAAGGCACAAAGATCGCTGCCCACTTGCTCGAGGCCGCCGAGGGGGACGTTGACTTCGAACAAGGGGTGTTCTCCGTGAAGGGCTCGCGAGAAGAGGGCAAGACCATCCAGGACATCGCGCTGGCCGCCAACACGGCGTGGGACATGCCGGAGGGCGTTGAACCCGGCTTCGAAGCGTCCGCTTTCTTCAACCCCTCCAACTTCGTCTACCCGTTCGGCACCCACATCGCGCAAGTAGAAGTCGATCCGGAA
>JAOTUY010000115.1 GCA_029863625.1 Acidimicrobiia bacterium
CTTCTGCCGGCCAGGCAGAGGAATTCGTTCGGTGGGCGAAATTCGCACCGAGAGGAAGGCGTGGCCTCAACCCGCTGGGGTACGACGGTGCCTTCGGGTCCTTGCCACTGGCCGAGTTCGCGGAGCGGGCCAACCGTGAGTCGTTCGTGGCCGTGCAGATCGAGACGGCCCAGGCGGTGGAAGAAGTCGAGGCTATCGCGGCCATCGACGGTGTCGACTTACTCTTCGTCGGTCCCTCTGATCTGAGCCAGGCCCTGGGCGTCACCGGGGACATCATGCACGAAAGATGCCTGGAGGCTGTTGACCGGATCGCGACAGCCTGCCGGGCCCACGGCAAACACTGGGGGGCCGTCACTCCAACCCCCGAGTATGCGTCGATCCTGATCGACAAGGGCTGCACGTTGATCTCCCCGACGAATGACGTGAAGCTGATCACCTCAGGACTCGTCGCCGTCAAGGAGAGATTCTCCAATCTGTGGTGATCGGCGGCGCTCTTTCAGGGGGCAGCGGAATCCAACTCTGACCCCTCCAAAGGGAGGTGGAGATGGCCGTGCTGGATCTCGACCGCCCGATCGACGTCGTTGTCTTCGTACGCATCGAGAAGGGCGAAGTGCTCGGCGATAGCCCTCCTTCTGATCTCGGGATTGAGACGTTGCGCCTGGGCTACGAACACTCCGCCGGCCTCTTCGAGTGCCGCCAGAATGCTGCTCAAGCGGTGTGTGGCGGTTGCGGCATGAAATATCGAGTGGAACTGGATGTTCATCTCGACCCAGGGACCGAGCTCTTCGGATGCAGACATGCTTTCGGCGAGTTCCCGGGCGTGGGCCAACTCCTCTTTGGTGATGTTCGCCATTGCTTTCCTGACCGCCACCTCTACGAGCGCGCGTCGGATTTCCACGATCTCGACCATCTCATCCCAGTCTGGCTTCCGCACTGTCCCGATGCGGTGACTGTCCATGGTGATCAGACCCTCGCTGACGAGGTCGCGCATAGCTTCCCGCACCGGTGTGGTGCTCACATTCAGCCGGGTGGCTATCTCGGTCTGGACCAAACGGGCACCCCCCGGTAGATCTCCACGCAATATGGCCGCCCGCAGGGCATCGCGGACCACGTCGACCGCCGTTACCCGATGGGACGTCGATTCCAAAGAGCCGAGCCCTTCTCCGCTGGTCATTTCGACTCCTTGTGTCTTCCCCCGGGGAGCACCACCTGCCCGCGCAGTAGCACCGCGCTCTTGGTGATTGCTCTTATCTTCTGTAGTATACCGAATATAGAGAAGAGTTAGGAGCCGCCATCAGCCGGTATGCGAAGGGACCATTTTCCGTCGATTGGGAGGACCGCTACGACTTCGCCGAGCTGCGCAGGCAAAGGGTTGACAAGGCTCAGAAGGCCCTGGCCCAATCAGGTGTCGATGCCATCCTGGTGTGGAAGGACGAGAATGTCCGCTATCTGACGTCTTTGCGCGCCCAGCTCATCGCCGGGAAGACGACATCTTTGAACGGAACCCTGCTCACCCCCGGTGAGGACCCGATCCTGCTGGCCTCAGGAGGAGAGATCGACAAGGCCAAATTCGGGATGAGCTGGATCGCCGAGGCGCACGCGGTCCCCATCATGGAACAACGAGAACTGGTGGACGGATTCGTGACCGGCACCCTGACCCCCCTCCTCCAAGAGAGGGGGCTCACCTCCGGCAAACTAGCGGTCGATCAGGCGAACATCTCATTCATTCAGTCGCTGATGACGCATCTTCCCGACCTGGAGCTGATTGATGGAGACACCATCATGCAGCAAGCACGTTGGATAAAGACCGACCTCGAGGTGGCGGTGATCGAAGAGGCGTGTGCCATCGGCGATTCGGTAACCCAACGCGCCCTGGACGAAACAAGGGCAGGCCGGCGCGAGCTGGAGGTCGCGGCCGACGCCATGCAGACACTCTTCCGCCTCGGAGGAGAAATGGCCCATGTAATCACCCCTTTTGTGGCCTCCGGTGAACACATGTCGCCCCCGCATCGCCTCGCCACCGACAAGATCATCAGGAACCAGGATTTGTGCTTCATCGACATCGGGGCCATGTGGAACGGCTACTTCGCCGATATCGGTCGCACCACCATCGTCGGGAAACCCTCCAAGGACCAGAAGAAGATCTACACCGCCGTGTACCAGGGGCTGATGGCGGGGATAGAAACCATGAGGCCCGGCAACACCAATCAGGATTGCGCCGATGCCATCATCGCCAAGGTCGCCGACCACGGCCTGGAAGACCACTTGTTCAGCCTCTTCATCGGCCACGGTATCGGCATGGGCGCCAACGAACCTCCCTACATCGGCGAGACCCTGCCCGGAACGACCACCTACGAGTTCCAGCCGAATATGGTGTTCGCCGTCGAGCCGCTCGTGTGGGTCCCGAACGTGCGGGGCGGTGGAGGGGTTCGCATCGAAGACATGGTCCTGATCACCGACGGAGACCCGCATCTGCTGTCCCGAGTGGAGTATGAGGAGCGTCTTCTGAACTGATCCTGGGCTCGGAGTCAGTCTCCCAGCACTTCAAGGACCGCGGCAACGATCATCCGGGCAACACGGTCGACAGACTCGTAGGTGTTCCCTGCGATGTGCGGCGTGAGTATCAGGTTCGTCAGGCCGGTGAACGTGGCTGCCCCCTCGGACCGGAGTGGCTCCGAGGCGAAGACATCGAGAGCCGCCCCGCCGATGATTCCGTTGCGAAGCGCACCAGCCAGAGCCGCCTCGTCGACAGTCCCACCCCGCGAGGTGTTGATCAGGAGCGCACTCGACCTCATCTTCTCGAGAGCAGACCAATCGATGAGGTTCGCCGTCTGTTCGGTGAGAGGGGTGTGCAGGCTGACAACATCGGCCTCAGCGAGGAGTTCATCGAGCTCGACCCGCTCGACCGCCTGCCAGGCCGGGGAGTCGGACGGAATGAAAGGGTCGTGGGCAACGATTCTCATCTCGAACGCCGCCGCCCGCGCCGCAACCTGACGGGCGATCGACCCGAACCCAACCAACCCGAGCGTCATTCCCTTGAGCTCTCGACCAAAAGCATGGCCTTGCCGGGGCCACTCCCCCGCAATCATCGATCCGGTCATGGTGAACACGCCGCGCACCAGCATCAGCATGGCCCCGATCACGTACTCGGCTACCGACACCGCATTGCCGCCGACGGCGGGAACGACGACCACTCCTGCTACGGAGCATGCCTCCATGTCGATGTTGTCGAGTCCGACTCCGAGACGACCCACCACCTTCAGCTTCCGGCCGGCTGCCAGGAGCTCTGCATCGATTTGAGTCCGGTTGCGAGTGAAGATAGCCACCGCGTCGGCGACCTTCTCGAGGAGGCGAGGGCGATCGGCGTAGAGGTCCGGGTCGTACACCACTTCAAAACCGACACGCAGGCGCGACAGATGCTCTTCAGGGAGATACTCAGATACAAGGATTTGCCTCATCTCTCCTCCCGGATCGCGACCACGAGATCACCGCAAACCGGCATTCCCTTGTGCCCTCGGGTCGGTGAGGAATTCAGTGTGATTTCGGATCACCTCATCAGCCGGCCGGGCAGAATAGGCGAAGAATGCAATGCAAACATAGACGACTCGGAGGTCGGCTGTTGATGAGCCGCCGGACAAAAGATCTCATCTGATGGAGTTTCGAAGTATTGGCTCTCTATCGGTGTCGACCGTTGGACTCGGCTGCAACAATTTCGGTCGGAAGCTGGATCAGGATGAGAGCGCAACAGTGGTCAAGGTAGCTCTGGACACAGGAGTCAATTTCTTCGATACGGCCGACGTCTATGGATACGGCGGTCATCCTCACTCTGGTCACGGTCGTTCAGAAGAGTACTTGGGTCGAGCCATCGGGTCACTGCGGGAGCAAGTGGTAGTCGCAACAAAGTTCGGAAACCCGATGGGGGGAAACGATCCGACCATGCGGGGCGGCGGCATGTCATGGGTGCAACGAGCGTGTGAGGGGAGCCTTCGCCGGCTGGGCACCGATTACATCGATCTCTACCAAATTCACAGCCCCGACGCCGACACACCGATTTCGGAAACCTTGGGCGCCTTAGGCGAGTTGGTCGAGCAAGGGAAGGTCAGGGTTATCGGCTGCTCAAACTTCACCGCAACGCAGCTCGAGCAAGCCGAATCGGTCAGTAGGGAGACCGATTCGGCGCGTTTTGAGAGCGTTCAGAACGAGTACAGCATGCTGAGGCGTGAGGCAGAGCAGGATGTACTGCCCACGTGCGAGAGGCTGGACATAGCCTTCCTGCCCTATTTCCCGCTGGCCAGCGGCCTACTGACCGGCAAGTATCGGAAGGGCAGAGCAGCACCCGACGGCAGCCGGCTCTCGTT
>JAOTUY010000130.1 GCA_029863625.1 Acidimicrobiia bacterium
GGGGCGGCAGTTGCTCAGGGACCGGACCCACCTGCAACCTCACCATGACCGGCCCCCGCACCGCCAGCCACAACTTCACCCTGATCCCCCCACCGGATCGCACTTTGACTATCAGCCCCGTCCCCGTCAATGGGACCATCACCGGGAATGGCATCAACTGCGGGACCGGTGGCGGGGTCTGCTCCCTGACCTACACGAATGGCACGACAGTCACCCTCATGGCCAGCCCCGATCCCTCATTCCTTTTCCTCGGTTGGGGCGGTGACTGCTCGGGGATCGGCAGTTGCATCCTCACCATGAACGTCGACCATACCGTCACCGCTACCTTCGGCCCGTAGCAACTTCGCAGATAGCAGGAGAGGATCCATCCCTCAACTGCGCGGTCGTACTTTGCCGGCCCGCGCCGTCAGCTCCCAACGGAAGGCCGGCCAGATGAACCGCGAGCGTTTGGCGTCGATCACCGTGAGGTCGTCCCAACCTGCGATTGTGTGTATCCCGGTGCACCAGGGTCCCACCATCTTCGGCTCGATCACGACAACTGTCTCCTCTTCGAAAACGACGGGCGTCATGGCCAGGATCCGGTTGATCGCCACGGCGCCACCGTAGGTAACTGAGCCGTCCTGAGCGGGTCGATAGAGCTGATCGCCGGCGAGGAAGAGGCCTCCGGCAGGCCGAGCGGACCGGATGTCGATCTTGACCGGATTGGCGACATGGGGTTCCCAAGGACCCAGCAAGTTTTCGCTGTGCCAAAGGTAGAGCTTGGCGTGATCCTGGTCGTCGTCGCAGCAGAAGAGCCACCATCGGCCGTCGTGGTACACGATCGTCGGGTCGAGCGCCGCGATCGAATCGATCAGAGTCGCCTCTCGCTCCCACCGATAAGGAAAGTCAACAGGCTTGTAGAGATCGATCCGTCGCTGCTCCGCCTGTTCAGGCACGCAGTAGAGACTCCCGGCGTGTTGGAAGGTAAAAGGGTACGAGGCGTGGCCTCCCGTGGAGAGCACCGGACCATTCACCTGCTGGGAGCCCTTGGATACGTCCACCGCCGAGATACCACCTTGTCGGGCTCGATAGTCGTACTCCTCGACCAGGATGGCGGTCCTGCTCCCGGAACGAACGGGAAAGGGATCCGCTAGATACTGCGACGACCTGGGAGCCGAAATCCATTGCCCAACCTCGATCGAGGTCAAGTCGAGGAACCGGGCGATGGGCGCATCGACGAGTCCGATCCGCCATTCGTCGTGTTTGAGAATCCCGCGTATTTGAGCGCCGATGAAATTGCGAGCCAGCCTGGTCAGGAAGATGATCATCTGCCGGTTGGTCGGATTGTGGAAGATGGGAGCCTCAGAAGTGGTCGGATGGCCTTGCACAACGGAGAGATCACCGGCCAGGATCTGCCTGCCCACCCGCGCCGGCCAGTCGGCGGTCCCCAAGAAGGCGTTGTCCCGGTTCCGCACGAAAGAATGACCGACGGTCCGAAACCAGCCCTTGCAGAGCACGACGCCGCCATCGAGGCGGTTAGTCAGCCGTTGCAGAACCGAGCCCGTGATCCGGTCACCGTGGTAGATCTCCCAGAAGCAAGGCGGTCCACCGCGAATGGTCGTCTCGTCATCGTGGTGGAAGGACCAGATCCCGAAGCGGGCGCTGTCGAGGATGTCCCCGCGAATGATCCCGAACGAAAACCTCATCACGAAGTCCAGATCGAACGCACGGATCTTTGCGATATCGACTTCAGAGAAGTATTGCGAGAACCCCCGTTGTTCGACCCGGCAGTAGATCCGCTTCGCATCGCCCAGGATCTGCGATAGATCCACCCGCACCAACGCACGCGACCGTCGGGCCGTGTACAAGTTGTTGTACAAATCCCACAAGAGCCTTCGGAACCGTTTTAGCCATCTACGAGGCCGCTTTGAGGGCGACGACGTGCGAACGGCTCCGTCGTTGACGATGAGCAACGCTGCCTCGACATCCGGGACGTTGATCAAGGCCTTGATGCACTCGGCTTGCCAGGCTGCAAACTCCGGGCCGTCGCACATGATCCCCAACCGAAGTCGATTCGGTCGGGTGTCGTCTTGGAGTTCACGCGTCGCGACCACTGGTTTACTTTCGGCCGACGGACCCCGACCGAGCTCCGGGGAATTCGATCCCCGGAGCCCGCCCGAAGGGCGCAAGTGTAGACAGCTCGAAAAGGGAACGGCCTACGGGCTTGCGCATCAGGTCAATTCAACGCTACCAGTGCCTGTTCGATTCGGTCTTGAACCTCTATGAGCCTCTCAACGATATCCCCCAAGAGGTCGCTGGCTATCACCGAATCGCCACCGTCGGCCCGGAGCAGATCCAGCATCGCCGTGACACGTGCATGCAAGTTCTGCAGCTGTTCGATCTGCGCGGCGCGGACCGCGTCGGCGTCGTCATCGGTGGGTGGCGGCGGGGCCCGGTCCCTCCCCGCAGGTGCTTCCGGTCACCTCCACGCCAATCGTGTCCGAGGCGGTGAGGCGGAGCGTGTAGTTGCCGGCGGCATCGACGTCGCGGTCGTGGTTGCCTCAGCACGACTCGAGATGCTCACATTGCCGAGACCGTTCACCACGCTCCATACCACGAGGGCATCCCATCATCGGACACACTGCCGGCCAGCCCAACGCCCGCACTGACTGTGCCTTCCCCGGCCGCACCGGCGTCGGCGATCGGGGGCACTTGGGTTTGGTCGATGACGGTGAAGGTGATGGTGGCCGGGTCTCCCACTCCGGGAACCGCGGTCAAGGTGTGCTCACCCAGCAACGGTGTCCAGGGCCGGTAATCACCAGAGCTGTCTCCCGCCAACGCATAGGGAGCCACCCCCTCGGTGCGTACCAACACCCCATCCAAGAAGAACTGCACCGACCCGACATCAGCCGGAACGGTGTTAGCCCGAACATTCAGATTGAGGGTGGGTAGCGACGCCAAGTTCACCACCGCCCCCTCCAGCAACGGATCGAACCCCCCCACCGGACCATCGGTATCGGCGTTGATCAACGTGAACCCCACCACCCCCGAAGCCACCCGATAGGTGGCGGTCACCGCCACGTCCCCGGCGGGCATGGTCACCGAGGTGGCAGCCGCCAACACATCGGCCACCGCTCCCACATCCCCGCTCCACTGGTCGAACACCTGACCGGCCGGGGGAGGATCAGCCACGATAGGAACCACCGTCCCCGCCGCATACGACCCATCTCCCGACCCCGACCCCACCGACAACCCAAAGGTGGGGACCACCCGATAGGTGGCGGTCACCGCCACGTCCCCGGCGGGCATGGTCACCGAGGTGGCAGCCGCCAACACATCGGCCACCGCTCCCACATCCCCGCTCCACTGGTCGAACACCTGACCGGCCGGGGGAGGATCAGCCACGATAGGAACCACCGTCCCCGCCGCATACGACCCATCTCCCGACCCCGACCCCACCGACAACCCAAA
>JAOTUY010000054.1 GCA_029863625.1 Acidimicrobiia bacterium
CGGTCTCGCCTGGGTCCAGTTTCCGGAAGGCTTTGGAGGCCTCGGCGTCAGCCCCAGGTTCCAATCGGTGGTGAACCAGGCAATCGAGAATGTCGGGGCGCCGATCTGGAACCGCGAATTGAACCTCCTCGGCATTGGCATGGGCGCAGGTGTTCTCGCCGCCCACGGTACCGATGAGCAGCGGGCGAAATGGCTGCGACCGATGTTCACCACCGAGGACATGTGGTGCCAGCTTTTCTCGGAGCCCGGAGCCGGATCCGATCTCGCCAACCTCTCGACCAAAGCGGTCCGGGACGGCGACGAGTGGGTGATCAACGGGCAGAAGGTCTGGACGACCCTGGCGCACGTCGCGAAGTGGGGCATGCTCCCCGCGCGGACGGACCCGGACGTCCCGAAGCACGCTGGAATCACCTACTTCATCGTCGATATGAAAGTCGAGGGCGTCGATGTCCGGCCGCTCTATCAGATCACCGGCGAGGCCGAGTTCAACGAGGTCTTCTTTACCGACGTCCGCGTGCCTGATGCCTACCGCGTCGATGAGGTCGGGGCCGGTTGGCGGGCATCGATGACCACACTGATGAACGAACGGGTCGCCATCGGCAGCAAGACGCTGCCGCGCGGGGCGGGCCCGATCGAGGCTGCGATCAAGGCGTGGAAGGATTACGGCCACACAGATCCGGGAACCCGCGATGAGCTGACCCGGCTGTGGGCGGAATGGGAGGCCTTGCGCCTCACGACGCTACGAGCCAACCAGATGCGCAAGGCAGGCATACCCGGTCCGGAAGGCTCGACCGGCAAGCTGGCGTGGGCCGATCTCAACAAGGCCATCACCTCGTTCACGGTTGACTTGATGGGATGGGACGGGACGCTCTACCCGGGCGGCTACGTGCTGCACCGGCCGGCGGAATTCGAAGCCGCGGGTACCCCGCAGCGCAACTTCCTGCGAGCCCGGGCCAATTCGATCGAGGGTGGAACGTCCGAGATCATGAAGAACATCGTCGGTGAACGGGTGCTCGGTTTGCCGGGGGAGCCTCGTGTCGACAAGGACCTGCCCTGGAAGGAGGTGCCCCGTGGCTGAGACCGTCAACGTCGACTTTGCGCTGACCGAGGCGCAGGAGATGCTCCGTCAGACCACCCGTCAGTTCCTCGCCGATCGGGTACCGCCTGAGGTGGTGCGGGAACTCGCCGAGTCCGACGAGGGCTTCGATAAGAAACTATGGCAGTCCGGTGCGGAGCTGGGCTGGCACAGCCTGGCCATCCCGGAGGCTTACGGCGGCGCCGGTTACACCTTTGCTGAGCTCAGCGTTGTTCTCGAGGAGTTCGGGCGAGCGCTCTTCCCGGGGCCCTTCCTCTCGACGGTAGTGATGGCGGCCGATGCGATCCTGACCGTCGGGACCGAGGAACAGAAACAGGCATATCTGCCCGGTATCGCCATAGGAGAGCACACCGTTGCCGTAGCACTTTCCGAAGGGCCGCTCGAAGCAGGTAGCGAAGGCATCACTACATCAGCCCAGGCTGCGGGTGACGGGTGGGTGCTCACCGGCAAGAAAACCAACGTCATCTTTGGTCACACCGTCGACACGCTGTTAGTCGCGGCTCGGACCGCGGGGGGACTCAGTCTCTTCCTGGTGCCGGCCGACACCTCCGGAGTGGTAAAAGAATCGGTCCCGACCCTTGACGCTACGACCAGACAGGCCCACGTGACGTTCACCGATGCACCCGTCGGAGGGGCGTCTCTGCTCGGGCGGGAAGGTGCTGGGGGTCCGGTTGTGGACAGGATGTTGCGACTGGCCGCAGTGGCGTTGGCCCTCGATCAAGTCGGCGGAGCCCAGTGGTGCCTCGAGACGTCGGTCGAACATGGCAAGACCCGGTTCCAGTTCGGGAGAGCCATCGGGTCATTCCAGGCCATCAAACACCGCTGCGCCGACATGCTGGTCGCTGTCGAACATGCCCGGTCGACGGCCTATCACGCCGCCCGGGTCACTGAACACGAAGCAGAGCTGGCCATTGCTGCGCCGCTGGCCAAATCGGTCTGTTCCGACGCCTATCTGCAAGCCGCCGGTGAGAGCATCCAGATTCTCGGCGGTACGGGGTTCACCTGGGAACACGACGTTCACCTCTACTTCAAGCGGGCCAAGAGCACCGCTCTCATGTTTGGCGATGCCCGCCACCACCGGCGTCTCCTGGCCGACGCCCTGGGCTTGTGAGCGCTTCACAAACCCGTCCCGCGGCGCAGGACGAGAGTTACGGACTGGAATCGAGCGAGGCAGCCCGTGAAGCACCGACGGCGCGCGGCCGGCAGCGGCAGGAGCAGATCATCGAGGCAGCCACGCAGCTGTTCCATCTGCAGGGGTTTCATGCCACGTCAATGGATGAGATCGGCACGGCGGCCGGAATCACCGGACCGGGGCTCTACCGGCACTTCTCATCCAAGGACGACATATTGCTGGCGGTGTTCGACCGCATCTGGGACCTGTTGCGCGATGCGATCGAGCGAAGCGCCGGGCTCGAACCCGGCGCCGCCCTCGATGTGTTGATCGATACCCACACGACGCTGGCCCTCGATCAAGGGGCGGAACTCATGCTGCTGGTCAGAGAACTCCGCTACGTTCCCGAGTACTACCAGCGCGCTGCCGAGCGCAACGATGCCAGATACACGGACGCCTGGGCGGAGGTGGTCATCAAGCTGCACCCGGAGTTGAGCCTCGATGAGGCGCGAGCCGTGGGCCGGGGCTTGATCGGCCTGGTCGGTTCCGCCGCCCGTGAAGGTTCGATGGGGCTGGTCGCAAAATCGCACCATCGGCAGTTACTCCGACAAATGTGCCGGGCGTCTTTGCAGGGGGTTGAGTAGAGCAGCCGGGAGACGGCTGAGTAATGAACCGAAGAAAGGAGACGACATGCAGACCGTGCCGGTCGATCGAATTCCGGCCCTCATCGGGCAAGAGCTCGGTGTATCCGATTGGCTCATCGTCGATCAGAACCGTATCAACGCATTTGCCGATGCAACGCTCGACCATCAATTCATCCACGTTGACCCCGAAGCGGCCCGGATGACACCCTGGGGCTCGACCATCGCCCACGGTTTCCTGACCTTATCACTCATCCCGTACCTGACCCGCGAGATCGGGATCGTGCCGGAGGGGACCGTGATGGTTATCAACTATGGAACCGACAAGGTTCGGTTCCTCGAGCCGGTCAAGGTCGGGAGTCCCGTGCGAGCCCGAGTGGTTCTGGCCGACGCAACCGCGAAAGGATCTGGCCGGTTCCTGTTCAAGTCCAAGGTCACCATCGAGATCAAAGACAACGAGAAACCGGCGCTGGTTGCCGAGACACTCATGCTTTCCGTGACGGAGGTACCGACATGATCAGTTTTGACGAGCGAGTCGCGATTGTGACGGGAGCCGGAGCCGGTCTGGGACGGTGCCATGCCCTCGCCCTGGCCGAACGCGGCGCCCGGGTCGTGGTCAACGACCTCGGCGGCAACGTTGACGGAACCGGAGGATCGTCGGCTGCGGCCCAGGCGGTGGTCGCCGAGATCGAGGCGGCCGGCGGCGAGGCCATGGCCAACGGGGCGAACGTATCAGATCTCGCCCAGGTGCAAGCGCTGGTTGCGGAAGTCATGGACCGGTGGGGCCGGGTGGACATCCTGGTCAACAACGCCGGCATCCTGCGGGACAAGTCGTTCCACAACATGGACCTGGCCGACTTCCGCACGGTGATCGACGTGCACTTGATGGGGTCGGTGTACTGCACCAAAGCGGTGTGGACCATCATGCGAGAACAGCTGTACGGCCGGATCGTGATGACTTCATCATCGAGTGGGCTGTGGGGCAATTTTGGGCAGGCCAACTACGGTGCCGCCAAAATGGCCGTGGTCGGACTGATGAACACGCTGGCCATCGAAGGTCAGAAGTACAACATTCGGGTCAACGCTCTGGCGCCGGCTGCCACCACCCGGATGACCGAGGCATTATTTCCTGCCGAGGCGCACGATCTCTTCACACCCGAGGCGGTCAGCCCCGGTCTGCTGGCGCTGGTCCACGATGATGCACCGACCAAAGTGATCCTGGGAGCAGGTGGGGGCGGGTTTGCAGCAGTTTCGATCGAGGAAACTCCCGGGTTGTATCTGAGCCCGGAGGAACGTACACCGGAAAACATCGTGGCCCGCTGGGCCGAGGTCACCAAAGGTGACGGTCGGATTCAATTCGACTCAGGCGGCCTGCAAACCCAGGCTTTCGCCGAGCAAGCGGCGGCGGCCGGGAACGGCTGAGTTATGCGGGCCATCGTTTGCTCCGAACTCGGTCCGGCCGACAGGCTGTCCGTCCAGGAAGTTCCCGACTCTCGGCCCGGTCTCGCCGAGGTCGTGATCGACGTCGTTGCGGCGGGACTCAACTTCCCGGACACACTGATCATTGAAGGCAAATATCAAGTCCGGCCCGATCTGCCGTTCGTGCCGGGCGGCGAGGCCTCAGGGCTGGTTTCGGCCGTTGGTTCCGACGTCCGGGGCTTCAGCGTGGGCGACGAGGTGGTGGCCATGGGCGTTTCCGGTGCCTTTGCCGAGAAATGGGCAGTTGATGCCACCGCGCTGTTGCCCAAACCATCATCCTTGGAACACCGGGTGGCAGCCGGGTTTGGTCTCACCTACGGCACCTCTCTTTACGCGCTCAAGCAGCGAGCCACGCTCCGACCCGGCGAGACGTTGCTGGTGTTGGGTGCAGCAGGCGGCGTGGGTAGTGCGGCGGTCGACATCGGCAAAGCCATGGGAGCCCGGGTCATTGCCGCCGCTTCCACCGATGACAAGCTGGCCTACGCAGCCGGGCTGGGAGCAGACGAGGGCATCAACTACACCACAGACGACTTTCGGAAACGCATCAAAGAGTTGACTGAAGGGCGCGGGGTCGACGTGGTCTACGACCCGGTCGGTGGTGATCTGTCGGAACAAGCGTTGCGATCGATGGCCTGGAACGGCCGGTTCCTGGTTATCGGATTCGCGACCGGGTCGATCCCCGAGATCCCGCTCAACCTGCCGCTCCTCAAGGGGGTGTCCATCACCGGTGTCTTCTGGGGAGCCTGGACCAAGCGGGACCCGGCCGCCTCGGCAGCCAACTTCGCCGAGCTGTCCGCAATGGTGGACTCGGGAGTGTTGCATCCGCAAGTGTCGGCGGTCTATCCGCTCCACGAGTATGTCGAAGCATTCGGGGCGCTCACGGGGAGGAGGGCAAAAGGGAAGGTAGTCCTCGAGATCACCTAGCGGGGTCTTGATCGACTGAGGTGGAGGTCAGCCAATCTCCAGGGTTGCGTCAACCGCGGGACTCTCGGCTTCGCTGAGCTCAATTACTTTCGCGTTGGCAGCCTGCTGGAGATCGTTGAGGCCGGCCCGCAGCTTCTCCAGCTGTTCCCCGCGATCGGCGATGGCGAGGTTCGCCACCGGCGAACGCATCGAGACCTGGGCGTCCGACTTTGCTTTGCGAACCTGAGTGAGCACCGCCGTCACCGCGTCCAGAATGGTCGCGTCTCCGGCATGGTCGTGCAGCTCAGCCGGGGATGGCCAGGAGGCTCGGTGTATTGACCCGGTTCGCCACCAGGACCACACCTCTTCGGTGACGAACGGCAAGAAAGGGGCAAGCAGGCGCAGATAGACCGACAGCGAGAGCTGGAGAGCGGCCCGAGCGGATGCTGCGCTCGCCCCTTCTCCGTAGGCGCGGGTCTTGACCAGTTCGAGGTAGCCGTCCGTCCAGCCCCAGAACGACGATTCCGCCCGGTCCAACGCGCGGGTGTAGTCGAAGGCGTCGAAGGCGGTGGTGCACTCGTCCACCAAGGGCAGCAATGCGGCGATCAGTGATCGATCGACCGGCTCGATGATTCTGGCAGGCGCTACATCTTCGCTCAGGTTGAGAACGAATCGTGATGCATTGAGGATCTTGACCGCCAGCCGGCGGCCGATCTTGATCTGGCCTTCGTCGAAGGCAGTGTCGGTTCCCGGTCTCCCTCGGGCTGCCCAGTACCGTAGGGCGTCGGGCCCAAAACGGTGCAGCAGTGCTATCGGCGTGACCGCATTCCCCCTGGACTTTGACATTTTTCTGCGGTCCGGGTCGAGGATCCATCCCGAGATGGCCGCGGTGTGCCACGGGAGGAGATCATGTTCGAGATGGGCGCGGGTAACGGTGGCGAACAGCCAGGTGCGGATGATCTCGTGCGCTTGTGGTCGCAAGTCCATCGGGAAGACCCGACCGAACAGCTCGGGGTCGTCTTCCCACCCGCAGGCGATCTGGGGGGTGAGCGAAGAGGTTGCCCAGGTGTCCATCACGTCGGGATCGCCGACGAAACCGCCTGCCTTTCCGCGTTGGTCTTCAGTGAATCCCGGAGCCGCTTCTGAGGAGGGATCGACGGGCAAAGCCGTCTCGTCCGGAGTGAAGTGGGTTTCGAAGTCGACCACTCCATCCGGTCCGACGGGATACCAGACGGGGATCGGGACTCCGTAGAACCGCTGCCGGCTGATCAGCCAGTCGCCTGTCAATCCTCCGACCCAGTGTTCGTAGCGGACCCGCATATGCTCGGGCACCCACGCCAGTTGTTGGCCCCGTTCGAGTAACCGGCTGCGAAGCGCCATGTCGCGCCCGCCGTTGCGGATGTACCACTGGCGGCTGGCCACGATCTCGAGCGGATGTTCACCCTTCTCGTAAAACTTGACGGGATGGGTGATGGGGCGCGGCTCGCCTTCGAGATCACCGGACTTCCCGAGCAGTTCCCGGATGGCGCTTCGAGCCGCCTCGGCGCTGCGCCCGGCCAGCGAGGCATAAGCGGTGCGGGCCGACCCTCCGACCAGCCAGGCGGGCGGCTCGCTCTGGAACCGACCGTCGCGATCGATGACACTCCTGGTGGGCAGGTCGAACTCGCGCCACCAGGTCACGTCGGTTGTGTCGCCAAAAGTGCAGATCATGGCGATTCCGGTGCCCTTCTCGGGGTCGGCGAGCGCGTGGGCCACGACCGGAACCTCGACACCGAAAAGAGGCGTCGACACCGTCGTGCCGACCAGGTGGCGGTAGCGGGCGTCATCGGGGTGGGCGACCACGGCCACACAGGAGGGGATGAGCTCCGGGCGGGTCGTGTCGACGGTGACGCGCGACCCGTCGGGCCGGCGAAACGCTATCTGGTAGTAGGCACCAGGATGGAGGCGGTCCTCGAGCTCGGCTTGCGCCACCGCCGTGCCGAAATCGACGTCCCACAGCACGGGGGCGTCCTGGGCGTACGCCTCGCCCCGGGCCAGGTTTCGCAAGAAGGCTCGCTGCGCTGCCCGCCGGGCCGGCTCGCCGATGGTCGTGTAGGTGTACGACCAATCAACCGACAGACCCAGGGCCCGCCACAGTCCCTCGAAGACCTGCTCGTCTTGGCCGGTGAGCCGATTACACAGCTCGATGAAATTGCGCCGCGAGATCGGGCGAAAAGGCGCGATGGGTCGATCGGGTGGAGTGAAATCGGCGTCGTAGGGGAGAGTTGGATCGCAGGTTACGCCATAGTGATTCTGCACCCGCCGCTCAGTGGGGAGGCCGTTGTCGTCCCATCCCATCGGATAGAACACCTCCCGGCCCCGCATCCGCTGATAGCGGGCCACGGTGTCGGTGTGGGTGTAGGAGAAGACGTGGCCAACATGCAGAGACCCCGATACCGTAGGTGGCGGTGTGTCGATGGAGAAGATCGCGTCACGGTTCTTCAAGCGGTCGAACCGGTAGATTCCGTCGTCCTCCCACCGGGCCGGGAGTGACTCTTCGAGCCCTTCAAGACCGGGTTTGTCGGGGACGCGCCGCATCCTCCGAGGGTAGCTCAGCGCTCGCCGGCCAGCTTCCACACAGCCGGGAGAAGCGTCCCGGCCAGAGCCACCTTGAGCAGGTCGCCCACTACGAACGGAACTAGCCCTTTCACGAGAGCGTCGGTCAGATCGGTCTGGAGCGAGATCATCAGCCAGGTGACCCCGAAGAGGTAGATCACAACGGTTCCGGCCAGAAAGGCTGGCAGGGCGGTGGCGGCGGTCCGGTCCTGTTTACGCTCCGCGAGGTAGCCGACCGCCGCGGCGGCTACGACGAAACCAATCAGATAGCCGAGCGTCGGCCCGGTGGCGTAGTCCCATCCGCCGTTTCCGCCCGAGAAGAAGGGGAGCCCGCCGAGACCGAGCAGAATATACAGCCCCTGGCTGGCGGCCCCGGCCCTCGACCCGAGCGCCGCCCCGGTCAGCAATACCGCAAACGTCTGGCCGGTGACCGGCACCGGAGTGAATGGGAGGGGGACCCGCACCTGAGCGGCGGCCGCGGTGAGCAGAGCGAATCCGATGACCAGCGTCGCGGTGATGACACCATGGCGTGGCAAGATGCGGGTCGAGAGAACGGAAGGCGAGTAGGTCTGCACGTGATCACCCCAAGTAGAGAATCGTTCCGTGATCCTATTGATCCTGGCGCCCCGTTGTTGGTTACATGCGGTCTGACGGCATGAAAGGCCGTAGGGTGCTCGGGTGGGTGGCCGTTCTGGCGCTCGTGCTCGGTGCTTGTACCACCAAGGCGGACGACCCCACGACCACATCGACCACTGTTCCCGTCACCACCACTCCCATAACGGCCCCGCCCGTCCTCACCGGGGTGGGCATCACTGAGGGCACCATCACACTGGCGGCGCTGCTGCCGCTGTCGGGGACTCTGGAAACGTTCGGCCATTCGGTGCTGGAGGGTCACGAAGTCTATTGGGCCTATGTGAACGAGACGCTCGGTGGGGTCGGCGGGGTGTATCCCGTTCGCATTGCCCCTCTCGACACCGTCTACGACGAGCAGACCGCCCGATCCCTGTGGGCCGGCCGGGAAGACGACATCCTGGCGATCTCGTCGGTCCTGGGGAGCCCCATCACCGAGGCGCTGGTCACCGAGATTGGCGGCGAGCGGGTCCTCATTGCCGCCGGATCGCAAGCTTCCAGCTGGGCGGTGTCGCCCAACGTGGTCCTCAATCTGGCCATACCCACCTACCGTGACCAGATCGCCGGCGCCGTCGTCGCCGGGGGAGCTGAGGAGCCGGTGGTGGCCGCCAATCCACCGCTTGGCCTCATCTACCAGGAGGGTGTGTTTGGGGAAGACTGTTTCGTCGGTTTCGAGCAGGCCACTGCCCGATATCCGGCCGGCGAGGCCGTGAGTTCTCGATACCCGGCTACTGCCACCGAGTTTTCTGATGAAGTCACCACCATGCAAGAGTCCGCGGTGCAGACTCTCTTCGTATGCTCGAGCCCTCAGGCGATGCTGCAGATCGTGGCCACCCTGGATCTGCTCGAATTCCGCCCTACCCTGGTGGTGACCTCAGCGTCATATGACGCCTCGCTTCCGGCCGCCCTGGGAGGCGATGGCGGAGAAGCGGCCGGCCTGGAACGGCTCGACAACGTGTTTGTCGTCGGGTCGCTACCTCCGTTCGAAGGGGACGCTCCCGGGATGAAGTTGCTCAGGGACAATCTCGCCAACTACGACACCCGACTCCCCGATCCGCGGATCATCAACCCATGGTTCTTCCTCGGGTACACCCAGGCGGCCACCTTCCATCTGATACTCGAGGAAGCCCTGACCGGAGGCGATCTGACCAGGGAGGGCGTCTGGGCTGCCCGCGACCGCCTCGGGGAGACCGATTTTGGCTTCGGATCCGGTTCGGTCGTTTACGACGCCGACCGGATCCCGGTCGTCACCGACGTGTTCTCGGTGCCGGCCGTTTCGACCGAGTACCTCTTCGGCATGCAGCCCGTTGGCGGTTTCTACTCGACGAGGTGAGGCTCGACACCTCTCCCCATCCCGGCTCCGGCTCCGCCTGCGCCTCAGGGGGGAGGGAGTCACGGAGCGAGAACCCATAAAGGGTCCCCACTCCGTGTGCCGATACCTCCTTTGTGCAAGCATTGGTTCTGGCATTCATGATCAGCGTGGCCGGTGTCATCCCGGCCGCTCAGACGATCACCATCGACGTACCCCTTCCGCGCCGGGCCCATGTCGAGGCACCGACCCAACGGCTGGGGGTCACCATCGGTCGACTCGAAATACCGGCCATCGGGGTCGATGAGTTGATCCGGGAGGGCGTCAGTTTGTCGGTCATCGATCGGGGTGTCGGCCACTGGGCCGGGACCGCCAAGGCGGGTGGTTACGGCAACATGGTTCTGGCGGGTCACCGAACCACCAAGACAGCGCCATTCCACGACCTCGATCTTCTTCAGCCGGGTGACTCGATCACCGTGACCGGGTTCGACGGGCGGACTGCCAAGTATTCGGTGAGCGAGACCGTCATTGTGGCTCCGAGCGACATCTGGATTGTCGACCAGACAGACGTCCCCATGTTGACCCTGTTCGCATGCCACCCGAAACGATCGGCTCGGCAGCGGATCGTCGTCAGGGCAGAACTCGCCGATCTTCCTGTGCTGCATTTTCCCTGACTACTTCGAGCCGGTCGATAATATTTCGTAACGACCCCTCTGTGAGGCGTGGTGCTGGACGACACCTCGACATCTCAGCCCGAACGTTCGACCCAGCGGCGGCTGCCCCGGTGGCCCTTCGCCGCCGGCAGCATGTTGTTGGCGCTGGCCATCGTTTCGGTGTTGCTCTGGAACGTCGAGCTTCCGTACTTGGCGTGGTCGCCGGGACCCACCCCCGAAGTGGTCGATTTGCTCACGGTGCGAGGAGCCGAGCAGTACCCGGTCGAGGGGGATCTCTACATGCTGACCGTCTCTCAGCAAGACCTGAACGTGTACGAGCTTCTGGCAGCGGTGGCCGACCCTCAGGTGGATGTCCTCGAGCGGATCGCCGTGCGACCCATCGACGTGACTCAGGAGGAGTACCAGCGCCAGAGCCGGGAGCGCATGGACGAGTCAAAGGTGGCGGCTATCTCTGTGGCGCTCGACCGCCTCGGCTACGACGTCACGGTCGAAGGGGATGGCGTGGAGGTGGTTTCGGTGTTGGAGGGGACCCCGGCCGAGGGAACATTGGCGACCGGTGACATCATCACGGCTGTCAACGGGAAGAAGGTCTACATCGGTACGGATGCCGTTGCAGAGATCAGCACCTTTGGGGTCGGGGACACGATCACGCTCACCGTAACCCGAGCGGAGGACGTCATCGAGGTGCCTATCACGCTCATTGAGCACACCCAGAATGCCGGCCAGCCGATGGTCGGCTTCACGCCGGCGACGCACAACGCCCGGTTCGTGTTCCCGATCGACGTAGAGATAGACTCGTCGAATATCGGCGGTCCGTCGGCCGGAATGATGTACACGCTCGCCATCATCAATGTGCTCACCCCGGAGGACATCACCGGGGGGTTCCGTATCGCCGGGACTGGGACGATCTCGACCAACGGGGACGTGGGGCCTATTGGTGGGGTGCGTCAAAAAGTTGTGGGCGCCACTCTGTCCGGCGCCCAATACATCCTGGTTCCCGCCGCGAACTACGAAGAAGCCCTCACCGCCGACGTCGTGGGGGCCGAGATCGTGGCAGTCAGCACCATCGACGACGCTCTGGAGTTCCTGGCCACCCTGCGAGCAGCGGCCTAAGAAAAGAGCCTTTCGTTCTTAATTGGCTGAACTTCATTGTTGGCCGCCAATCGTACGTTTCGGGCCTCCCAGCTTGGTTCTGAAACCAATAACGAATCACGAAAGACGAATATCTGCCTTCCCGTGGCGGTATCGTTTCCTGGATGGCAGACCCGCTCTCGCCCGATGTGATCGCGCAACGAACCTTCGCTCAGCGTCTACGGGGCTACAACCCGGACCAGGTTGGAGCCTTTCTCGACGAAGTGGCCGGTTATGTTCGCGACCTGAAATCCAGAAGCGAGGCCCTGCATACTCGGTTGCTCGAGCTGGGCAATCGTGATCTCACCGCCGAGTTCGATCTCATCAGTCAGGACGTTGGCCGGATTCTGCAGGATGCCCGGCAAGCCGCCGAGGGTATGAGAAAGAGAGCCGCCGGCGATGCCGAGACTCTGTTGGCGGAGGCACAGACTACAGCAGTCGAGTTGCGTACGGACGCCTGGCTGACCTCCGAAAAACTTCTCCTGGACAGCACCAAAGAGGCGGCCGCCATCGTGCAGGCTGCCGAACGGGACTCCCTGGTGATCATTGGTGAGTCGGAACGGGAAGCACACCGCCGTCAGAGTGCCGCCCGGAGGGAATCGGAAGAGATGGTCCGGACGGCCAACCTCGACGCGGAACGGCTGTTGAGCGATGCCCGCTCTCGCAGTGACGAGCTCATCCTGGATGCCAGCCGAAAGGTCGATGCGGCCGAAAAGCGGGCTGCCGCGGTGGAAGAGCGGCGAGCGGAGATGTTGGCCGAACTGGAGAACGCCCGCCAGACGATCGGCAACCTCGAGGGAGAGATCGAAAAACGGAGAGAAGCACTAGCCGGTCCCAGCCCGGAGGAGGTTGAGTCTTCGACGGTCAAGCTGCTCACCAGCCCCGCTCGCGAGCCGACCGACGCCGACGAAAGCACTGTCTGGGCCGAGGGGCATGAGGTGGTGAAGATTGTGCGCCCTCCCAGGCGTATCGTGGAGCCACTTCCTGAACCCGTGGATGCAGAAGCCATGGCCGCCGAGGTTGCGCGCTTGCGGTCGCCGGTCAAAGCGCATGATCTTCCCAAGAAGGAACCCGAGGCGCTGCCTGAGAAGTCGCTTGAATCGACGGGCGCGAACCAGGTTGAGGTTGTCGCGGTCGAGGCCGTCCATCCGGCGGCAACCACCCCGCTGCCCACCAACGATATCGACGACCTTTTTGCCCGCCTGCGCGTTGTTGGGCAGGAGACACCGCCGTCGGCACCCGCCGCACTCGATGGAGTGGAAGATCGGTCCGACGAAGCGACCGAAGGCGAAGGCCTCCCGCGCCCGGTTTCGCCTCCTTCTGAGACGGGTAATCCATTTGAAATGCGCGATCGGCTTCTGCTGCCGGTGACCAACCGGGTATTGCGTGCGGTTAAGCGGGAATTGACCGAAGCACAGAACATCGCTCTCGAAGAACTGCGGGTCGAAGAGGGGAATTGGGAGCCTGCCGCTGCTTCACTTGCAGACCGGCTGGTTGGATATTTCGGCGAGCTGCTCGAGGACGGCTATGCGGCCGGGTGGTCCGCTTCCGTTGAGGTGACCGATGCGGATCTGGTCCTTGATGGAGATCGGCAGGGGGATCCTGTTGAGTGGGCCGGCCGATTCGCTGAGGCGCTCACCGCGGCCGTTTCGGAAGCACTGGCCGAGTCGCACCGGGACGGCTACGGACCCCGTCAGCTGGCAGCCAGCCTCTCCCGTGTGTATCGATCCTGGCGAACAGATGAGGCGGAGAGGCGGGTCCGCGATATCTCCTCGGGGGCCTATCACCGGGGTCTTCTCGACGGGTTCAGCGCGGCCGGGGTGCGTGCGTCGCGCTGGCTGGTAGCAGGCCGCGGATGTACCATCTGCCGGGAAGCTGTCGAAGCCGGCGGAATTCCGCTTGGTTCGGTGTTCGAGGACGCCGTCACGGAGCCTCCGGCCCACGACGATTGCGGCTGCACGCTGGTTCCTGCATAGTTGAACAGGGCGACCGCCACCGATCTAGGCAACGGCATTTCCCAGATTTCTCTGATCTCGAATCGGCTAATCAGCAGCCTGCTCATAGAATGACGAGGTGATCAGCCGAGAACCAACCCCGTACCGACCCAGGACCAACCGGCGCGGACTGACTATCGCCATCGTCATCGTCGTGATACTGCTGCTCACCCTGCGGGGATTGGCCACTTTCTGGACCGACTTCCTGTGGTTCCAGTCCGTGAGCTTGAGCTCCGTTTGGTCGACTCTGCTGGTTTCTCGGGTGGCACCGGCCGTGGTGGCGTCGATCCTGGCGTTCCTGCTTCTGTGGATCAATCTGGTTTTCATCGATCGGATCTCTCCCCGGTTCCAGTTGATCGAAGCCAGCCCCGAGGAGGAGATCGTCGAACGGTTCCAGCAATGGGTAGAGCCCAGGATCCGCCGAGTCAGGCTCGCTCTGGCCGTCCTGTTTGGGATCCTCGTCGGTCTCGGCGCGGCCGCCTGGTGGGAACACATCTTGCTGTACTTCAACCGCACCCCGTTTGGGACCGCCGACCCGATTTTCAGCCGGGATCTTTCCTTCTACGTTTTTCAGCTGCCGCTGCTGCGCGATCTGTATTCGTGGGGTTTCCAGCTGCTGGTTCTGACCACCATCCTGGTCGCGGCCCTGCACTACCTCAACGGTGGAATCCGGCTCCGCCAGGGTCGTGCCCCACAGGTCAGTCCCGGTGTCAAGGCCCACCTATCCGTGCTGGTGGCGGGATTGGCCGTACTCAAGGCGGCCGATTACCGGCTCGACTCGTTTGACCTCCTGTATTCCACGCGGGGCGTTGTGTTCGGTGCCAGCTATACGGACGTCAAAGCTCAGTTGCCTGCCCTCACCCTGCTTGCCCTGATATCGCTGTTTGCGGCGGCCCTGCTGCTGTGGAACATCCGGCGGCGAGGGTGGACGCTGCCGATCGTGGCGGTCGGCGGCTGGTTGGCCATGTCGATCATCGTGGCCGGGATCATCCCGGCGGCGGTGCAGCGTTTCAGTGTCGTTCCCGATGAGCTCAACAAGGAACAGCCGTACATCAATAATGCGATCGAATTCACCCGCAAGTCGTATGGGTTGGACAAGATCGAGGTCCGGCAGTTCGCCGCGTCCGCTGTTCTCAACTTCGAGGGAATCGAGGCTAATCAGCCGACCATCAACAACGTCCGCCTGTGGGACCCTGCGGTGCTGACGGAGACCTACAGCCGGCTCCAGGAGATCCGCACCTACTACAGCCTCGATAACGTCGACGTTGATCGCTATACGATCGACGGTCAGCTCACCCAGGTGATGGTCGCCACCCGCGAGCTGGCGGAAGACGCTGATGTCATCCAGGGTTGGGTGAACGAGCATCTGGTCTATACGCACGGGTTTGGCGCGGTGCTCAGTCCGGCCAATACGGTCGATCCGGCTCAGGGCCAACCGGCGTTTCTGGTCCAGGATGTGCCCCCTCAAGCCCAGGATCCGAGCGTGGCCATCGATGAGCAGGCCAGGGTCTACTTCGGAGAGGGATACAGCACCGACCGGTTTGTCATTGTCGGCTCCAAGCAGCAAGAGGTCGACTTCCCGCTCACCGCCGAAGGCCAGTCGGTCTCGTACAACAACTATGACGGCGCCGGCGGCGTGGAGATGGGTAACATCCTCCGCCGAGCCGCGTTCGCCCTGCGGTACAGCGATCTCAACTCCTTGCTCTCCAACCAGCTGACCTCGGAAAGCCGGGTATTGATGGTCCGCAACGTCGCCGATCGGCTTCGCAAGGCCGCCCCGTTCCTCTACGCCGATAACGATCCGTACATGACCGTCATCGACGGACGGTTGGTTTGGATCGTCGACATGTACACCGTTTCCGACCGCTATCCGTATGCGGCACCGGCCGATTTCTTCCGGTTGGCAAACGGTAGGGGAACTCTCCCCAATGTCTTCAACTACATCCGCAACTCTGTGAAAGCCACCGTGGACGCCTACGACGGCACCATGAAGTTCTATGTGGTCGACCCGACGGACCCGATCATCACAACCTACCGCAGCATTTTCCCGGAGCTATTCGTGGACGGGACCTCAATGTCGTCGCAATTGATTGAGCATCTGCGATATCCGGAAGACATGTACCGCGTGCAGAGCGACATGTACTCGCTGTACCACATGACCGACCCGGCCACGTTCTATCAGGAAGAGGACGCCTGGGAGATCCCCCGCGATCCTTCCAACGCCCAGCGCGAGGAGATTCTGCGCGGGAGAGCCTTCGACCCCGACTTCAAGCCGATCAATCCCTACTACCTACTCATGAGCCTTCCCGAAGAGGACGCCTTGTCCTACCTGATTCTCCAACCTTTCAACCCGGTTGATCGACCCAACATGGCTTCGTTTATGGTGGCGAAGAGCGGACCCGAGGACTACGGGCAGATCATCGACTACCGCCTGCCTCGCACCGCCTTTGTGGACGGCCCTGCCCAGGTGGGCGCCCGCATCAACCAGAACCCGGATATCTCCCAGCAGTTCACGCTCTGGAATCAGCAGGGCTCGAACGTGATTCAGGGGAACCTGCTGGTGGTTCCGATCGACGAGTCGGTGGTGTACTTCCAGCCGATCTATCTGCAGGGCTCACAGGACCCGTTGCCCGAGTTCAAGCGCGTGGTGGTGGTCTTCAACGACCGGATCGTGATGCGGGAGACACTCGCCCAGGCCCTGGCCGAGGTATTCGGCGGGGAAGTCACCCCGACCGAACCGGGCACCGTCGACATCAGTGGCGACATCGAACAACTCTTGCAGCGAGCCGATCAAGCCTTCGCCGAAGCCGACGCTGCCCTACAGAGCGGCGATCTGGGCCTGTACCAGCAGAGGATCGCGGATGCCCGCCAGCTCATCACCCGGGCTATGGAACTGCTGGGCGAGCTCACTACCAACTGATTCTTCGTTCTGGCGTGACTTTGTTGCGCGATGGGCAGGTTTCTCACGCAAGTTCGGTTCAGCGGATCCCGGTGTCGTAAGTGATGGTCACCTCGTCGGTGATGCCGGCGATGACCTCCAGCTCGAAGGGTACGGCAGTGCCGAGCAGGCCTGCTACCGGTTGAGGTTCGATGCGGTAGTACCCCGGGTCGAGCGAGATTCGGAAGTAACCGTTCTGGTTGGTGGTAATTCGGGCGACTTCGGTGTCACCGAAGCTGAACACCAGCAGCACCGCCCCATCCACCGGTCGGTCGGCGCAGACCCCTGCGGCCGGGTCTTTTTGTACCGGACAGGTGGGGCCGGCCACTGCCTGTCCGGCAAGCCCACCCTGGCGGTCGAGGGGGATGAGGTTGTCGATCGTAAAAGCCAAGCCTCCGTCGACAGCCACGGCTTCAACGTTGATGATCACCAATTGGGGATGGCCGAGGACCGGGTCGTAGGTGACGTCGACGTCGATGCCGTCCTGGACGGCATGGTCGATCATCGTAAACACCTCATCGACGGCGTAGGTGGTGCCCTGATCGGGGCCGAGTGGGTTGCCGTTCCAGGTGGCCGAGGTGATCCGTTGGCCGTGCACTGTGATTTCGAATGGACCTGTGTGCTCCTGCGGACATTCGCAATGGACCGTCAGCGTGTAGCGGTAGTCGGTGATCCCGCTTGCCTTCCACAAGCTCCGCGCTAGCTGGATTGCCGCCAGATCGTCGGGGTCAGGCTTTGGGGAGAATTCGGTTGGGTCGAGCGGGCCGACAAGTTCCATGGTGACCACTGCGGTGAAGGGCCGGGCGGAGTACTCGTCGGGGAAAGCCGCGTCCATATGCATCCAGCGGGGATAGCCCATCACCGGGTCGACCCGCACGTCCAGGTCGAGGATTCCCTCGTCGATGAGGGTCTTCCTATCAGTGAACCACTCTTCGAGGTCGTCGAACGTCCGGTTCATCGTCACCGGTGTGACGGAACTGGCTTCTGCTTCGGGATCGAGTGGAATCACATCGACGACTTGATCATCTACGACCTTGACATCGAAAGTTCCGTTCTCCGGGCAATCGCACTCAACCTTCATCAGGAAGCGGTAGTTGTTGAGCCCTTGAGCCGCCCAAAGCAAGCGCGCTGCTCGCAGCCCCTCAGCCGAATCAACCGGGGAGAAACTGGTCAGCATGTCCAGGGTCCAGTGAGTTCCTCCATCGACGGGACGCATGTCCATGTCGATCTGGACGTCTCGGGGCAACCCGGTCTCCGGGTCGTACGACACTTCAACCCGGCGTCCGGCGTCCAATGCTTGCTCGATGCTCTCGAACACTTGCTCAACGGTGAGCAGGTCGGTCCCGTGGACGGCCAGCACTCGCCCGTCGAGAACGGCAATCCGTCGCGGGGACCTGGCAGTGGGATCGCACTCTCCACAATCGTTGGTGAACTGGTAGGCGTAGTCGCCTGCTCCGAACGACGCCCACCGGACCCGGGCGTCCGCCAGGTCGGCCGCGGGAGATTCATCCGGTGGGCTCGTGGTCGGGCCGAAGGTGCCGTCGTAGAGAGGAGCGCAGGCGGCCAGGGTGAGCGCAAACGCTGTGAAGGTGATCCATTTCCGCATGTCCCTCAGACGATCGGCAGGTTGGAACGGTTCCCTGAGGGGGAGTGCGCAGACACCCACTACGTCTTTGCGGTAGCCCTGGGGTCGACGTACACTTATCGAGCAACGACGCGGGGTGGAGCAGTCTGGTAGCTCGTCGGGCTCATAACCCGAAGGTCGCAGGTTCAAATCCTGCCCCCGCTACGAACGAAATCCCCTGTAAACACAGGGGATCTCGGCTTTTCTG